>NCCO01000100.1 GCA_002279705.1 Allobosea sp. 12-68-7
GCGATCACCCCGCCGATCGCCTGGCTCGACGGCCCGCTCTGGCCCTACCTCGCGCTGGTGCTGTTCGCGGTGCTGCCGACCGAGATCTGGCGCTGGCTCGCGGTGGCCTTCTCGCGGCGCATCGACGCCGACTCGCCCGCGCTCGAATGGGTGAGGGCAGTGGCGACGGCGCTTCTCGCCGGCATCGTCGCCAAGCTGATCGTGGCGCCGCCCGGCGCGCTCGCCGCCGTGCCGCTTGCCCTGCGGGTCGGAGCGCTCTCGGTCACGCTCGCGATCATGCTGTTTGACCGAAGGCGGGTGCTGCTGGCGGTGCTGGCGGGCGAGGCGACGCTGATCGGTGGCGCCTACTGGCTGCTGACGCCGTGACCGTCCCGCTCACAGCGCCTTCAGCGCGCTCCTGATCCTGTCGGCGTTCGCGGCCAGGACCTCGGGCTTTTCCATCGCGCCGGTGTGGGGCTTCATGGACATCCCGTCATGGCGCGGAATGACATGGACATGCAGGTGGAACACCACCTGGCCGCCGGCCGATTCGTTGAACTGCTGGATGGTGACGCCATCACCGTCGAACGCCGCCTTCACGGCCCGCGCCAGCTTCTGCGTCGTCAGCGCGACGGCCTGGAGCGCCTCGGCCGGCGCATCCAGCACATTCCGGCAGGCCACCTTCGGGATCACCAGCACATGCCCGTCGGCCCGCGGCATGATGTCCATGATCGCGACTGTCGCCTCGTCCTCATAGACGGTGTGGGAGGGCAGCTCGCCCCGCAGGATGCGGGCGAAGACATTGCTGGGATCGTAGGCGGTCATGCGCAATCCGGGGCAGGCGGGACGAACGGACTCCAGCCTGTCGCGCCCGGGCGGTCGCCGTCAAGGCCGTGGCGGCTTCGCAGGGATCGGCGCGTCGGCCTGCAGGGCCAGCCTGTCGGCGATCTGGGAATCCAGTACCAGATCGTCGCAGGCGCCGAGCAGCCAGAGATCCGTCACCGCAAAGCGCAGCAACGACACATCCCACCAGCGCGCGATGATCTCCGCCAGCGCGGCGGTCTCGCTGGCATCGAGATCGTCGGTCAGATTGTAGAGCCCCACCGGATAGAGATCGCCGGGCGGGCGCCCGAAGGCGGCCTGGACTTCATGGATGGGGTTTAGCCCGTCCCGTTTCTCCGGATAGACCCGCAGATAGATCCGCCCGCGATTGACGTTGCCGGAGAAGGGCCCGCGCAGATCGACCGCGAAGGGCTCGATGCGGACGAGGGCCTGCCGGGTGCCGTCGTCGATCGAGGGCGCCTCGCCGGTCGAGAGCGTGCCGCACAGCGTCGCATGCAGCCGCTCGCTCCGTCGCGGCAGGATGTCCCAGGCGATCTTCGCTGCGAACGGGGCGGCGCGCATCTCGGCGGCGAGCCGCTGGAAGGGCGCCGAAACCGCGAGCAGGGCGCCATCGATGGGCAACACCAGCGAGTAGACGCACGGATGCCGGCCCATCTCGTAGGATCGCCCCTCCTGCCGGGCGATGACGCCGGGATGGTCCGGCGCCACCAGCGGCAGATGCGCCAGCCGGTAGGGTTCGTCCAGCGTCAGCGACCCGTCCGCGAAGGCGGTCAGGCTGCGTCGGTAGCCCAGTTCGCCGTCCGCGCAGAAGGCCGGCCCCGCGGATGCTGCGGAAGCCAGCCGATCAGCCATCGGGATCGCCGGACTTGCGGAACGGGCTTTCGGCCGCCAGCGCCGCCTGTGCCGCGGCGATCTGCGCCCGCTCACGCGTCAGGTAATGCGCCACCGCCCGTTCCAGCCCGGGCTCGGCCAGATGGTGCAGCGAGCGCGTCACCACCGGGCGGTAGCCGCGCGCCAGCTTGTGCTCGCCCTGAGCACCGGCCTCGACGCGGGCGAGACCCTGCGCGATCGCATAGTCGATGGCCTGATGGTAGCAGACCTCGAAATGCAGGAAGGGGTGGTCCTCGATGCAGCCCCAGTTGCGGCCGTAAAGCGTATTGGCGCCGCGGAAATTGATCGCGCCGGCGATGTAGCGCCCTTCGCGCCGCGCCATCACCAGCACGATGCGCTCGCCCATCGCCGCCCCCACGCAGGAGAAGAAGGCCCGGTTGAGATAGGGCCGCCCCCATTTGCGCGAACCGGTATCCTCGTAGAAGGCATGGAAATCGTCCCAGACCGCCTCGGTGAGGTCGCTGCCGCTGAGCACCGCGATGGTGATCCCGGCGGCGAGTGCCTCGCGGCGCTCGCGCTTCAGCGCCTTGCGCTTGCGCGAGGCCAGCGTCGCCAGGAAATCGTCGTAACGCCCGAAGCCCTCGTTCAACCAGTGGAACTGCAGGTCGTGCCGCTCAAGATAGCCGGCCTCCCGCAGCGCCGCGACATCGGGCTCCCCTGCGAAGGTGACATGGACGGAGGAGGCCTCGGTCTGGTCGCGCAGCGCCTCCAGCCCGGCGATCAGCCCCGCGCGGGCCTCCTCCGCCCGCGGCCCGGGCGCGACCAGCAGGCGCGGCCCCGTCGCGGGGGTGAAGGGCGCCGCGACCTGGATCTTCGGGTAATAGCGGCCACCCGCGCGCTGATAGGCCTCCGCCCAGCTGTGGTCGAAGACATATTCGCCCTGGCTGTGGCTCTTGAGGAAGCTCGGCGCGGCGGCGAGCAGCCTGTCCTCGCCATCCTCGACCAGCAGATAGGCCGGCGACCAGCCCGAGCGGCCGCCGACGCAGCCGCTCTCCTCGAGCGCGCGCAGGAATTCATGGCAGACGAAGGGATTCTCGCGATCGAACCCGACCGACTCGCCTTCGGGCAAGGCTGGGTGGGCGCAGGCATTCCAGGTCGCGGCCGGAACCGCCTTCAGCGAGGTCGCGACGCGCACCCGGAGGTCGCCGGCCCCGCCCTCGCTCAAGGCGTGAAGCCCTCGAACACCATCTGGTCGGCAAGGCGCGAGGCCTTCTCCCGGTCCTCCGGCGTGCGCACCGTCCAGCTCATCAGCGGCATGCCCAGGACGTTGCGGCAGAGATAGGGCGCCGCGCTGTCGAGATCCGTGACCTTCCAGGACAGGAAATCCGGCCGACTCCGCTCGAAATGCAGCAGATTGGCCATGGCGCGGCGCTGGCCCGCATCGAGATGGGCGTAGTCCGGATAGGAATAGTCGTTCATCGCGACGATCCCGCGCGGCACGGTGGGCGCGATCTCGCGCAGTGCCGCGACGATCTCGGGATCGAAGGACTTGAACACGATCGGCTGGCCGGCGCGGCCGGCGACGATCTCGGCGGCGCGCCGGGTCAGCCGGAGATCGCCGTCGAAGCGGCTCTTGATCTCGATCACCAGCGGCACGCGCCCGCCGATCAGGTCGAGGAAGCGCGACAGCGTCGGGATCCGCGCCTGGCTGCCGCGCAGCGGGATCGCCGCGAGCGCGTCCGCCGTCTGCGCCGAGACCGCGCCCTGGCGCTCGGTCAGCCGGTCCAGCTCGAAATCATGGAACACCATCGCCTCGCCATCGGCGCTGAGCTGGACGTCGCATTCGATGCCGAACCCGCTGGCGATGGCCGCCTCGGCCGCGGGTCCACTGTTCTCGATCACGCCGGCGCCGGCGGCGTGGAGCCCGCGATGGGCGATCGGCCGGGCGATCAGCCAGCCGAGATCGAGGCGGGCGCCACCATCAGGTCCGAGGCGCCGTTCATGATCGCGGGCAGGGCGGCGAAATGCGGCGCGACATTGATGAAGCCGCCGAGCCGCACGCAGCGCGTGATCCGGCTGAGATCGCCGTTCAGCGCCGCCTTGGCCTGGGCAAGCACGTTGATGGCGCACAGCCGCGCGGCCTCGAGACCGGCCTCGTTGAAGATCTCGACCCCGAGCTTGCCCTTGTGGGCGTCGGAGAGCTTGCCGTCGAGCCCGAAGCAGAGCTGCCCCGAGATCACCAGGAGATTGCCGGTGATGACGTAGGGCACATAGTTCGCGATCGGCGCGGCCGGGGTCGGCAGGGTAATGCCGAGTTCGGCGAGACGGGTATCGACGGCGTTCATCGGGCGTCGCCCGCGTTGCGCGAGAGGCGACAGGGCCGGAAGGCCGCGCCGTCGCCTTGTTTGCGCCATCGCCGCAATGCACCTAGATTCCCGCAGCAGGAACAAGGAAGGCGGCGGGCCCGATGACGACGAACGCAACCGGTCTGGCGGGATGTCTGGCGCTCGTGGCGCTCTGGTGCGGACCGGCCGGCGCCCAGGCGCAACCGGCCGATCGCGTCATTCTCGCTCCGCACCGGGCCGTTTATGATCTGGTGCTCGATGCCGGCAAGGCGGCCAAGAACGTCGACACGGCCCGCGGCCGCATCGCCTTCGATTTCACCGGCGACGCCTGCGACGGCTATGCGCTCTCCTTCCGGCAGGTCACGCAGCTCCAGAGCGGCGAGGGCGGTCCGCGGCTGATCGATGCGCGGACGACGAGCTTCGAGGCCGGCGACGGCGCCAGCTACCGCTTCAAGACCGAGAGCTCGGCCAGCGGCACGCCGAAGGAGACCGTCGACGGCACGGCGACCCGCACGGGGCAGGGCTATGAGGTCAAGCTCACCGCGCCCAAGCCCGAGACCCATCGCGAGCCGGTCGCGGCCCTGTTCCCCAACGCCCAGATGAAGGCGGTCATCAAGGCGGCGCGCGAGGGGCGCAACACGCTCAGCGTCCGGCTTTATGACGGCGCCAATGGCGGCAAGGACGTCTACGAGACGCTTTCGGTCATCGGCCGCAAGCTGGAGAGCAAGCCTGCGGAGGAACCGCTGCAGCGCCCCGAATTCGAGAAGCTGGCGCGCTGGCCGGTGACGATGTCCTATTTCAAGGTCGGCTCCGGCGAGACGACGCCGACCTACACGATCTCGTTCGAACTCTACGAGAATGGCGTCACCGGCGCCGTCAGGCTCGACTATGGCAGCTTCGCTCTGCGTGGCACGCTCACGCGTCTGGATCTTCTGCCTCAGGCGGATTGCGCGAAATAGCGGTGCCGGAGCCGGCCCTCTGCGGCAGGCGCAGGCTCAGACCGTTGCCGATGGCGGCGTCGCCGAAGCGCGCGCGCAGGCGATCGAGCGCGCCCTCCATCGCCTTCAGCCGGGGTGTCGCGACATCGGCGAGATCGCCATGGTCGGCCTCCTCCGGGCCGGTCAGGTCGCTCGCGCCGATGCCGATCAGCCGGTAGCGCGGTCCGTTGCATTCGCGCCGCAGCAAATCGCGCCCCGCCGTGAACAGCCGCGCGGCGAGCTGGGTCGGCTCGGGCAGCCGCGTCGCCCGCGTGATCGAATGGAAATCCGCCGTCTTCAGCTTCAGCGTGATCGTTCGTCCCGCCAGTTCCTGATGCTTCAGGCGCTTCGAGGTCTTCTCGCAGAGCCGCCAGAGCACCGGCTCCAGCTCGTCGAAGCGTGACAGATCGACTTCCAGCGTCGTCTCGCTGGACACGCTCTTGGTTTCCCGGTCGGGCGTGACGCGGCGCGGGTCGATGCCGTTGGCGAGGTTCTTCAGCCGCGGGCCGTCCTTGCCGGCCAGCCGAAACAGCGTCTCGACCGGTGCCTCGCGCAGATCCCCGATCACACGGAAGCCCGCCTCCGCCAGCTTGGCCGCGCTGGCCTGGCCGATGCCGGGAATGAGACCGACCGGCTTGGCGGAGAGGAAAGCCACGGCTTCCGCCCGTCCGATCACCGAGAAGCCGCGCGGCTTGTCCATGTCGGAGGCGACCTTGGCCAGGAACTTTGCATAGGACAGCCCGACTGAGACGGTGATGCCGATCTCGGCCTCGATGCGCCGGGCAAACCGCGCCAGTGTCACGGCCGGGCTGGCATGGTGCAGCAGCTCGGTGCCGGCCAGATCGAGAAAGGCCTCGTCGATCGAGATCGGCTCGACCAGCGGCGTCAGCTCCTGCATCAGCCGGCGCACCTGCCGCCCGACCGCGACATATTTCGCCATGTCGGGCTTGACGACCACGGCCTGGGGGCAGGCCTTGAGCGCCTTGAACATCGGCATGGCCGAGCGCACGCCATAGGTCCGGGCGATGTAGCAGGCGGTCGAGACCACACCGCGCTTGCCGCCGCCGATGATCACCGGCTTGTCGAGCAGGCTGGGATCGTCGCGCTTCTCGATGGCGGCGTAGAAGGCGTCGCAGTCGATATGCGCGAGGCTCAGGGCATCCCGCTCGGGGTGCCGCAGCAGCCGTGGCGAGCCGCAGGCCGGGCAGCGGCGGGGCGAATCCCCCTCCGCCTCGTGGTCGGTCAGGCAGTCACGGCAGAGGACACGCCGCGCCGCCAGGGGCCGCGCGGGGCTCAATCCGCCACGCCGCCGGGTGGGCCGCTCAGCCGCTCCCGCGCCAGGGCGACCGTCTCGGGCGCCACGCCGAGATTGGCGGCGAACTCGAGCAGCAGCGAATCGCTGCCGCCGACATGATCGAGAACGGCGGCGAGAAAGGCCGGCTCGCCCGCCGCCGCCCGCAAGGTCGCCGGGCCGAGGCCGGTGACCGAGAGAAAAGGCTCGAGCCGCTCGGGCTCGGCGGCGAGAAAGCCGAGGGCGCGCAGGGCCAGCGTCTCCGCTTCGTCGAGGCTCGGGGGTCTGGCCATGGCTCTCGAAAGGCTCCTGTCGGAATCGGACTTCGGGTTTGCGTTTCGTCAACGGCTTACGTGCTAGGCATCATTGAACGAGGCTGCCAGCTTGGACAATCTGGATCAGTCCCCGATGTCCGTGGCGCAAATGAAGGGCGGCATCATGAAGACGGTTCTGATCGTCGAGGACAACGAGCTCAACATGAAGCTCTTCAACGACCTCCTCGAGGCCCATGGCTACGCCACACTGAAGACGGCCGACGGCATCGAGGCGATCGAGCTGGCCCGCGCGCATCATCCCGACCTCATTCTGATGGACATCCAGCTGCCCGAAGTCTCGGGGCTCGAGGTGACGAAATGGCTGAAGGAGGATGACGACCTGAAGGCGATTCCGGTCGTCGCGGTCACCGCCTTCGCGATGAAGGGCGACGAGGAACGCATCCGGGAGGGCGGCTGCGAGGCCTATCTCTCGAAGCCGATCTCCGTCGCGAAGTTCCTGGAGACCGTCCGCGCCTACGCCGGCGCGGCCTGAGCGTTCGAAAGCGAACCCATGTCAGCGCGCGTCCTCGTCGTCGACGACATCATCACCAACGTGAAATTGCTGGAGGCGAAGCTTTCGGCGGAGTATTTCGACGTCGTCACCGCGCTGAACGGCCCCGACGCCATCGCCATCTGCGAACGCGGCGAGGCCGACATCGTCCTGCTCGACGTGATGATGCCCGGCATGAACGGCTTCGACGTCTGCCGCCGCCTCAAGAGCGAGGCGACGACGGCGCATATCCCGGTGGTGATGGTCACCGCGCTCGACCAGCCGGGCGACCGCCTCAAGGGCCTCGATGCCGGCGCCGACGATTTCCTGACCAAGCCGCTCGACGACACCGCACTCTTCGCGCGGGTCCGCAGCCTCGTGCGACTGAAGTCGATGACCGACGAACTGCGCAATCGCGCGCTGGCCTCGCGCCGCCTCGGCATCGCCGATCCGCTGGCGGCGGCGGCCTCGGAGACGGGGCTGAACGGCCGCATCCTCGTGGTCGAGGACCGCCCGCGCGTGATCGAGCGGCTGGAGAGCGCCCTGTCGGCCTTCCATGTCGTCGAAACCGAGCCGGACCCGCAGCAGGCGCTGCTGCGCGCCGTCGAGGGCGATTTCGACAGCGTCCTCGTCAGCCTCGATCTGCAGGGCTATGACGGGCTGCGCCTCTGCAGCCAGCTGCGGTCGCTCGAGCGGACCCGCAACGTCTCCGTGCTGATGATGGGGGAGGCGGAGGACCGCACCCGCATCCTGCGTGGCCTCGAGATCGGCGCGCATGACTTTCTGATCCGGCCGATCGATCGCAACGAGCTGCTTGCCCGTGTCCGCACCCAGGTGCGCCGCAAGCGCTTCACCGAGAAGCTGCGCGACAGCGTGCAGTCCTCGATGGAGATGGCGGTGATGGACCAGCTCACCGGGCTGCACAACCGCCGCTACATGGACACGCGCATGGCGGTGCTGTTCGATGAATCCGCCCTGCGCGCCCGCTCGCTGGCCCTGCTCGTGCTCGACATCGACCACTTCAAGCGGGTCAACGACAACTACGGCCACGATGTCGGCGACGAGGTCCTGCGCGAATTCGCCGACCGCGTCCGCTCCTGCACCCGCGGCATCGATCTCGTCGCCCGCATGGGCGGCGAGGAGATCGTCGTGGTGCTGCCGGATACCGCGCTCGACGCCGCCTTTGCCGTCGCCGAACGCATCCGCGAGCGGGTCGTTTCCGAACCCTTCGGCATTCAGGGCGCGACGAACAGCATTCCCGTCACCGTCTCGATCGGCGTGTCGAGCCGGCGCGCCGGCGACGCCTCGCCCGCCGAGATCCTGAAGCGCGCCGACGACGCGCTCTATCTGGCCAAGGCCAATGGCCGCAATCGCGTGATCGCCGCCAACGCCGCCTGACCTGGCGCGCCGCCCGGCCGCGACTGGTTACGCGGTAAGGTTAAGCTTCGAAGAACATTGGTGAATCGCGCTGCGGCGATTGATTCGAGGTCTGCACCCCTGCGATGGTCCGGTCGACGCAGCGTCATCCGCTGCCTCGCGACGCCCCTCGGCTCTCAGGTCCGCCGCATCTCCTGGGAACCCGGAGGGCTCGGCCGGTCGGTTGCGGACATTCTGGCCTCCTCAGAACCGCCGCCGGCCGGCCACCTCTCCCCGCTTCAGAAATACGGCGAGAGCACGGCCGGCACGAGATAGCCGAGGCCGGCGAACATCGCGAGGATGGCGATGAGCGCGATGGCTGCGACGACGCGGTTGCCGAGGAAGCGCGAGGAATCGATTTCGACGAGGAGCTTCAGCAGCCGGCGGCCGGCCCCGTGAGGCGTGCTGCGAGCGTCGGGGTCGGGATCTGCGGCGTTCACGGGGCGATCTTCCGGTGACGAGGGACGAACGCCTGCGAAGCGCGCGCCGCTGCCGCAGGTGGTCGTCGCCCCCGACCGATCTTCAGCGTGACATCATTCTGCGTACCACGGCGTGACAATTGCGCCGCAGCCACGCGAAAACCGCGCTCAGGCCCCTCGCTGGCGCCGTCATGGCCGCGCCGATGCGCCCGCCGCCTGCCGGGGAGAGGATCTAGAGCCCAGTGGCGCGCCGCAGCGCCGCGTTGATGCGATCCTGCCAGCCGGGGCCCTCGTCCTGAAAATGCGCCAGCACGTCGCTGTCGATCCGCAGCGAGACGAGTTCGCGCGCGCCGGGGACGGTCGTGCGCTTCTCGGCGGGCGGGGCCACCCTCGGCACGGCCACGGTGAACAGCGCCTCGGCCTTGTCGCGTGCGCTCATCGGCCGGCGAGGCCTGTCGGTGCTCATGGCGTCATGACCTTCCTGAAATGGGCCTGCGGAGGCGGCCGCAGCGGCGATACCGGCAACAAAAAACCGCCCCGGACAGGGCGGTTTCGATGGCAGCCTGGATCGGCAGGCGCAAGCGCCTCACTTGATCTTGGTTTCCTTGAACTCGACGTGCTTGCGCGCGACCGGGTCGTACTTCTTCATGGACATCTTCTCGGTCATCGTACGCGAATTCTTCTTCGTCACGTAGAAGTAACCGGTGTCGGCGGTCGAAAGCAGCTTGATCTTGATGGTCACGGCCTTGGCCATGGGGATATCCTCGAACCATGCGGGGCTGGTGAGGCCCACGGAAAATGAGAAAGGCCGGGCGAGCCCGGCAAACCGTCGGGCGTGGGAATGCCGGAAAGGGCCGGCGAAGTCAAGGCGCAATGGCGCGGTGCGCCGCTCGTCGCCCGGGTTGAAGTCTCAGAGCTCCTCGCGAACGAAGTGGCCATTTCTCTCCCAATAGAAGGGCACCGGCAGCCAGGGCGCGAAACCCCCGGCAATCCGGGCTTCGACCTCCTGGATGATCACCTTGGTGATGGTGGGCAGGTCGAGCGCCTTCGCCTCGTCGAAATCGACCCAGACCAGGTCGACCAGTTCCGAATCGGGCCCGACCACGTTCTCGATGCGCTTGCCGACGGCCGAGGCGTCGACGGTGAAGAATCGGGTGTCGAAGCGCTTGGGTCGCCGCGGCGGCGTGATCGCCCGCGCCACATAGGAGACGGCGGAGAGGTCGGGATAGATGCCGTGGCCAGCAAACGCGGCCCAGCTTCCGGCCGGCGGCGACTCGGGCGCACCATAGTCGGCGGAGCCGAAGAGCAGCCCGGTCTCCTCGAAGGTTTCGCGGATCGCGGCCAGCGCCAGCGCGCGCGCCTTGCCGATGCTGGGACGCACGGTGCGCTTCAGCAGCCGGTCCTCGCAAATCTGGGCCAGCGCCCCGGTGGCGGCCATGCGACGATCGCCGGGATCGAGGCGCCCGCCCGGGAAGACGTATTTGCCGGGCATGAACTTGTGGCCGGGATGGCGCTTGCCCATCAGGATCCGCGGCTTGGCGGCCCTGCGGTCGAGGATCATCATCGACGCCGCGTCGCGGGGACGCTGATTGGCGGCGACCCGAACCCGCTCGGCGTTCGTCAGCGTGACGGCGTGGTCGTTCATGGCTGCTGGACCGCAGGCGGAAGGGGCTGGCGCTCGGGGCTGTCCGGTCGGCCGCCGAAGCCGTGCATGCGCAGCGCCCATTGCAGCCCGATGACGCCGCCCTTCACCGGCTGCATCAGCAGCAGCGAGAGGATGACCGTCAGCGCCGGCCAGATGGCCATGTGAAGGCCCAACGACCAGTCGGCGTATTTCTCCGCGAGCAGCAGGCCGCCGACCACGACATGGCCGACGATGGTGATGACGACATAGGGTGGCAAATCGTCGGCGCGCTGGTGATGCAGCGCCTCGCCGCAGGCCTCGCAGGTGTCGACCGGCTTCAGGAAGCCCCTGAACAGGCGCCCCTGGCCGCAATGCGGGCAGCGCCCGCGCAGGCCGTTGCCGATCGCCCGGCGCCAGTCCCGCGCCTGGGGTTGAGGGTTCGCCGTGTGGATCTGGACCGCCATCACCGCCTCTTTCCGGATTGGGGTTTGCCCGCCTTGCCCTTGGCGAAGCGCCCCGGGCCACTGCGGCCGCCGGGAGTCCCGCTGAAGGCGCCGCCCTTGCCCCGGCGCGGCGCGGGGCCGCGTCCGCCCAGCCCGCCCGCCGTCGCCGCCCGGCCGGCCGAAAGCAGCTCGAAGCGCAGCGCGCCGGCGACGGGCGCGGCCTCGACCAGCTTGACATGGACGCGGTCGCCGAGGCGGAAGCTCTCGCCCGTCCGCTCGCCGATCAACGCATGCGCCGCCTCGTCATAGCGGTAATAGTCGGCGCCGAGCGTCGAGGCGGGAATGAAGCCGTCGGCGCCGGTGCCATCGAGCTTGACGAAGAGCCCTGCCTTATTGACGCCGCCGATGCGCCCGTCGAAGGAGGCGCCGATCTGGTCGGCCAGGAAATGCGCGATCAGCCGGTCGACCGTCTCGCGCTCGGCCGCCATGGCGCGCCGCTCGGCGGCCGAAATCCGCGTCGAGACCTCGCGCAGCGTCTCCAGCGTCGTGCCCTTCAGCAGACCGTCCTCGCCGAAGCGCTGGGCCGCAATCAGAGCGCGGTGGACGACGAGGTCGGCATAGCGCCGGATCGGCGAGGTGAAATGGGCATAGCGGCGCAGGTTAAGGCCGAAATGCCCGTAATTCTCGGCGACATACTCCGCCTGGGCCTGGCTGCGCAGCACGACCTCGTTGATGAAGATCTCGTTCTCCGAGCCCTTGATCATGCCGAGGATGCGGTTGAACAGCGCCGGGCGCAGCACGCCCTCCTTGGGCAGCTTGATGCCGATCGAGGCCAGCACCTCGCCGAGCGCCCGGATTTTCTCGAGCGACGGTTCGTCATGGCAGCGATAGACCAGCAGGCTGCCGGCCTTCTCCAGCGTCTCCGCCGCCGCCAACGGTCGACCGAACCGTCGGCTTTCAGGATGAGCTTGCGCTCGGGCAGGTCGAGATCCAGCGGCTGGCGCGCATCGCGCGCGCGGGCCGCGACGCCATAGGCCGCCCAGAGCGGCATCAGGATCGTGTCGCGGACGGCCGCGCCCTTCTCGTCGCCCTGTCCGTCGATGGCGGCCTGGGCCTGCTGGTAGGAGAGCTTGGCGGCCGAGCGCATCAGGATGCGGTGGAAGGAATGGCTCTTCTTCGAGCCGTCGGCCTTCAGTATGAGCCGCACGGCCAGCGCCGGCCGGTCCTCGCCCTCGCGCAGCGAGCAGAGGTCGTTGGAGATCCGCTCGGGCAGCATCGGCACCACGCGGTCGGGGAAATAGACCGAATTGCCGCGCTCCAGCGCCTCGCGGTCGAGCGCCGAGCCCGGCCGGACATAGGCCGCGACATCGGCGATGGCGACGGTGACGACATGGCCGCCGGGATTGTCAGGGTCGCCGTCGGGCGCGGCATGGACCGCGTCGTCATGGTCCTTGGCGTCGGCGGGGTCGATCGTGATCAGGGAGAGGTCGCGCCAGTCCTCGCGTCCCGCCGTCCCGGCCGGCCGCACCGCCTCGGCTTCCGCGATCGTGGCGGGCTGGAAGACATGGGGAATGCCATGGGCGTGGATCGCGATCAGGCTCACCGCACGCTCGGATTTCAGCGAGCCCAGCCGCTCCTTCACCTGCGCCTCGGGCGGGCCGAAGCGCGTCTCGCGCCGCAGCGCGACGGAGACGAGATCGCCGTCCTGCGCGTCGCCGGTCTGGCCCTTCGGGATCAGCGCCTCGCGGCCCTGCGCCTTCTTGTCGATCGGGATCAGGCGGCCCGAACCGTCGGGCATGGCGCGGAAGATGCCGAGCACCTGCGCCTTGCCCTTGCCCATCACCTTCAGCACGCGGCCGGAATAGGCATAGCCCTCGACGCCCTTCAGCCGCGTCAGCTTCAGCAGAACCTGGTCGCCGAAGGCCGGCGCCGGCGCGGCATGGCGCTTGGCCCGGAACTCGCGCGGCCGCTCGATCAGGATGCGCGGCGCGACACCCTGCTCGGCCTCGTTCCACTCCAAAGGCACGCCATAGGCGTCGCCGTCGCGATCCTTGCCCTTGATCTCGCAGAGCAGCACCGGGGGCAGGGCGCCACGCGGATGCACCGGCCGGTCGACGCCGTCGCCGCCGGTCTCGCCCTCTTCCTCGAGGTCCTTGAGCAGGCGCTTCAGCCAGATCTTGCCGCCGCCCGAGAGCCCGAAGGCCTTGGCGATCTCGCGGCGGCCGACCTCGCGCCCGGCCTCGCGCTCTGCGTCGATGAAGTCGAGGATCGCCTCGCGGCTGGGTTCAGGCGCGGACAAGGCCGGGGCTTTCCGGATGGGGCAGGGGCTGCGTCATCCGCCTGATGTGGCATGCGCGGGCACGCGACACCAGAACCCGCAGCGGATTTCGTCCCTGCAACGGAAGAAGGGCCGCCCTTTCGGGCAGCCCTTCCATTGCCGAACCGCAGCCCCGGTAACCGGGCCTGAAGGTCCAAAACTCAGGCGGAACACGACCCCCACGGAGAGAGAGACCCTGTCTGCCCGCTTTGAACCAGCGGTTGATGACAATGAGACACTGGATCACCTCCTTTCAGTTGTTACCGACACGATGAGGCTAGGGCGATTCCCGCGGCGGCGTAAATGTCAAAAAACGCGCTGTGTTTCGCGGCCGCGAACCCGGCTTTTACGGCGCTATCGTTGCTGTTGCAGCCCGTTGCCTGTTCAGTGGGCGGCTCGTTTGCTCACAAAATAAGCAAAATTCTTGGTGGCGCACGATCCTTGCGTGGTGGCGCGGCTGTATCGCAGGAAATGGCGCCCAGGACGCGTGAACGGCAGAGACTTGTGGGGCTGTAACGTCCGGTTGTGTCGTTGGCACGCCCCTTGCCAGTCCAGCCTTCGGGCCGGGGAGGCCCGCCGACGCCTCAGTCCGAGGACGCGGCCAACCAGGGTTGGTTCGGGGGATCATCCGTGAACACCACACGTCGCGTTATTCTGGGCGCCGCTCTCGCGGGCGCCACCATGTTTGCATCCCATCTGCCGGCGGCGGCGCAGGAGACCATCAAGGTCGGCATCCTCCACTCGCTCTCGGGCACGATGGCGATCTCCGAGACGACGTTGAAGGACGTCATGCTCATGCTCATCGAAGAGCAGAACAAGAAGGGCGGCGTGCTCGGCAAGAAGCTCGAGCCGGTCGTGGTCGACCCCGCTTCCAACTGGCCGCTCTTCGCCGAGAAGGCGCGCGAGCTGATCACCAAGGACAAGGTCTCGGCCGTGTTCGGCTGCTGGACCTCGGTGTCCCGCAAGTCCGTGCTGCCGGTCTTCAAGGAGCTGAACTCGATCCTGTTCTACCCTGTCCAGTACGAGGGTGAGGAGAGCGAGCGCAACGTCTTCTACACCGGCGCCGCGCCGAACCAGCAGGCGATCCCCGCGGTCGACTATCTCGCCAAGGAGGAGAAGGTCCAGCGCTGGGTGCTGGCCGGAACCGACTACGTCTATCCGCGCACGACCAACAAGATCCTCGAGGCCTATCTGCTCGCCAAGGGCGTGGCCAAGGAGGACATCATGATCAACTACACGCCGTTCGGTCATTCCGACTGGCAGACGATCGTCTCCGACATCAAGAAATTCGGCACCGCTGGCAAGAAGACCGCCGTGGTCTCGACGATCAACGGCGACGCCAACGTGCCATTCTACAAGGAGCTCGGCAACCAGGGCGTCAAGGCCACCGACATCCCGGTCGTCGCCTTCTCGGTCGGCGAGGAAGAGCTCGCCGGCATCGACACCAAGCCGCTGGTCGGCCATCTTGCCGCCTGGAACTACTTCCAGTCGGTCAAGACGCCGGAGAACGAGGCCTTCATCAAGCAGTGGAAGGCCTTCAAGAAGAACGACAAGGCCGTCACCAACGACCCGATGGAGGCCCATGTCATCGGCTTCGCCATGTGGGTGAAGGCGGTCGAGAAGGCCAAGAGCTTCGATCCCGACAAGGTGATCGATGCGCTGCCGGGCATCCAGGCGCCGAACCTGACCGGCGGCATCTCGACGATGCTCCCCAACCACCACATCACCAAGCCCGTCCTGATCGGCGAGATCAAGGCCGACGGCCAGTTTGACGTGGTCTCCAAGACCGATCTCGTTCCCGGCGACGCCTGGTCCAAGCACCTCGACGGCTCCAAGGACCTGATCGGCGACTGGGTCGAGAAGAAGTGCGGCAACTTCAACACCAAGACCGGCAAGTGCGGCGGCGCCTGACGCCTTGAGAGGGGGAGGGCCGGCACGGGCGCCATAAGGCCCGGCCGGCCCTCGCAATCAGCGGCACCCCTGGCTCGGGTCGGGGGTGTTCGCCACAGACGAGCCGGCGCTGCGCCCCGCCCGCCGACGGACCTTGCGAAGCGAGCCCATGCGGATCCTGTCCTGCCTTCTGCGCAACCTGGCGCTGGCGATGCTGCTCGCGCTCCATCCTGGTGCGGCCCCCGCCCAGAACGCCGACGACCCCTTCGTCCGGCTCGCTGCCGACAGCTTTTCCGAAACCAACCGCGCCATCGAAGGGCTGATCGCCCAGGCGCATCCGCAGGCGGCCGTGATCATTGAGGCGCTGGCCGAGGGCCGGCTGCTGGCCGGCGGCGGCGCCGTCGTGGTGCGGATGCCGGACGGCCGCCTGCTCGACGCCCGCACCGGCGCGACCCTGCCCGCGGCGCCGGCGGGTCTTGCCGCCGTACGCCTCAACAACAGCGTCCGCCGCACCATCCAGGGCGCGCTGGGCGGGCTCGGCTTGCTCCATCCCGATGCCGGCCGGCGCATCGCCGCGGCCGAGGCCGTGTTCAAGTCGCGCGATGCCTCGCTGCTGCCCGTGCTCGAAGGTGCCATCGCCAAGGAGAGCGATCCGCGCGCCAAGGCCGCGCTGCGGCAGGCCCAGGCGGCCATCCTCATCGGAAAATCCGACGCGCCGCCCTTCGACCGGATCGCCGCCATCGACGTGCTGCGCGAGCGCGGCGACCAGGATGCGCTGGCGACCCTGCGCTCGCTGCCGGCCGATGCCTCCGCCTCGCTGAAGGAAGCGCAGGCCCGCGCCGTCTCCGACATCGAGGGCCGGCTGGCGCTGTGGCGGGCCGGACAGAACCTCTGGTACGGGCTCTCGCTCGGGTCGGTGCTGCTGCTGGCGGCGATCGGGCTGGCCATCACCTTCGGGGTGATGGGCGTGATCAACATGGCCCATGGCGAGATGGTCATGATCGGCGCCTACACGACCTTCATCGTCCAGGAGGTCATTCGCACCAGTGCGCCGGGCCTGTTCGACTATTCGCTGCTGATCGCCGTGCCGCTCGCCTTCCTGGTGGCGGGGCTGGTGGGCATCGCCATCGAGCGCGGCGTCATCCGCTTCCTCTATGGCCGGCCGCTGGAGACGCTGCTGGCGACCTGGGGCATCAGCCTGATCCTGCAGCAGGCGGTCCGCACCGCCTTCGGGCCCACCAACCGCGAGGTCGGAGCGCCCGCCTTCATGTCGGGCGCCTTCGAGATCGGCGAAATGGCGATCACCTGGAACCGGCTCTGGATCATCGTCTTCGCGATCCTCGTCTTCGCGGCCCTGCTGGCCATCCTGAAACTGACGCCGATCGGCCTGCAGATGCGCGCCGTCACCCAGAACCGGCGCATGGCCTCGGCCATGGGCATCCGCACCGGCCGCGTCGACGCGCTGACCTTCGGGCTCGGCTCCGGGGTGGCGGGGCTGGCGGGCGTCGCGCTCTCGCAGATCGACAATGTCAGCCCCAATCTCGGCCAGAGCTACATCATCGATTCCTTCATGGTCGTGGTCTTCGGCGGCGTCGGCAATCTCTGGGGCACGCTGGTCGCCGCCATGACGCTGGGCGTCGCCAACAAGCTGCTCGAGCCCTATGCGGGGGCAGTGCTCGGCAAGATCGCGCTGCTCGTCTTCATCATCCTCTTCATCCAGAAGCGCCCGCGCGGCCTGTTCGCGCTCAAGGGCCGGGCGGTGGAAGCATGATCGCGCGCTTCCTCCTGCAGGACATGGACCGGCGCGGCACGATCTTCCTCGCCCTCATCGCCGGTCTCGCCATCCTGATCCCGGCTTTGAACCTGCTCGTGCCGGCCGGCTCGCCCTTCCATGTCCCGACCTCGACCATGTCGCGCTGGCGATCTCGCTCGACCTCGTCTGGGGCTATTGCGGCATCCTCTCGCTCGGCCATGGCGCCTTCTTCGCGCTCGGCGGCTATGCGATGGGCATGTATCTGATGCGCCAGATCGGCTCGCGCGGCACCTATGGCAACCCGATCCTGCCGGACTTCATGGTCTTCCTGAACTGGAAGGAGCTGCCCTGGTACTGGTACGGCTTCGACTCCTTCCCCTTCGCCATGCTGATGGTGCTGCTCGCGCCGGGGCTGCTCGCCTTCGTCTTCGGCTGGTTCGCCTTCCGCTCGCGCGTCACCGGCGTTTATCTCTCGATCATCACCCAGGCGCTGACCTATGCCCTGCTGCTCGCCTTCTTCCGCAACGACATGGGCTTCGGCGGCAACAACGGCCTGACCGATTTCAAGGACATCCTCGGCTTCAACGTCCAGGCGCAAGCGACTCGCGCCGCTCTGTTTTCCATGACCTGCGTCATGCTGATCGCGGGCTTCCTGATCGCCCGCGGCATCGTCGTCTCGAAGCTCGGCAAGGTCGTCATCGCGATCCGCGACGCGGAATCGCGCACGCGCTTCCTCGGCTACCGGGTCGACCGCTTCAAGCTCTTCGTCTTCACCGTCTCGGCCTGCATGGCGGGCGTCGCGGGCGCGCTCTACGTGCCCCAGGTCGGCATCATCAACCCCAGCGAATTCGCCCCCGCCAACTCGATTGAGACCGTGATCTGGGTCGCCGTCGGCGGGCGCGGCACGCTGGTCGGCGCGGCGCTCGGCGGCGTCGTCGTCAACTACGCCAAGACGATCTTCACCTCGGGCTTCATGGCGCCCTACTGGCTCTTCGCGCTCGGCGCGCTCTTCGTCTTCGTCACCATCTTCATGCCCAAGGGCATCCTCGGCACGGCGCAGGACTGGTGGGAGAAAAGGCGCAGGCCCGTTCCCACGACCACGCCTCCCGAACCGGCTCCGGCGGAGGGACGCGCATGATCGCCTCCAGCCCTGGCCAGCTGACCTCGTCGCTGCTCTATCTCGACGGCGTCAGCGTCTCCTTCGACGGCTTCAAGGCGATCCGCGGCCTGTCGCTGACGATCGAGCCCGGCGAAATGCGCGCCATCATCGGCCCCAACGGCGCCGGCAAGACGACGATGATGGACATCATCACCGGCAAGACCAAGCCCGATGTCGGCACGGTGATGTTCGGCGGGTCGATCGACCTGACGAGGCTCGACGAGGCGGCGATCGCCAATCTCGGCATCGGCCGCAAGTTCCAGAAGCCCACGGTCTTCGACTTCCACACGATCGAGGACAACATCCTGCTGGCGCTGAAGGCGCCGCGCACGGTGGCGCGGACCCTGTTCTGGAAGACGGCGGCCGCGCAGCAGAAGCGCATCGACGACATCCTCGGCATCATCAAGCTGGGAGATGCGCGCGAGCGGCTCGCCGGCTCGCTCTCGCATGGCCAGAAGCAGTGGCTCGAGATCGGCATGCTGCTGGCGCAGGACCCCAAGCTCCTGCTCGTCGACGAGCCCGCCGCCGGCATGACCGACGGCGAGACCGCCGAGACGGCCGTCCTGCTCAAGGAGATCGCCAGGGACCATTCGGTCATCGTCGTCGAGCACGACATGGGCTTCATCCGCGAACTCGGCGTGAAGGTCACGGTGCTGCACGAGGGCTCGGTGCTGGCCGAGGGGCCGCTCGACCAGGTCAGCGCCAATGAGCGCGTCGTCGAAGTGTATTTGGGGCGATGAGCATGCTGACCGTCGACGCCATCGACCTGCATTACGGCGCCGCCCAGGCGCTGCGGCGCGTCTCGATCACGGCGCAGGCCGGCAAGGTCACCTGCGTGATGGGCCGCAACGGCGTCGGCAAGACCACGCTGATGCGCGCCATTGTCGGCCAGCAGGCGATCAGCGCCGGCAAGATCGGCTTTCGTGGCGAGGACATCTCGACCTTGCGCACGGAGGATCGCGCGCGGGCCGGCATCGGCTTCGTGCCGCAGGGCCGCGAGGTCTTCCCGCTGCTCAGCGTGAAGGAAAACCTCGAGACCGGCTTCGCGCCGCTGCCGCGCCGGGAGCGCTATATCCCAGACGAACTCTTCGACCTGTTCCCCGTGCTCAAGTCCATGCTGGGCCGACGCGGTGGAGACCTCTCGGGAGGCCAGCAGCAGCAACTCGCCATTGCGCGGGCGCTGGTGACCCGCCCCAAACTGCTGGTGCTGGACGAACCGACCGAGGGCATCCAGCCCTCCATCATCAAGGATATCGGCCGCGCGATCGACTATCTGCGCTCCAAGGGCGACATGGCGATCGTGCTGGTCGAGCAGTATTTCGACTTCGCACGCGACCTCGCCGACACGATGTTCGTGATGGATCGCGGCGAGGTCGTGCTGTCGGGCCCGATGAAGGACCTCGACGCCAACCAGGTCCAGCGCCTGATCCAGGTCTGAGGGCCAGCGCGCCGGCCTCGGATGACCGCCCTGCCGGCAGGCGCGGCTTGATCCAGATCATGGCGACCCTGCGCCGGTTGCAGGGACACTCCTCGGATCGGGCCTGCGGCCCCTCCGAGGAAGATTGATCGTGGCGACCCGTCGACAGCCCTCAGCCGGTGCCGTGCGTCGGCAGCCCCGCCCAGCGCCGAAATCCGGCGAGCCCGCCACGACCGCCGAGGGCATCGAGGCCGGCCTGGCCGCGGAACGGACGGAAGCCGTTCAGGAAGCGCAGATCGCCGCCATGTCTTCGGTGTCCGGCGAGGCCGACGCGGCAGAGGGGATCGATGCGATCCTCGCCGGCGCTGCGCCCGACGACGCTCGCCGGATGCGCAGCGCGCTCGGCCTGCCGAAGGCGCCGGGGAAGCCGCGCGAAACCAGCGACGAATTGTCGGGCGATTGGCGCCAGGGTGCCTATCCCTATCGCTACAAGATGCTGCGCAAGGACTATGAGCGCGACAAGTTCAGGCTCCAGTCCGAACTTCTCAAGCTGCAGACCTGGGTGAAGGAGTCGCGCCAGCGCGTCGTCATCCTGTTCGAGGGCCGCGATGCGGCCGGCAAGGGCGGTGCCATCAAGCGCTTCATGGAGCATCTCAACCCGCGCGGCGCCCGGGTGGTCGCGCTGGAGAAGCCCAGCGAGGTCGAGCGCGGCCAGTGGTATTTCCAGCGCTATGTCCAGCATCTCCCGACGACCGGCGAAATCGTCCTGTTCGACCGCAGCTGGTACAACCGAGCCGGCGTCGAGCGCGTCATGGGCTTCTGCTCCGATTCCGAATACCGCGAGTTCCTGCGCCAGGCGCCGGAGTTCGAGCGCAACCTCGTGCGCAGCGGCATCCACCTGATCAAGTTCTGGTTCTCGGTTAGCCGCGACGAGCAGCATCGGCGCTTCAAGGAGCGCGAGGCTCACCCGCTGAAGCAATGGAAGCTCTCACCCGTCGATCTCGCCAGCCTCGACAAATGGGACGATTACACGGCGGCCAAGGAGGCGATGTTCTTCGCCACCGATACGGCCGATTCGCCCTGGACGGTGGTGAAATCCGACGACAAGAAGCGGGCGCGCCTCAATGCGTTTCGCTATGTGCTGCGCTCGCTGCCCTATGCCGGCAAGGACATCGATCGAATCGGCGCCGTCGACACGCTGCTCGTCGGCCGCGCCAACTTCGTCTACGAGCGCGACGAGCAGGTGCCCGGCCAGTCGGCCTGACGACACCGCTCGCCCCGCCGCCTCGGGCGGCGGCGGATGCGGCGCTCAGAACGCCAGCGGCGCGTTGCCGACGACCTCCTTCATCACGAAGAAGGTCCGGGTCTGCCGCACGCCGGGGCGCGCGATCCGCGTATCCCCGTGGAGCTTGTTGAAATCCGCCATGTCGCGCCCGCGGATCTTCAGGATGTCGTCGAAATCGCCGGCGACGCGATGGCAATCGAGCACGACCGGCATCGCCCGGATCGCCGCCTCGAAAGCGCCGAAGCTCTCGGGCGTCGATCTGTCGAGCACCACGCCGACGAAGGCGGGCGTGCCCATCTCGACCTTTTCCGACGAGACCTGCGCCCGCACCCCCGTGACGTAACCCTCGGCGAAGAGGCGCTGGATGCGCCTGTGGCAGATGGCGGCGCTGGTGGTCCCCCGACCGCGGCGACAGGGCCGGGGACGGCCAGGTGTCCCGGCTTGTCGGCGGGGGGCGGAGGATGCAAGAACCCGCCGACAGCCGGCTTAGTCTCTCGCCGGCCCGATGGGAGTTCGCGCGATGCAGCTGGGAATGGTCGGCCTCGGCCGGATGGGTGGCAACATCGTGCGCCGGCTGATGCGCGCGGGCCACGACTGCGTCGTCTATGACCGCGATCCCAAGCCCGGCGCGGCGCTGGCGACGGATGGCGCGGTCGTCGCGGCCGATCTCGCCGACATGGTCGCCAAGCTCCCGGCGCCCCGCGCGATCTGGGTGATGCTGCCGGCCGGCACGATCACCGAGGCGACGTTGGCAGAACTGGCCGGCCTGCTCTCGCCCGGCGACACGCTGATCGACGGCGGCAACGCCTTCTGGAAGGACGATGTCCGCCGCGGGCGCGAGCTGGCGGCCAGGGGCCTGCACTACATGGACGTCGGCACGTCGGGCGGCGTGCACGGCCTCGACCGCGGCTACTGCCTGATGATCGGCGGCGCCAAGGAGGCCTTCGACCGGCTGGAGCCGATCTTCGCGACGCTCGCGCCCGGCAAGGGCGAGATCGAGCCGACGAAGCATCGCGACGGCCGCAACCCGACGAGCGAGGAGGGCTATCTCCATTGCGGCCCGGTCGGCGCCGGCCACTTCGTCAAGATGGTCCACAACGGCATCGAATACGGCATGATGCAGGCCTTCGCCGAGGGCTTCGACCTGCTGCGCAACGCCTCCGCCAAGGAGGGCCTGCCGCCTGAATACGGCTTCGCGTTCGACACCGCCGAGATCGCCGAGGTCTGGCGCCGCGGCTCTGTCGTGACCTCCTGGCTGCTCGACCTGACGGCCGAGGCCCTGGCCGCCGACGAGGACCTCTCCGCCTATTCCGGCAATGTCTCGGATTCGGGCGAGGGGCGCTGGACGGTCGATGCCGCCGTCGAGACCGCGACGCCGGCGGAAGTGCTGACCTCGGCGCTGTTCGCGCGCTTCCGCTCGCGCGTCGACCACACCTTCGGCGAGAAGGTGCTCTCGGCGATGCGCGCCGGCTTCGGCGGCCATGTCGAACCCAAATCTGCAACGAAGACGAAGCAGGGCTGACGCCGGATGGATGCCTCGAACACGGCCGTCGGGCCGGCCGTCATCGTCGTCATGGGCGTCGCCAGCTCGGGCAAGACCTCGCTGGGCGAGCGCCTCGCCGGCCAGCTCGGCTGGCCCTTCCGCGACGCCGACTCGTTCCACCCGCCGGAGAACGTCGCCAAGATGGCCGGCGGAACGCCGCTGACCGACGAGGACCGCAAGCCCTGGCTCGCCGCGATCGCCGCCTGGATCGACGATCTGCGCGCCTCGGGCGGCCACGGCATCGTCACCTGCTCGGCGCTGAAGCGGGCCTATCGCCGTGTCATCGTCGGCGACCGGGCGGATGTCGCGCTGGTCTATCTCAGGGGCTCGCGCGAGCTGATCGGGCAGCGCATGGCGCAGCGGCAGCATCACTTCATGCCGACGGCGCTGCTCGACAGCCAGTTCGCCACGCTGGAGGAGCCGGGGGAGGACGAGCGGCCCCTCGTCGTCTCGGTCGAAGCCTCGAAGGACGCGATCGTCGCGGATGTGCTGACGCGGCTCGCGCTGGCCTGAGGCCGGTGGGGAGCGTCAGGGGCGCCGGAACGGCCAGCGGATCACGCCGCCGGCCTGCAGCGCCCACCAGATCAGCACAGGCTGCAGCGCCAGCCGCGGCGCATGATACCACCAGCTCGAGGGAAGGCCTGTGACGGCAAGGCCTTCCAGCGCGTGCTTGATGTTGGCCGGGAAGACGCAGGCGGCGTAGAGCGCGAGCCCGATTGCCGCGGCCGGGCGCAGGCGCGGGATCATCAGCCCGACGGCGCCGGCGATCTCCGCGACGCCGGTGGCGATCACGACCGCCAGAGGCGCCGGCACCCAATCCGGCACGATCGGCAGGAAACCCTCCGGGCGGGCGAGATGCAGCAGGCCGGCCGCGAGATAGAACGCCGCCAGCAGCCACCGCATTCCCCGGCGCTGGTGGCTCTCGGCCATCAGGTCACCTCGAACCAGGTCCAAAGGCCGCGGTCGAAGCGTTCCAGAACCGTCGAAGAGATCAGCCAGCGCCCCGGATTCTCGGCGATGAAGGCGATGTGCAGGCGCTTGCCGTCGGGGATCTGCACCGTGTCGAGGAAATAGGGCTCCCAGCCATCGTCGAGCGGGTGGAGCAGGCGGAAGCAGTGGCCGTGGACATGCAGCGGCTGCAGGAAGGCGGTCCGGTTGTCGATCGCGAGCACGATCGGCGTGCCGCGCCGAACGCTGAACAGCGGCTTGCCCGAAGCGTCGCCCACCCCGCCATTGAGGCGCCAGGGTCGGGCCGGATCGAGCCCCGCCATGTCGAGCTTCAAATCCGCCGCGAGTTTCGCGCCGCCCTCGATCACGATCTGCGGCCGCACCGCATCCTGCAGGCGCACCGCCGCCGGCAGCGTCGGGTTGGCCTTGAGCGCCATCGGCGCGGTCGAGGCCGGCCGGGCGGCGCCCTCGGTGACGAGCCGAACCAGCGGCACCCCCGAGCCGACCAGCGCCGTCACGATCGCGGTCGCCCCGGCCTCCGTCGGCATGTCGACCAGGAGGTCGTAGCGGGTCCCCGGGGCGAAGGGCAGTTGCGAACGCACGGGCTCGAAGGATTCGGTCGGCTGCCCGTCGACCGCGATGACCACGGCCTTGATGCCGTCGAAGCGCAGCCGCATGATCCGGGCATTGCAGGCATTGGCGAGCCGCAGGCGCACCCGCGCCCCCGGCGCGACCGGCACGCGCTGCGGCGGCGCGGCGCCGTTGACGGTGATCCAGCTTCCCAGCCGCCCCGCGGCAGCGGCCGCGGGGCTTTCGGCCGGGAAGGGCTGAAGCGCGTTGTCGTCGCCCAGCAGCCAGTCGGTGACCAGCACAGGCAGGTCGAGATCGACCGGCGGCGGATCCTTCTCTTCGACCACCAGAAGCCCGCTCAGGCCACGGCCGGCGGGTTCTGCCGCGCCGCCCAGGACCAGCGGCCGATACAGGATCGTTCCGGAATCAGGCGGCGTCAGCCGGTACTCGAAGCTCTCGCCCGGCGCGATCGGCGCCTGGCTGAACCCGCCGACACCATCCATCGCCGCCTCGCCACGCAGGCCATGCCAATGCAGCGCCAGCGGCGCGGTGGTCTTGTTGGCGAGGCGCAGATGCAGCGTGCGGCCCTGCTGCAGTCGCAGGGCCGGCCCCGGTGTCGCGCCGTCGAAGGCCCAGAGTTCGGTGTCGACGGCTGGCGCCGGGCGCAGCCTCTGCCGCGCTGGCGCAGCCGAGACGGTCCGGGTGACGGGCGCGGGCGCCGAGGCGGCGCTTGGGGGCGTGGTCTGGGCCCCGCCCTGCGAAGCAAGGCCGGGCAGGGCGGCGAGGGCTCCCAGCGCCGCGAGCGCGGTGCGGCGGGTCGGCGGGGCGGGGCTGTCGGTCGCGTCGGTCATGATCACCGGCATAATCGGCGGCGGGACCGAAGGCGAGAGGCTGCATCCTTGCGATCGCGTGAGAGGACGGCCGTCCGGCCTCTTTTGCAGAACCGTCATTTTTTTGCTGCATGGGCCGCCTGAAATGCGTATAGCACCGGCGCCCAATGATGGCCGCGCTGCGCTTTCCCGCGTGCTGGCGCCATCGGGCCGGCGGGCGTGGCGGAACTGGTAGACGCACTGGTTTTAGGTACCAGCGGCGAAAGTCGTGGGGGTTCGAGTCCCTCCGCCCGCACCATCGAATGGTTTTCGTGAGCGCGGCGGCGGTCTCCCGGCGTCGCGCTTTGGACATTGAAGTAACGAGCTGTTGGCGGATCGAAAACGATGAACGTGACCGAAACCCTCTCGCAGGGCCTCAAGCGCGAATTTCAGGTGGTGCTGAACGCCGCCGACCTCAAGACGCGGCTCGATGACGGCCTCCAGGGTCTTCAGGGCAAGGCGAAGATCAACGGCTTTCGCCCCGGCAAGGTCCCGGTTGGCCATCTGCGCCGGCTCTATGGCCGCTCGGTTATGGCCGATGTCGTGCAGAACGCGGTCAACGAGGCCAACCAGAAGATCGTCGCCGATCACGGCCTGAAGCTCGCCTTCGAGCCGCAGATCAAGTTCCCCGAGAACAAGGACGAGATCGAGGCCGCGATGGAGGCCAAGGGCGATCTCGCCTTCACCGTCGCCCTCGAGGTCCTCCCCAAGATCGAGCTCGCCGACCTGTCGGACGTGGCGCTGGTCAAGCCGGTCGCCGAGGTTCCCGACGCCGATGTCGACGCCGCCCTGGAGCGGATGGCCGGCTCGAACCGCAGCTTCTCCAACAAGGGCGAGAAGGCCAAGGCCGAGAAGGGCGACCGCCTGATGATCTCGTTCGTCGGCACGCTCGAGGGCAAGCCCTTCGACGGCGGCACGGGCGAGGGCATCGCGCTGGACGTCGGCGCCGGTCAGTTCATCCCCGGCTTCGAGGAGCAGCTCGAGGGCGCGGTCGCCGGCGAGACCCGGACCGTCAAGGTCACCTTCCCCGAGAACTACACCGCCGAGCATCTCGCCGGTAAGCCGGCCGAGTTCGAGGTCACCGTGACCGAGGTCCAGGCCCCCGAGCCGGTCACGATCGACGACGAACTGGCCAAGGCCTTCGGGCTGGAGTCGCTCGACGCGCTGAAGAAGGCGATCCGTGAGCAGATCGGTCGCGATTTCGCCACCCAGTCGCGCCGCAAGCTCAAGAAGAGCCTGCTCGACGCGCTCGACACGAAATACACCTTCGAGCTGCCGCCGACCCTGGTCGAGCAGGAGTTCGCCAGCGTCTGGAGCCAGGTCGAGGCCGACATGAAGGACGCCAAGAAGTCCTTCGAGGACGAGGGCACCACCGAGGACGCCGCGCGGGGCGACTACCGCAAGATCGCCGAACGCCGCGTGCGTCTCGGCCTCGTGCTGGCCGAGATCGGCGAGCAGGCCAAGGTCCAGATCTCCGATGACGAGGTCACCCAGGCGCTGGTCGAGCGCGCCCGCCAGTTCCCCGGCCAGGAGAAGCAGGTCTGGGAGTTTTATCGCAAGAACCCCCAGGCCCTCGCCGAGATCCGCGCCCCGATCTTCGAGGAGAAGGTCGTCGACCACCTGCTCGGCCAGATCAAGGTCGAGGATCAGGCCGTGTCCCGCGAGGCGCTCTACGCCGACGATGACGCCGAGGGATCGGCGGA
Organism: Allobosea sp. 12-68-7; assembly: GCA_002279705.1. Taxonomy (GTDB): domain Bacteria; phylum Pseudomonadota; class Alphaproteobacteria; order Rhizobiales; family Beijerinckiaceae; genus Allobosea. The sequence continues at coordinate 26,427 of NCCO01000100.1, forward strand.
GGCCGAGCCGAAGAAGGCCGGGGCCAAGAAGGCTAAGAAGGCCGAGGATGCCGCGGGTGACGACGCTTCCGCCTGAACACGGCGGAAACCTTAACCAGAGACCGTGGCGCCGCTCGGCTCATGCCGGGCGGCGCTTCTCTTTTCAGCCGCCTTTGCCGTGCTTATGTGGGTAGCCTCTCAGGACATCCGATTCGAACGACCGCCGGTTTCCGGCTCCCGCCCCCGGCTCTGCACCCAAGGACAGTTTCATGCTGCGCGATCCGATCGAGACCTACAACAATCTCGTCCCGATGGTGGTCGAGCAATCGAGCCGTGGCGAACGCGCCTTCGACATCTATTCGCGTCTGCTGCGTGAGCGCATCATCTTCCTGACCGGTCCGGTCGAGGATTATTCGGCGTCGCTGATCGTGGCGCAGCTGCTGTTCCTCGAAGCCGAGAACCCCAAGAAGGAGATCTCCTTCTACATCAACTCGCCCGGTGGCGTGGTCACCTCGGGCCTGTCGATCTACGACACGATGCAGTTCATCCGCTGCCCGGTGACGACGCTCTGCGTCGGCCAGGCCGCTTCGATGGGCTCGCTGCTGCTGACCGCCGGGGCCAAGGACATGCGCTTCGCCCTGCCGAACGCGCGCATCATGGTGCACCAGCCCTCCGGCGGCTATCAGGGCCAGGTGACGGATATCCTGATTCACGCCCGCGAGGTCGAGAGCCTGAAGCGCCGGCTGAACGAGATCTACGTCACCCACACCGGCCGCAGCTATGCCGAGATCGAGGCGGCGCTGGAGCGCGACAACTTCATGACCGCCGAGGCGGCCCGCGAGTTCGGTCTGATCGACAAGGTCATCGACAAGCGCCCGGAGGACGCGGCCTGAGGCGGCTGCGACCAGCGGGCGCGCCGCCTGTGGGTTGGCTCGCCCGCCATCCGGCCCCATATTGCAAGGTGGTCGGCCCCGTGTTTGCATGGGGAATCGAATGGACGCGGGGTGATCCCGCAGGTGTTTCAGCCTGATCCGATTGTGGATCGGCCGCGATTTCAGGCGTTTCGGAACGAGCCGTTAACCTGATGATCGTGAACTGAACGCCTATGATGACGAAGAGACGACGGTTGCATCCGCTTTGGGCTGATGTGGTCTCCGGCTCCGAGAATGGAGATGGACGATGAGTAAGGTCAGCGGCGGCGATTCCAAGAGCACGCTCTACTGCTCCTTCTGCGGCAAGAGCCAGCACGAGGTTCGCAAGCTCATTGCAGGACCGACCGTGTTCATCTGCGACGAATGCGTCGAGCTGTGCATGGACATCATCCGCGAGGAATCGAAATCCGCGCTGGTCAAATCCAAGGACGGGGTGCCGACGCCCAAGGAGATCCGCAAGGTCCTGGACGACTACGTCATCGGCCAGGAGCACGCCAAGAAGGTGCTCTCGGTCGCCGTCCACAACCATTACAAGCGGCTGTCGCACGCGACCAAGCACAACGACGTCGAGCTCGCGAAGTCCAACATCCTGCTGATCGGACCGACGGGCTCGGGCAAGACGCTGCTGGCGCAGACGCTGGCGCGCATCCTCGACGTGCCCTTCACCATGGCCGACGCGACGACGCTGACCGAAGCCGGCTATGTCGGCGAGGACGTCGAGAACATCATCCTCAAGCTGCTCCAGGCCTCCGACTACAATGTCGAGCGGGCGCAGCGCGGCATCGTCTACATCGACGAGATCGACAAGATCAGCCGCAAGTCCGACAACCCGTCGATCACCCGCGACGTCTCGGGCGAGGGCGTGCAGCAGGCCCTGCTCAAGATCATGGAGGGCACCGTCGCATCCGTGCCGCCGCAGGGCGGGCGCAAGCATCCGCAGCAGGAGTTCCTGCAGGTCGACACCACCAACATCCTCTTCATCTGCGGTGGCGCCTTCGCCGGTCTCGACAAGATCATCGCCGGGCGCGGCAAGGGCACCTCGATCGGCTTCGGCGCGACCGTGAAGGGCCCCGACGAGCGCCGCACCGGCGCGATCTTCCGCGAGGTCGAGCCGGAGGATCTGCTGAAGTTCGGCCTGATCCCGGAATTCGTCGGCCGCCTGCCGGTCCTGGCGACGCTGGAGGATCTCGACGAGGCTGCGCTGAAGACCATCCTGACCGAGCCGAAGAACGCGCTGGTCAAGCAGTATCAGCGCCTGTTCGAGATGGAGGACACCGAGCTGACCTTCACCGACGAGGCGGTCAGCCTGATCGCCCGCAAGGCGATCGAGCGCAAGACCGGCGCGCGCGGCCTGCGCTCCATCATGGAGGGCATCCTGCTCGAGACGATGTACGAGCTGCCGGGCCTCGAAGAAGCCTCGAAGGCGTCGAGCAGGTCGTGATCGGCCCGGAGGCGGTGGAATCCAAGTCCCGGCCGCTGTTCATCTACTCGGAGCGCGAGGAAGAGGCGAAGTCCGCCTCGGCCTGATGTCGCGGTCGACGGCCCGGGGCAGGTATTGCCCCAGCGGCGAACGAAGCTACGATCCTGCTTCGCTAGCTCTGCTGACGTCGAACGCGCGCTGTCTGGCGCGCGTTTTGCGTATCGGACCAGAGATCTGCTTCGGCCGTTCGGGCGTATGCTTTAGGCTGCTCCGACGGGGCCTTGCCTCAGGTCTGCGAAAACAGATCTGCGTCTGGTCACGGGCCCATTGACGCAGTGCAAACTTCTGGGGCCAACTGTCGCCGGATCGCTTGAAAGCCGGCGCGGAAGTCTCCACTTTGATCCCACTCGCGAGAGTCGCATGCCTGTCGAGGGTGCGATGCGCGGGGGCGGACGCGGTGAATGGTCACCACACCCGCTTACGTCCGGCGCCTACGCCCATTGCGGGGGGACGTCGGGCGCAACCACAAAGGAAAAGTCATGACTGGCTCGGCGCCCCGCGCTCCTTTCGTGCCCGGCGAGACCGGCACCTATCCGGTTCTTCCCCTGCGCGACATCGTCGTGTTCCCCCATATGATCGTGCCGCTCTTCGTCGGCCGCGAGAAGTCGATCCGTGCGCTCGAAGAGGTCGTCAAGACCGATGGGCTGATCCTGCTCGCCACCCAGAAGAACGCCGGCGACGATGACCCGGAGACCAAGGACATCTACGAGATCGGCACGCTCGCCCGCGTGCTGCAGCTGCTCAAGCTGCCCGACTCCACCGTCAAGGTGCTGGTCGAGGGCGTCGGCCGCGCGAAGGCGACGGCTTATGTCGCCGACGAGGCTTTCTACCAGGCTGAGGCCGTGAGCCTCGCCGAGGAGGAGGGCAAGAAGGTCGAGGTCGAGGCGCTCGGCCGTTCGGTCATCAGCGAGTTCGAGAGCTATGTGAAGCTCAACAAGAAGATCTCGCCCGAGATCGTGGCGGCCGTATCCCAGATCGACGAACCCTCCAAGCTCGCCGATACCGTGGCCTCGCATCTGGCGGTGAAGATCGCCGACCGCCAGGCCGTGCTGGAAATCACCCAGGTCGCGCATCGCCTGGAGAAGGTGCTCTCGCTGATGGAGAGCGAGATGTCCGTGCTCCAGGTCGAAAAGCGCATCCGCTCGCGCGTCAAGCGCCAGATGGAGAAGACCCAGCGCGAGTACTACCTCAACGAGCAGATGAAGGCGATCCAGAAGGAGCTCGGCGACGGCGAGGAAGGCCGCGACGAGCTGGCCGAGCTGGAGGAGCGCATCGCCCGCACCAAGCTTTCCAAGGAGGCCCGCGACAAGGCCATCGCGGAGATGAAGAAGCTGCGCCAGATGTCGCCGATGTCGGCCGAGGCGACGGTCGTGCGCAACTATCTCGACTGGATGCTCGGCATCCCCTGGGGCAAGAAGTCGAAGATCAAGAAGGACCTTCCGGCCGCCCAGGCGGTGCTGGATGACGATCACTTCGGGCTCGACAAGGTGAAGGACCGCATCGTCGAGTACCTCGCGGTGCAGCAGCGCGCCAACCGGCTCGCCGGCCCGATCCTGTGCCTCGTCGGCCCTCCGGGCGTCGGCAAGACCTCGCTCGGCAAGTCGATCGCCAAGGCGACGGGGCGCGAATTCGTTCGCATGTCGCTCGGCGGCGTCCGTGACGAGGCCGAGATCCGCGGCCACCGGCGCACCTATATCGGCTCGATGCCCGGCAAGATCATCCAGTCGATGAAGAAGGCCAAGACGGCCAATCCGCTCATCCTGCTCGACGAGATCGACAAGATGGGCCAGGACTTCCGCGGTGACCCGTCGGCGGCCCTGCTCGAAGTGCTCGATCCCGAGCAGAACGGCACCTTCAACGACCATTATCTGGAGGTCGACTACGATCTCTCGAATGTCATGTTCGTGACCACGGCGAACACGCTGAACATTCCACCGGCCCTGCTGGACCGCATGGAGGTGATCCGCATCGCCGGCTACACCGAGGATGAGAAGACCGAGATCGCCCGCCGCCATCTGATCCCCAACGCGATCAAGAAGCACGGGCTGGCATCGAAGGAGTGGTCGATCGAGGACGATGCGCTGCAGACGCTGGTGCGCCGCTATACGCGGGAAGCCGGCGTCCGCAACCTCGAGCGCGAGCTCTCCAACACCGTCCGCAAGGCGGTGAAGGACATCGTGCTGACCAAGAAGAAGAAGGTCACCGTCACCGGCGAACTGTTGGAGGAGTATCTCGGCCCGCCGCGCTATCGCTACGGCATGGCCGAGACGGAGGATCAGGTCGGCGTCGTCACCGGCCTGGCCTGGACCGAGGTCGGCGGCGAGTTGCTGACGATCGAAGGCGTCATGATGCCCGGCAAGGGCAAGATGACCGTCACCGGCAACCTCAAGGAGGTGATGAAGGAATCGATCTCGGCGGCGGCGTCCTATGTCCGCTCGCGCGCCGTCGATTTCGGCATCGAGCCGCCGCTGTTCGACCGTCGCGATATCCACGTCCACGTGCCCGAGGGGGCGACCCCGAAGGACGGTCCCTCGGCCGGCATCGCGATGGCGACCTCGATCGTCTCGATCCTGACCGGCATTCCGACCAATCGCGACGTCGCCATGACTGGCGAGGTCACGCTGCGGGGCAGGGTGCTGCCGATCGGCGGTCTCAAGGAGAAGCTCCTGGCCGCGCTGCGGGGCGGTATCAAGAAGGTGCTGATCCCCGAGGACAACGCCAAGGATCTGGTCGATCTGCCGAAGTCCGTGAAGGAGGGAATGGAGATCGTTCCGGTTTCGCGGATGGAGCAGGTTCTCCAGCACGCCCTGACGCGGCAGCCCGTGCCGATCGTCTGGGAGGAGGATCTCAAGGCGCTTCCCAAGGTCTCGGACGACGACGCGACCGGCGTGGTCGCGCACTGAAGCATCTGAACGGAACCACCGAGGCCGCCGGGCAACCGGCGGCCTTTCCTTTGGTAATGCGTTAACCGCGCCTGCGCATGATGCCGCCGGTTCAGGGTGGTTCGTGACGAGCGATGGTTGATTCGGCGGTGGTGCAGGGCGAGGCCATGGGCCGTGGCGGTGCCGTATCGGGTTTTTTCGCGCCGCGATCCCTGATCTGGTCGATCATTCTGCCGGGGGTCGCTGCCATCGCCCTGTTGGTGGTGGCGCTTGCCGCTTATCTGCCCGGGTCGATCGTCGCGATCGAGGTTCGTGCGGCCCGCGAGCGCGCGGTCGCCGGCGCCAACAGGCTGGTCGCCCTGAGGGCCTTCTACTCGGAAGCCGTGGTCTCGCGCCTGACGCCCAAGGGCGATGTTACGGCCACGTCCAGCTACGCCTCCGATCCGCACGCCATTCCCGTCCCCACGACCTTTCTCCTCGACTATACGGCGCGTCTCGCCGCCGGCGGCGACCAGATCAGACTGGTCAGCCCTTTCCCCTGGCCGCAGCGGCAGCGGCGCGAGGATCTCGATGCCTTCCAGACGGCCGCTTGGAAGGCGCTGAACCAGGATCAGACTCCCTCCTTCAGCGTCATCGAGGGCAGTGGGCCCGACGCCGTGCTGCGTGTCGCGGTCGCCGACCGCATGACGCAGAGCTGCGTCGCATGTCACAACAGCCATCCCGATTCGCCGATCCGCCTGTGGAAGGTCGGTGATGTGCGGGGCCTCATCGAGATCCGGCAGTCGCTCGCGACCGTCACCAAGGAGGCCCGCGAGATCGGCTGGCGGCTGACGCAGGGCGGGCTGTTGGCAGCCGCGATCCTGCTGCTGACCTTCATCCTCGTGGCGCTGCGCGTGGTCCGTCCGCTGCGCGACCTGACCGCGACAATCGGGCAGCTCGCCCATGACCGCGGCCATGTCACGATTCCCTATGTTGCCCGGCGCGACGAACTCGGCATCTTCGCACGCGCGCTGCAGATGTTGAAGCTGGAACGGCGCGCCGCGCTCGCCGCGCAGCAGGTGGCCGATGAGGAGGCCCGCCAGCGGCTCGAGCGGGCCGGCCGGCTGCATCGCTTCAGTGCCGGGCTGGGGGAGGACCTGCACCGCCTGCGGGCCGAAGCCGCCTCGTCCTCGGACGCGATCCGGGGCGCGGTGAGCGAGGTCGCGGCCCTGTCCGCCGTCAGCTCTGACCTGGTGCTCCAGGCACAGACCCATGCCATCCGCCTCGATGAGGCGGGGCGGGCCGTGATCGCGTTGAGCGAGGCCATCGGGACGGCCGTCCACGCCGTGGAGGCGCATCTCGACCTCGTCGGACACCATGCCGAGCAGGCCGTCAGGCGCTCGCGCGACGCCGAGGACAGGACACGCCGCCTCGCCACCGAAGCGACCCGCGTGGGCGATGTCGTCGGCGTCATCCGCGACATCGCCGAACAGGTCAATCTGCTGGCCCTCAACGCCACGATCGAGGCCGCCCGCGCCGGTCCGGCCGGGCGCGGCTTCGCCGTCGTCGCCGGCGAGGTGAAGGCGCTGGCCGAGCGCACGGGTGTCGCGACACAGGACATCGCCGACCGGATCTGCAAGATCCAGCAGGCTTCGGGTGAGGTCGCGGCGCAGATCACCGAGATGACGAGCGGGCTCGTCGGCGACGGGGCGACCGCGCGCGACCTCGCTCAGCGGTTGCGCGACGACGTCTCCGTCTCCACCGATATCGAGCGCCACATGCGCACGGTGTTCGAAGAAGCCCGCGCCATGGTCGCGGCGCTCGACCGGGTTCGCGGCGAGACGGCGGCGGCCGGTGGCAGCGTGCAGGCGCTGGACGAGGCCTCGTCGCGGGTGGCGGCGGCGGTCCAGCAACTCGACCGGCACGTCGATTCGCTCTCGCGCGAGATCGCCACGGCGTGAAGGCGCCGACTGGTGGGCGGTGACGGGCTCGAACCGCCGACCCTCTCGGTGTAAACGAGATGCTCTACCGACTGAGCTAACCGCCCGCGTCGTCGGATGTAAGCCCTGCCGGCCTCGCCATCAAGCGCCCAGTGCCCCTGTCATGCGGCTCGGGAGCGGGCGGTTCCGCCATGCGTCCGGGACATCTTCATTTTGCCGGGCACCCGCGCTTGACACTTCGGGCCCGTCGCCATAATCCACACCTCGTCGACGGCCGCAGCGCTTCGGCGGCCCTGCGCGGGCGTAGCTCAGTTGGTTAGAGTGCCGGCCTGTCACGCCGGAGGTCGCGGGTTCGAGCCCCGTCGCCCGCGCCATACCCATCGATATGTTGGGAGACATGGGCGTCGGCCCATGATGCGTTCCGGGTCGATGTTGCTCCATTCACGTGCCCCGAATCCCGCGTTTTTGGCTTCGAGAGTAGTCTGTGGCGGGCCGCGTGCATCTCGCGCTGAACGATTTGCCGCCAAACGCAGGGCGACGCCTGTCGACTTCGCTTCGACCGTCACCGCGCGTCGGGCGCGGCACTCGACCCACTGCACCGCGCCGGAAACTCAGGCTGAGCCAGCCCGGACGGGCTCCACGGCCGCCTGAGCCGAACGCAGCGCCGGGAAGCGAACGCAGCGCCTGGAACCCGTCAGCGGCGATCGGCACCTCTGGGATGGGTCCGCCGCAGCGGCGCACCGGTGAGACGGTTGTCACGCGCCCGACATCGTCTGCAACGCCTCCCGAAGGCGGCAGAAGGCCCAATCGAGTTCAGCATCGGTGATGGTCATGGGCGGCGAAAAGCCGAAGCTCGACCGATCCTTGGCTGTCGTCGACAGACCATGATCGCGCAGACGATCGATGATCGCGGCGATCGGCCATCGCGCGGCCTCGACGCGGTCGGGATCGAGCCCGATCACCAGCAGCACGCCCTTGCCGCGGACATGGTCGATCAGCGGGGCATGCTCCCGCAGACGGGCGACCCGCGTCCGGATCTCCTCCTCCAGCCGCGCGGCACGTGCGACCAGCTGCTGGCGCTCGATGATCCCGATCGTCGTCAGCGCCGCCCGCGTCGTCATCGGGTTCTTCTCATGGGTGTAGTGGCCGAGTGAAAGCTCGGGCGCCAGGTTGAGGCGCGCGTCGGCGATCACCGCGGCGATCGGCAGGATGCCGCCGCCGAGGGCCTTGCCGAGCACCACGGCGTCGGGCGTCGCGCCGACATGCTCGAAGGCGAAGAAGCGGCCGGTCTTGCCGAGGCCCGAGGGAATCTCGTCGAAGATCAGCAGGACGCCATGCGCATCGCAGAGCTGCCGGATCTGCGGCCAGAGCCAGGGTGGCGGCACGTGGCAGTTCGATCGGATCGGCTCGGCGATCAGGGCACCGATCCGGGATGACGACTCCAGCGCCCGCCGGACATCCGCGACCATCCGCAGGGCGCCGTTGTCGGGATGCCAATAGGGCGTGACATGGTGGCGACCGGGCAGGAAAGGGCCCAGCCTCGCGTCGGGCGCGCCGCGCGACAGGCCGAACGCGCCGAAGCCATGCCCGTGATAGGAGCCTTCGATCGAGATCGTCTCGGGCTTGCCGGTCGCGACGCGGGCGAGCTTGAGGGCGATCTCGATCGCATCCGAGCCGCCTGTGGCGAACAGAACCCGGGCCGGCGCCCCCGGCCATTTCGACAGGAGGCTCTCCGCCAGCGCGACAGCCGGCGCGTTGGTGAAGCGCCGTGGCGAGAAGGGCAGCGTGTCGAGCTGGTCCTTCAGCGCGGCGATCAGTTCGGGGTGGGCATGGCCGATATGGTGGGCGGTGTTGCCGTGCAGGTCGAGCAGGCGGCGGCCCGTGTCATCCTCCAGCCAGGCGCCCGCGACCGCGTGCAGGGCCGAGATGCAGGGGCTGGAGCCATCCTGATGGAAGAAGGCGGCGGCATCGCGCGCAACCAGAACCCCGCTCATCGCGCATCGCCTCCCGCCGAAACCACCAGCCTGCTCCCACAACGCGACGGCCAGCGTCAAACAGTGGCGCAGGCCTCGCCAAGGATTGCAGCGGCCCGCGCGCAGGATCGGGGTCGACGGGTGGTGCTGCCGAAATGCGTTGGCATAGGCGAGCCTGACGACCATTTGGCGACAGCCTGCAATGGCCGCAATCTGCGGACGACAGGCTCCGGCCGGCCGCGAGTTCGGGT
>NCCO01000263.1 GCA_002279705.1 Allobosea sp. 12-68-7
ATAAATTGCATTCAAAAGCATTCCTGGCTATAAACTTGCCAAAAGCGCCATCCAGAGCGCGTGGGAGGATCGATCTTGAAGACGCAATTGTTGATTGCTGCGGCTCTGTCGCTTGCCACTGCCAGCGCAGCTTCCGCCTGGGAGCCGACCAAGCCCGTCGAGTTCCTGGTGCCCTTCGCCGCCGGCGGCGCATCCGACCAGATGGTGCGCGTGATCCAGGGCATTATTCAAAAGCATGCCCTGACCTCGCAGCCGGTCGTCGTCGTCAACAAGCCCGCAGCGGCGGGCGGCGAAGCGATGCTTGAGCTGCAAGGATCCTCCGGCGACGCCTACAAGCTGATGGCGGGCTGGTCCGGCATTTATCTCATTCCACTCACGACGAAGCTGCAAGTCAGTTGGCGCGACTTCACGCCGGTGGCCTTGATGGCGCAGGATGCCTTCCTGTTGTGGGTGGGTGAAAAGTCCCCCTACAAGACCCCCGCTGACTTCATCGCAGCGGCAAAGGATGCGAAGCCTGCCCTGAAGGTGGGCGGCGCCGGCTCGAAGCGCGAGGACCATCTGCTGGCGATCGCCATGGAGCAGGCCGCCGGCATCAAGCTCAATTACATCCCCTATGCGGGCGGTGGTGCCGCATCCACGCAGCTTGCGGGCGGACATATCGAAGCCAATTTCAACAATCCCTCCGAGGATGTCGCGAACTGGCGGGGCGGTCTCACCCGGCCGCTTTGCGTCTTCTCGTCGACGCGCCTGCCCTATGAAGCCAAAGTGACCGCCACCATGTCGTGGGCGGATATCCCCACCTGTCCTCAATTGGGATTGAATGTCACCTACCAGATGCTGCGGGGCATCTTCCTGCCGAAGGATGTGACACCCGAGCAGGTCGCCTTCTATGTCGACATGTTCAAGAAGGTATCCGAAAGTCAGGAGTGGAAGGATTACGTCACCCAGAATGCATTGGTGCCGGACTTCCGCACGGGTGCCGCGTTCCTGGAGTTCCTGAAGGCGGACGATCAGAAGCATCAGGATTTGGTGGCGAAGGCCGGATTCCGCATCGCCAACTGATGCGGAGCGCCGAGGCGGGACGCCAAGAGGGCACCAGATGGCGCCACGGGGCGGCGATCGGCCCGCGCCGGCCGATCGAAGGACGCGGTGCGGTCCGCTCTTCGCGTTCGCCGGAACCCTTGGGCGCGATCATCTTAGGAGACATCCATGCCTAGTATTCCCGAGGAGACCGTCTCCAACCAGGGGCCCACGGACCTCGAGTCCGCGGCCCCGGCGGACGAGCGCGGAATTTCCCGTCGCGCCGCGGAATATGTGGTCGCCGCAATCCTGATCGCCATCGCCGTTCTCGTGCTTTTTGACTCCTATGGTCGCGGGGCAGGGTGGGATATGGGCCCGGAGAACGGCTATTTTCCCGCCCGCGTGGGCTGGATTTTCCTCGCCAGCTCCGCCTTCATCCTGGTGGATGCGTTTCGGCGCCCACCTGAAATCTTTGTGACCTGGGTGCAATTGTCCCTGGTTGCTCGCGTCTTCCTGCCATTGCTCGTCTACGTCGCCCTGATCAAGCCGATCGGGATCTACGTCTCGTCGGCGCTGTTCATCGTCTGCTTCATGCTGGTCGCCGGATCGCGGAATGTCTTCTCCATTCTGGCGACGGCCATCCTGGTTCCGGTCATCTGCTTCTGGGTGTTCGAAATCCAGTTCCTCGTCTCCCTCCCAAAAGGGCCGCTTGAAGCGTTCCTCGGTTATTGAGGTCCAAGGATGGCCGATCTTTCTTCGCTCTTCGCAGGCTTCGAGCTCGCCCTCTCCTGGCACAATATCCTCTTCATGGGGGTTGGCGTGCTGCTCGGAATTGTCGTCGGCGTGCTGCCCGGTCTGGGTGGCCCGAATGGCGTGGCGATCCTGCTGCCGCTGACGTTCGGCATGAATCCCACCTCGGCCATCATTCTGCTGTCGTCCATCTACTGGGGCGCGTTGTTCGGTGGCGCCATCACCTCGATCCTGTTCAATATTCCAGGTGAATCCTGGTCGGTGGCCACCACGTTCGACGGCTATCCCATGGCGGTGCAGGGGCGGGCCGGCGAAGCCCTGACTGCGGCCTTCACCGCATCCTTCTTCGGCGCCCTTTCGGGCGTCATCCTCATCACCTTCGTCGCGCCCTTGGTCGCGCAATTCGCGCTCAGGTTCGGACCAGCGGAGTTCTTTGCGGTCTTTCTCCTGACCTTTTGTTCGTTCGTCGGCATGGGCAAGGAGCACAGGGCAAAGATCGTCGCCGCCCTGTGCCTCGGCTTCCTGCTTGCTGCCTGCGGCGTCGACACCGTTTCCGGCGATATTCGCCTCACCTTCGGCGTCACCGCGCTGATGCACGGCTTCGACTTCCTTGTTGTGGTCATCGGATTGTTCGGCGTCGGCGAAATCCTTCTCACGGTGGAGGAGGGATTGCAGTTCAAGGGAAAGCGGGCCGACATCGACATGAAGGTGGTGCTGCGGACCTGGGCCGGATTGCCCCGCTATTGGGGCACGCTGGTGCGTTCTGCC
>NCCO01000101.1 GCA_002279705.1 Allobosea sp. 12-68-7
GTCGCGATGCGAGAGCAACTGGTCGAGATCCATCGAGCCGACGACGGTGCGGATATTGGTCATGGTCAAGACCATCAGCGCGTCGTTGAGGGATGAGACCTCGTAGCAGGCCTTGGCGGCGTCGAGCACCTGCTCCATGACATTCACCTTGTGGCCGATGCGGTCGATATAGGGGACGATGAGGTTGAGGCCGGCGCTGAGCGTGCGCGAATAGCGGCCGAAACGCTCGACCGTGTAGTTGTAGCCCTGCGGCACCGTCTTCACCAGGAAGGCGATGGTGATGACGACCAGCATCACCAGCACGACGACGAAGATGCTGAAGCCCGAGAGCGTGTCCATGATGTGAGCGTCTCCTGTCGCCTTGCCCGCCCCGCCGCAGGCTGGCGCCATGCAACCTGACGATTGCGACAGGCGAATGCAAGGTCGCGGCGGCGCGCGCGGCGGCGCCGGCTCTCTTGGCAGTTCTTCGCTGCAGTGCCCTCGCTGGTGGCAGAAACTGCTCCCCGGCGCGCTGCCGAACCCGCGATTACGGTTCACATCGCGCGGCGCTTCCCGCATGATCGGGCTCCTGCTGGAGAGCCGCACCATGTCCGATCCGCGCCTGCCGATTCTCGCCGAACTCGAGAAGAAGATCCTCTGGCTCGCCTCCTGGACGATCCACAACGCCAATCATCTGCGCGACAGCGCCGACGGGATGAAGGTCGGTGGCCACCAGGCCTCCTCCGCCTCGCTGGCGACGATCATGACCGCGCTCTACATGGCGGCGCTGCGGCCGCAGGACCGGGTGGCGGTGAAGCCGCACGCCTCGCCGATCTTCCATGCGATCAACTATCTGATGGGCCTGCAGACGCGCGAGAAGCTCGAGAATTTCCGCGGCTACAAGGGTGCGCAGAGCTATCCCTCCCGCACCAAGGACATCGACGACGTCGATTTCTCGACCGGCTCGGTCGGCCTGGGCGTGGCGCAGACGCTGTTCTCGTCGCTGACGCAGGACTATGTCCGCGCCCATGGTTGGGGGCTGAAGCGTCCCGAGGGCCGCATGGTCTCGCTGATCGGCGACGCCGAGCTCGACGAGGGCAACATCTTCGAGGCCCTGATGGAGGGCTGGAAGCATGGCTTGCGCAACACCTGGTGGGTGATCGACTACAACCGCCAGTCGCTCGACGCGGTCATCCGAGAGGGGCTCTACGACCGCTTCGAGACGATGTTCCGCAATTTCGGCTGGGACGTCGTGACGCTGAAATACGGCTCGCTCCAGCACATGGCCTTCAAGGAGACCGGCGGCGAGCGGCTGAAGGCCTGGATCGATTCCTGCCCGAACCAGCTCTATTCGGCGCTGACCTTCCAGGGCGGGGCGGCCTGGCGCAAACGTCTGATGGACGATCTCGGCGACCAGGGGCCGGTGACCAAGCTGATCGAAAGCCGCTCCGACGCCGAGCTCTCGAAGCTGATGTGCAATCTCGGCGGGCATGATCTGCCCTCGATCCTCGAGGCGTTCGAGGCCATCGATCATGACCGGCCGGTCTGCTTCCTCGCTTATACCGTCAAGGGCTTTGGCCTGCCGCTGGCGGGGCACAAGGACAACCATGCCGGCCTGATGACCAAGGAGCAGATGGCGGGCTTCCAGAGCGCCAACGGCGTCCGCCCCGGCCATGAGTGGGATCTGTTCGAGGGGCTGTCCCTGCCCGAGAGCGAGATCCGCGCCTTCCTCGACCGCGTGCCCTTCTTCGCCGAGGGGCGCCGGAGGCTGAGCGCGCCGGCGCTGCCGGTGCCCGCCAAGCTCGAGGCCGGCATCCAGCCGGTGATGTCGACGCAGATGGGCTTCGGCAAGATCCTCGACGAAATCGCCAAGGCGGGCGGGCCATTGGCGGACCGGATCGTGACGACCGCTCCCGACGTCACCGTCTCCACCAATCTCGGCCCCTGGGTGAACCGACGCGGGCTCTTCGCGAAGGCCTCGATGGCCGACACCTTCAAGGACGAGCGCATCCCCTCGATGCAGAAATGGGAGTTCTCGCCCAAGGGCCAGCATGTCGAGCTCGGCATCGCCGAGATGAACCTGTTCATCAATCTCTCGGCGCTCGGCCTCTCGCACGCGACCTTCGGCGAGCGGCTGATCCCGATCGGCACGCTCTACGACCCCTTCATCTCGCGCGGGCTCGATGCGCTGAACTATGCCTGCTACCAGGATGCGCGCTTCATGGTGGTGGCGACGCCGTCGGGCGTGACGCTGGCACCGGAAGGCGGGGCGCATCAGTCGATCGCAACGCCGCTGATCGGCATGAGCCAGGATGGCCTCTGCGCCTTCGAGCCGGCCTTCGTCGACGAACTCGCCGTGATGATGCGCTGGTCCTTCGCCTATCTGCAGAAGGATGGCGAGGGTGATCCCGACGAGCGGACCTGGCTGCGCGACGAGACGGGCGGCTCGGTCTACTTACGGCTGTCGACGCTGCAGCTCGAGCAGCCGCAGCGGGCGATGACGCCGGAACTCGAGAGCGAGATCATCGACGGCGCCTATTGGCTACGCAAGCCCGGCCCCAACGCCTCGGTCGTGATCGCCTATACGGGGGCGGTCGCGGCGGAGGCGATCAAGGCGGTCGGGCTTCTCGGCGAGGACCGGCGCGATGTCGGGCTGCTGGCGATCACCTCGGCCGACCGGCTCAATGCCGGCTGGCAGGCGGCCGAGCGCGCGCGCCAGCGCGGCAACCACCGCGCCACCAGCCATGTCGAGCGGCTGCTCGGCGATCTCTCGCGCGATTGCGGCATCGTCTCGGTGCTGGATGGTCATCCCGCGACGCTGGCCTGGCTCGGCAGCGTGCATGGCCATAGACAGAAGGCGCTCGGCGTCGAGCATTTCGGTCAGACCGGCACGGTGGCGGATCTCTACCGGCATTTCGGCATCGACGCGAACGCGATCGTCCATGCCGCGCAGGCAGCGGCGCCGGGGCGGCCCGTGCGTTATCTGAAAGCGCTGCCTTGATGTCATTCCGGGGCAGGCCGAAGGCCTGAACCCGAAACCCATGACGGGGTGAGCCCAATCGACCGGGCTTCTCTGGAAGTGTCACCCGGTCATGGGTTCCGGGTTTGGCGCTGCGCGCCGTCCCGGAATGACAGCCTCAGAAGCGCGGCGTCGCGAAGGTGTTGGCGAAGGGGTTGGTGCCCGCGCCGATCCGGCCGGGCAGGGTCTCTTCGCCGAAGAAGCTGCCGAGGTTGGAATAGGTCGGGCCGGCGGAAACGTGCTGGCTGGCATAGCGGTTCATCGAGCCAACCGGAACGACATTGCCCGCGTCGAAATAGCTGCGCTTCTGCACGGTCACGCGCAGCGGGCCGCGGCGATTCTGCGCTTCCGCGAAGGAGACCCAGACGGTCGACGCGGCGACGGAGAGGGCGAAAACGGCGGCGAGACGCTTGAGCGAACCCATGGCGACGACATCTCCAGAACAGCGGCGATCCGCTTGGTGCGAGAACGGGACTCTATGGTGAATCCTAGACTACCGTAGTTAACGATTTTGTCAGCGCGGCCACAGTGGAAATGTGTCGCTGGAGCCTCCGGCCATGCGGACAACGCCACCCTTGCGGTCCCTGACGACCCGGCGCGTTCCGGGCGGGTAGAAGGTGGTGTTCTGGCACAGGGCGGGCTGCCCGGCCCGGCTGCCGAGATAGGCCAGGGCCGCCGATTCGCGCCGCGGTTCGAGCTTCATCCGGTCGATCAGGCAGGCGAGGGAGGTCGCATTGGCGGCTTGCTGGCCGGCGGCGCAGTAGTAGCCGCCGAGCGCGAAGGCGGATGTCTCGAAGGCGTTGCGGAAGACGATGCAGGTCCGCACGCGGCCGTCGAGCTCCTCATAGATGAGATCGCGGCCGGAGAACATGCCCCAGCGCGTCGTCATGGTGTAGTGCGGTCCGCCGACCCGCGGGCGCAGCACGCGCAGCGGTTCGAACTGCCAGAACTTCGGCGTGGTGAGGGTGAAGGGGCGCCCGGCCTCGTCGGGCTCCGCCAGCACCAGAGCTGCGAAGGTCTCGCCCGTGGCGGGCCCACCGAACTGCCAGCCCTCCTCGCGGCCCCGCGTCGGGTGGGTGGCGACGAGCGGCGCGCCCCGCATGTCCGCCGGCTCGATCGCCCAGGAAAAGGCCGGCTGTCCCCGGCCGATGGTCGGCAGCTTGCCATAGACCCACCAGGCGACCAGCAGGATCAGCAGGAAGACGGCCGCGCCGAGGGCGAGGAAGAGGAAGCGCGCGACGCCCAGTGCCGCGGTTCCCGTGGCGCCGATCACGGCGATGGCGCGTGGCGCGTCAGCCGGCATGGTCAGCGCTTCTCGGATTTGCGGGGCCCAGCGACCGCGACCGTCGCGGTCTTCGTCCGCAGTGCGGGTGTCGGTCCGTCTGCGTCGAGCCAGGAGACCTTGCGGCCGGTGGCGGAGAGGCGCGGGGTCACGCAGCCCGGCTGGCGGTTCAGTTCGGTCCGCGCGAAGGCGGTGCGCAGGGCGCGGTCCTCGCCGGCATTGAGCAGGTCGAGGCGGTCGATCAGGCAGACGAGCTGGCGGCGGTCGGCCGGTCTGCCCTCTGCGCCGCACCACCACCCGCTCATCGCCAGCGGCAGAGCACCGGCTTCCCTCCGGAAGGCGACGCAGGCGCGGCTGACATGGCCGTCGCTCAGGGTCGCGTCGGCGGCCTCGACCGGTCCGAAGCGGGTCTGGATCGCGGCGGGAAGGCCGCTGCGCTGCACCGACAGGGCGCGTGCGGCGGCGGCGCGGACGAGCGCGATGATGAAGGGCTGGGACAGGTCGTCCTGCGCCGCCTCGACGGTCAGCCGCAGTGCCAGATGGGCCTTGGAATCGGTGAGTGCGCCGAAGGTCAGCAGTTCCTCGCGCCGCGACCCGTCCGGGCTCCGGCGCGCCTCGAGCGCCATCGTGGCGCGGTCGAGATCGGGGGATTCGAGGCTGAACATCGCGATCGGCTTGCTGATCTCGATCCAGCTGTCGCGGCCGGCCGGCGTCGTGCGCGCCGCCTGGGCGACATCGCGGATCGGCTGCGGTTCGGCGGGCGGCGTGATCGTCGCCTCGCTCTGGGAGGACAGGGCCGTGACCAGGGTCGCGGCGAGGCCGATGCCGGCTGCGGCCGCGAGCCCGCGCCAGGCGAGGCCGGTGGTGAGGCGGACGGCGGGCAGGCGCAGCACGCGCCGCAGGATGGCGATGGGCCGCAAGAGGGCCGTGAAGGCGGCCTCGACCCCGTCGGCAAAGCGGATCAGGGCCCGGGCGGGGTCGAACCCGGCCAGCCGAGCGCGCAGCGCCGGCCAGGCGGCTCGCACCGGCCCCGCGCTGCCGGCCGCACGCAGCCGTCGCAGCAGACCCGCCGGATCGCGCAAGGAGGAAAGCAATTGACCCGACACCACTCCAGAACCCGCCTGTCCCCATCGCCTCGCGGCGGCACGGATGCCTCACCCGCGAAGACCGTGGCGGAGCGGCGGTCAGCAGGACGTTACCGCGCCCGCGGATTCGCCGGGCAGCGTGAATCGTCGGTCAACGCGGAGGGTTAACGCGATGCGCCGGATGCGGCCCAGATTGACTTTTGGCGCTTCACGGTGTTCTCACAGGGCAGGTTCCTGCGGGGCGAAACGCCTCGGAGGAGGCCGCGATGCTGTCAGCCTTTCGGAATTGGCCCTGTGACTGTCCGTCTCACGACGAAACGCACGACCAAACCGGCGACCGGGACCACCGGCACGCCGCGCTGACGCTCGCCTCGGCTCCGGGTCCCTCTCCCCCCGGCGGGGGGCATGACGCCGGACCCGCCCCGCTCCGGGGGTGGACGGTGCCGAGGGGGAGACCAAACCGGGTTCATCCGAAAGGAACATCATCATGAGCTTCAAGGTCGCGATCGTCGGCGCCACGGGGAATGTGGGCCGCGAGATGCTGGACATCCTGGCCGAACGGGCCTTTCCCGTCAGCGAGGTCGTGGCGCTGGCCTCGTCGCGCTCGATCGGCACGGAGGTTTCGTTCGGCGACAGGACGCTGAAGTGCAAGTCGCTCGAGCATTACGACTTCTCCGACACGGATATCTGCCTGATGTCGGCCGGCGGCGAGATCTCGAAGGTGTGGTCGCCCAAGATCGGCCAGCAGGGCTGCGTCGTGATCGACAACTCCTCGGCCTGGCGCATGCACCCCGACGTGCCGCTGATCGTGCCGGAGGTGAATGCGGCGGCCGTCGCCGGTTTCAGCAAGATGAACATCATCGCCAATCCGAACTGCTCGACCGCGCAGCTCGTCGTGGCGCTGAAGCCGCTTCATGACAAGTACGGCGTCAAGCGCGTCGTCGTGTCGACCTACCAGTCGGTCTCCGGCGCGGGCAAGGAGGGCATGGACGAGCTCTTCAACCAGACGCGCGCCGTGTTCTCGGCCGGCGAGGTCGTGACCAAGAAGTTCCCGGCCCGCATCTCCTTCAACCTCATTCCGCAGATCGACGTCTTCATGGAGGACGGCTTCACCAAGGAAGAGTGGAAGATGATGGTCGAGACCAAGAAGATCCTCGACCCGAAGATCAAGCTCACCGCGACCTGCGTGCGCGTGCCGGTCTTCATCGGCCATTCCGAGAGCGTCAACATCGAGTGCGAGAGGCCGGTAACGGCCGACGAGGCGCGCGAGGTGCTGCGCGCGGCGCCGGGCATCCTCGTGATCGACAAGCACGAGCCCGGTGGCTACATCACCCCGCATGAGGCGGCCGGCGAGGACGCGACCTACATCTCCCGCATCCGCGAGGACGCCACCGTCGAGAACGGCCTGGCCTTCTGGTGCGTCTCCGACAATCTGCGCAAGGGCGCGGCGCTGAATGCGGTGCAGATCGCCGAGGTGCTGATCAACCGCAAGCTGATCCAGCCGCGGCAGAAGGCGGCCTGAGCCGCGCCCGACGCGATCGCGATGACCGAGGCGGGCCTTGCGGTCCGCCTTTTTCGTTTTGGTCCGTCGGCCCGGCTGCATGCGCACCGTTCGTTCTTTGCGCATCCGATCGCCGGCAAAGCTCTCTAAGATCGGGACTCCAGCCGCCGCGATTGCCCTGTGCCCAACGCTCCCCAGACCGAACCGCCGCCGCCGATCCCGACCGCCGCCGCGCCGCCGCGGCGCGACGCGCCCCTGCGCGGGATCGCTTTCGTGCTGCTGGCCAGCATCTTCCTGACCTCGGCGGACATGGTCTCCAAGCTGCTGACCCAGCAGATCTCGCCGCTGCAGGTGAGCTGGCTGCGCTACTGCACCTTCACCCTGATCATGCTCGGCATCGTCTGGCGGCGCGGCGGCCTCGCCCGTCTGTCGACGCAGCGTCCGGTGCTGCAGATCCTGCGCGGGATCGGCCTCCTGGCGTCGTCCGTGCTCTTCGTGATGGCGCTGCGCTACATGCCGCTGGCGGACGCCACCGCGACCGGCTTCGTCGCGCCGCTCTTCGTCACGGCGCTGTCGATCCCGATCCTGCGCGAGACGATCGGCTGGCGGCGCTGGACCGCGACGCTGGTCGGTTTCGCCGGCGTGCTGATCGTGGTCAGGCCGGGCGGCGCGGGCTTCCAGATCGCCTCGCTCCTGGCCGTGGCCTCGGCCCTGTCCTGGGCCTTCGCGATGATCATGACGCGGATGATGAGCCGCACCGAGAGCCCGCTGACGACGCTGGCCTATTCGGCGCTGGTCGGCCTGGGCCTGCTCAGCCTCGCCGTGCCCTTCGCGTGGAGCCCGGTGACGCCGACGATCGTCGCCATGGGCGTCTTCATCGGCGTGTCCTCGACGATGGGTCACTGGCTGATCGTGCTGGCCTATCGCCATGGCGACGCTTCGCTGCTGGCGCCCTTCTCCTATATCCAGCTGCTCTGGGCCTCGCTGTTCGGCCTCTTTATCTTCAGCGTGCTGCCCGACCTCTGGACGCTGGTCGGCGCGGTCATCATCGCGGGTTCGGGCCTCTACACGGCGCATCGCGAGCGCCTGAAGGCCCGGGAAGCGGGCTGACCGGCTCAGTCCGGCCGCATGGCGGATCGCCAGGACGATCGTCACCGCCGCGTCGACGACATGGGCGATCTCCGCTTCCGTCGGCGCCCGACGCTCGGCGTTGAACAGGCGCGGGCGCAGCAGCGTCGACTGGCAGAGGTCTGCGAACGGGGCGGCGGCCAGGACGGGCTCTCGGCCTCGCCGGATGAGATCGCCCGGGTGCAGACGGCCTATTTGATCGCCGAAGGCATCAGGATCCCGCTCTCGGGCGATCTGCGTCGCGCGTTGTCGACGCGCGTCGTCCTCACCATCGCCGCCGCGGGCTTCACCATCGCCAGCGTGCTCTGTGCGATGTCGTCCTCGATCAACGAGATCATCCTGTGGCGGGCGGCGCAGGGCTTCATCGGCGGCAGCAGATCCCCGGCGTTTTCGCCGCCGCCTTCACCATTCCCCCCCTTCGGCCTGCTGGGCATGGCGGGCTTCCTCGGCAGCCTCGAATCGGTGCTCGCGGAAGGCACGCGGCTGGACCGGTTCGAGCGCCACGCGGTCGTCTTCTTCCGCCTGGTCATGGCGATCGGCGCGGTGTCGTTCTTCTGGCGCGCGCTGACGCGGGACGACTGCTGGTCGATCTCGATGCCTTCACCAACCGCGACGTCGCCTTCGGCTCGCTGACGTCCTTCTGCAGGGGCTTCGGCGGTTGCGGGCTCGGCACCTGGATCGCCAGTGGCATCATTGCGGATTGGGGTGTTCACGAGCCGCTGGCGCCGCGGATCCTGCGCGGCCTCTCGCTGATGCTGTGTCTTTGTCGGGCTGACCTGGATCTTCGTGGCGCTCGTCGCGCTGGCGCTGTTCATGCGCGAACCCCCGGCCGCGGCACCGGGCGCGGGCGGCGGCCATTGCGGCTCAGGCGGCGGTCGGGATGGGCTCAGGCGGCCCCGCGATGACGGGATGCCGCAGCCCGCGCGATTGACAAGCGGGTGCGACTTCGACAAATATAATAGCAATATCAGTAGTTTAGATGTTTTCTAAACTATGCGCCGCAAAGCCGGCGATGTGGAAGGCGTCTCCGATGAGTTTTTCGTCCCCGAAGGAACAGACCCCGCAGCGGGCCGCGGTCGACCAGATTCCCTGGCCGCAGAAAAGCCCGGCCTCCTGCCCGATCAATGCCGTGAAGGCGCGGCTGCGGACCGCCGGCCTGCGGCCGACGCGCCAGCGCATGGCGCTGGGCTGGCTGCTCTTCGCCAAGGGCGACCGCCATGTCAGTGCCGAGATGCTCTATGAGGAGGCGCTGCGCGCCCGCGAGCCGTTGTCGCTCGCGACCGTCTACAACACGCTGCGCCAGTTCTCCGAGGCCGGGCTGCTGCGCCAGGTCTCGGTCTCGGGCCCGAAGACCTTCTTCGACACCAATGTCTCCGAGCATCACCATTTCTACAACGAGGACGACGAGACGGTCGTCGACATCCCGGGCTCGACGATCCAGGTCGCCGGCCTGCCGGAGGCGCCCGAGGGCATGATGATCTCCTCGGTCGAGGTCATCGTGCGCCTGCGCCGCGCCGACGGGCTGGAGATCGAGACCCGGACCACCGAGCATCGCAGTCTCGAGAGCCGCCTGGCGGCGGGGGGCCACTGATGATCGTCTGCTCCTGCAACGTCCTGTCCTGCCGGCAGATCAAGGGCACCATCGCCCCTGACGGCACGGGCCCGCGGACGGCGGGAGAGGCCTATGACTGCCTGGGCTGCAGCCCCGATTGCGGGCGCTGCGCCCGCGAGGTCCGCGCCATCCTCGCCGAGGCGCGCGCCGCTTGCATGACGCAGTGCGGCGCCTGCGCGGCGCGCGAGATCGAATGCTCGGTCCATATCGCCGTCGGGCAGATGATGGACGGCGTCGCGGCCGAGAACGACCTCGCCGCTTGAGCCGGCGCGCCGGCCTAGCCTACGCTTTTCCCCTTTTCTTTCACGGACGCCCGCTCTACATTAGGATCATTCTAATGTAACTGTGGAGCGTCGGCGCCATGAAGGGTGACAAGAAGGTCATCGACTATCTCAACAAGGGGCTTCGCTCCGAGCTGACGGCGATCAACCAGTACTGGCTGCACTACCGGATCCTGGACAACTGGGGTCTGAAGGAGATGGCCAAGACCTGGAAGAAGGAGTCGATCGAGGAGATGGTCCATGCCGACCGCTTCGTCGACCGCATCCTCTTCCTCGAGGGCTTCCCGAACATGCAGACGCTCGATCCGCTGCGGATCGGCGAGAACGTCAAGGAAGTGATCGAGGCCGATCTAAAGGCCGAGATCGAGGCCCGGGCGCTCTATCAGGAGGCGGCGACCTACTGCCGCGAGGTTCACGACTACCCCTCCGAGGAGCTGTTCCGCGCTCTGATGAAGGATGAGGAAGGCCATATCGACTTCCTCGAGACGCAGCTCGACCTCATCGGCCGCATCGGCCTCGAGCTCTACACCCAGAAGCATATGGGCGGTCTCGACGAAGGCCACTGAGTCCGGGCCGTGCAAGGCAGGATCAACCGAAGCCGGCGCCGTCACGCGGGGCCAGCTTTTTCGATCAGGCAGCTGGTCTGGTGTCTGGATCGTGTCAGAAATGGCTGGGAGCTTGATGTTATTGCGGGGAAACACTGTGTCATCCCGGACAAGCCGCGGAGCGGCGCAGCTCCGGGCTCCATCATAAGGCTCTGTCAGTGCTCTATGATGGATCCCGGGTCGACCTGCGGTCGCCCGGGATGACGCGCAGTGTTTCCGAGTGAAATCAGCATGCTGTCGGCGAGGAGCGGGCTGCGACATGACAGCGACGGTCATCACGGTGAGCGGGGCGCCCGGTCACCGCTTCAGCAAGCCCGTGCAGGGTTCGATCCGCCTGCTGAAGGGCCTCGGCGTCGAGGGCGACGCCCATTGCGGCGAAACGGTCAAGCACCGCTCGCGCGTCGCGGTCGATCCGACGCAGCCCAATCTGCGGCAGGTCCATCTCATCCATGCCGAACTGTTCGACGAGTTGAACGCCGCCGGCTTCGATGTCGCGCCGGGCCAGATGGGCGAGAACGTGCTGACGCGGGGGCTCGACCTGCTGGGCCTGCCGGTCGGCACCAGGCTGCGGCTGGGGGCGGAGGCGCTGGTCGAGATCACCGGCCTGCGCAACCCTTGCGCCCAGATCGAGGCGTTCCGGCCGGGGCTGCTCGCCGCCGTGCTCGGGCGCGACGCGGAGGGCCGGATCATCCGCAAGGCCGGGATCATGGGCATCGTGCTGGAGGGCGGGACGGTGGCTCCGGGGGATGCGATCGCGGTCAAACGGCCGGCCTTGCCGCACCGGGCGCTGGAGCGGGTGTGAGTTCGGATTGTAGGGCCGGGACCCAATGGTCCTGTCTGCCGCAGGCGGCCGGCCGCATGGATCAAGCCTCCCTTGAGCCGGAGCTCAGGGAAGGCTTGGGGAGCTGAAGAGAGCTGGCGAGCCTCACAGGCTGCCGCTCAGCGGCAGATGGTCTTGTAGCCGATGATGATGGTCTCGCCGGCGTAGCGGTCGAAGCGCTTGATCGGCTTCTCGAAGCAGTCATCCTCGGCCTCGACGAAGCGCACCGGGCGCTGGGGGCCATAGTCCGCGTGACGCAGGTCGCGGTCATGGAAGCTGCGGTAGCGGGGCTCGGCGGCGCGGGCCTGGCTGCTGACGATCGCCGCGCCGATGAGGGCGCCG
>NCCO01000102.1:0-11568 GCA_002279705.1 Allobosea sp. 12-68-7
GCATTGTCGCCGGCCATCCCCAGAGCCAGATCGACAATCTGCTGCCATGGGCTTACGCTACACCGCCGCTCAAGGCCGTGGCCTGAGAACACCGCTTACGCCGAACCGGATCTGCGCCCGGGTCCGGCTGAGCGAGATGATCCGGTCGGTTCGGGTCTGGGCGGGGTTGATTCCGAAGACCCGGACACCCCACTCGACCGAGCGTCCACCGACCGCGCCGGTGAAGGCCATCAGCGCGGCATTGCCCGTCCCGCCGCAGATGTAGTCATAGCGCGGGCTGCGCCCGGCGCCGCCGATGATGTTGACGATCGCGCCCGTTCCCCGGTCCTTCATGGCCGCGAGGTAGAGCTGCGTCAGGTGGATATAGCCCGTCACCTTCAGCGCCCAGGCCTGCTCCCAGGTCTCCATCGAGAGGTCGAGCAGGCCGCCGGCGGGGATGGCGCCGGCATTGTTCACGAGGATGTCGATATCGGGAAAGGCTGCGGCCAGGGCCCTCCGTTCCACCGCTGACGACAGATCCGCCGCATGCGTCGTGACCCGGTTGGCCGCGCCGAGGGTGGAGGCCGTCGCGGCCAGGCGCGCGGCGTCGCGCGCGACCAGGACGACCGAGCAGCCCTCGGCCAGGAAGACGCGCGCACAGGCCGCGCCGATTCCCTTCGATCCCCCGGTGACCAGCACGCGTCGCCCGGACAGTTTCAGATCCATCGGTCTCTCCCTCATGCCCAGCCGGGGCACTCAAAGGCTAGCCGATTCGGCGCGCTCGCGGGATCGGGCGACGGGCCCGTTGAACCGCGGCGTGACCCGCCGCGACCAATGAAGGAGGCCGAACAAGCCTGAATGTCATGTCCGGGCCTGACCGGCTGTTCCCTAGGAGACCGCGACGATGCTCGCAATCGGGGATGCTCCTCGCATGTCCATGATCTTCAGCCTTCCCTCCGCCGCGGCGCTGCAGCCGCTCCCGCCTCCTGCCGAGCGCGAGCAGGACCCAGCGCCGGGCAGCGCCAAGCCGCTCTTCATCATCGACGCCGATCTGCGCGTTCATTTCAGCAATCCGAGCGCGGCGGCTTTGGCGCGGGAAGGGCTCGGCGGCAACGGGCGCCTCATCTGCTCGGACAAGCTCTTCGCGGCGCGGCTGCAGACCTGGCTCAAGCGTCGCTGCTCTGGGGCGGCTTCGGAAGAGATCCGCCTGCCGCTCGTCCTGCGCTGCGGCCGCCAGACCATCGTCGATGCGGTTCATCTCGCTGGCGCCGGCATGGATGTGTTCGTGCTGACCGTCGACGACCCGCAGCGCATGATCGACCGGAAGGTCGACGAGGTCGCCGAGGCCTGCGGGCTGACCCCCACCGAGGCACGCATGCTCGGCCTCGTCGTCAAGGGTTTCGATACCGTCGTCGCCGCCAGGAAGCTCGGCATCGCCCGGACGACCGCCCGCACCCATCTCCAGCGCCTCTTCGCCAAGACGGGGACGGCACGTCAGAGTGAACTCGTGCGCTTCGTCGCGACCTTCATCGAGGAGGCCGCCTGAGGAGCTAGCGGCGCCCGTTCACCCGGGCCGCCGCGCGTCGATCCACCCGCCGACGAGGTTCCGGCCGAGCAGGAACTCGGAGCTGAACCGGTCCCGCCGCAGCGGCTCGATCGCGATCGGCGCAGCGAGGAACGCCCGCTGCTCCGCCAGGGCGCGGACCGCCTCACCATGCGACACGGCCCTGAAGGCGATCTCGGTTCCCGGCCGCGCCTGGGCGAGGCGGCCGAGATCGGCGGCGATGACGGTCGCGATCTTGGGGTAGCCCCCGGTCGATTGCCGGTCCGCCATCAGCACGATGGGCTGGCCTTCGCCGGGAACCTGGATCGCGCCCATGGCGACGCCGTCGGAGGGGATGTTGAAGCCCCCCGCATGGCGCAGGACCGGGCCTTCGAGAAAACACGCCATGCGGTCACCGCGCGACGAAATCCGCCAGGGCCCGGCCAGGAAGGCGGCCACCTGGTCTTCGGCGAAATAGTCCCGCTGCGGGCCGGGCAGCACCCTGACGATGTCGGCCGGCCGGTCGAGCAGCGGTGCGACGATCGCGCCACCATCCGCTGCGACCCGGCCAGGCGGCGAGACCGCGATCCGGTCGCCGGCCTGCAGCATCCGCCCGTCCAGGCCACCCATGCCGGTGCGCGCATGCGTCGCGCGGGAGCCGAGAACGGTCGGGAGATCGAGGTCGCCTGCGACAGCCAGATAGCACCACATGCCCGCCGCGCCGGCGCGCAGCCGCAGCTTCGCGCCGGGTTCGAGGGTCGCGACCCCCGCCGCCGGCAGGGGCTGGTCGTCGAGCGTCGTCTGGAAGGTTCCCCCTGCCAGCGCGATCGTCAGCGGGCCGTCCTCGGCGGTGAGCTCGATGCCGCCGAGCGAGACCTCGAGGGCCGCGCTGTCTTCCCAGTTCCCCACGGCGCGGTTGGCGACGGCATGAGCAAGCGCGTCCATCGGGCCGGCCACCGTTACGCCATAGCGGAGATAGCCGTGCCGGCCACCATCCTGCACCGTGACGCCAGGCCCGCAGGAGAGAATGCGAAGGGCCGTCATGCGGGCATCCGCCGGGCCACGACCTCGCCGGCCTCCGCGCGCGCCTCCAGCGCCGCGAAGGTGGCGGGATCGATCGCCTCAAAGCGCAGGCTGTCCCCCGGCTCGAACAGGAAGGCGCTCGCCCGCTCCGGAGCATAGAGCCGCTCCGGCGTGCGGCCGACGACATACCAACCCGTCGGCATCGCAAAGCTGGCGATGGCGCTGAGGCCGCCTCCCACCAACACGACCTTGCTGTCATGCGGCGGGCGGGGCCGGGCCCGCCGCGAGATCGCCAGCGGTTCCGGCAGCCCCCCGAGATAGGTGAAGCCCGGCGAGAACCCGTACATGTAGACGCGGTAGCGCGCCGTCGCATGCAGATCGGCGGCCCGCTCGGGCGGCATCCCCAGCAGCGCCGCCATCTCGGCGAGGTCTTCGCCATGCGGGAGGGCATAGCAGCAGGGGATGGTCCAGAGCGCGCCCGGCCGGAGGTCGGCCGACGCCGCTCCCAGCCGCTCCTCGACCAGGCCGACGAGCCGAGCGCGATCGAGCCGGAGCGGATCGTAATGGATCATCAGCGAGCGATAGGTCGGCACCAGCTCGCGCAGGCCCTCGGGCGGCGCGGCCGCCAGCGCCGCATCGAGCGCCAGGACGCGGTCGCTGAGCGCGGGATCGACGCTGCGGCCGAATTCGACGACGAGCGCCGATTCGCCCGCATCGAGGAAGACGGGGCCGGCGGCCACCATGTCGCTCATGTGAAGGCGGCGATGCGGATGCCGGCCTGCTCGAGCGCCGCCCGGACCGCGCGCGCCGTCGCGACCGCATGGTCGGAATCGCCATGGACGCAGATGGAGTCGATCCCCGTCGGCAGCCGTCGCCCGGAGAGCGTGATCAGCGCCCGCTCCTGCACCATCGCGACGACGCGCTCGGCGGCTTCCGCTGCATCCGTGATCATCGCGCCCGGCAGGTGGCGCCCGACCAGCTGCCCCTCCTCGGTGTAACCCCGGTCGGCGAAAATCTCCTGATGGACCCGCAGCCCGGCCGCCTCGCCGGCCGCGACCTGGGCGGTCAGCGCCGTGCCCAGCAGTGCGAGGCCGGGATCGACCGCCCTGATTGCCCGCGCGATCGCATCGGCCACTGGCCGCTCCTCGCAGGAGATGTTGGCGAGCGCGCCATGGGGTTTCACATAGGTGATGCGATGGCCGGCATAGCTGGCGAGTGCGGTCGCCGCGCCGATCTGATAGGCGACGAGCCGCTCGATCTCGCCCGTGGAGAAGGGGATCCGCCGCCGGCCGAAGCCCCAGAGATCCGGAAAACCCGGATGCGCCCCGACCGCGACCCCGCGCTCCCTGGCGATCGAGAAGGCCTGCGCCATGATCTCGGGATCGCCGGCATGCAGCCCGCAGGCGACATTGGCCGAGGTCACGATCTGGAGCATGGCGGCGTCGTCGCCGCAGCGATAGGCGCCGAAGCCCTCGGCGAGGTCCGCATTGAGATCGACGGTCGTCATGGCAGCATCCACCCGGGTCTCTTGACAAGGGACCATAAGCGCATCGCATCGGCCGGAGAAGGCGCGATCGCTACCGGGGGGAGCATCGCTGGCTGGGACGCCCCGGAGACACGCGGTCCACCAGAGGAAGCACGACACGCGCGCGCTTCTTCCCGGCTATGGCCAAAGGGAAGAGGTATTGCGTCTTGGTCGACAGAGCGCGTTCCACCTTATGGATCTATGTCGAGTTCTTGTCTGACTCAACGTCAGCCAAAGGTGACGGCGGACAACATGGTTTATCGTTTTTTAAACCCTCCGGAATATCAAGAGTGCCGTAGCGACAGGTGTCGCTTCAAGACATGCCTGTCGTTGTGGCCGCCGGGCGTGGGGACTCGCGATCACGACCAGCCTCGGAGCCGCACCATGTTCAAGACGATCACCATCCGCAGCTCGCTCATCGGCGTCATCATAGCTCTCTCCATTGCCCTGTCCGGCGCGGTTGCGTTCGCCATCTTCGGCATGAAGGAAATGATGGACGACACGAACACCGTCGCGCACCAGGTGATGCCCACCCTTCAGATTAGCAATGATCTCGAATCTGAGCTGCTGAGCCGGCATCTGCGCCTCAACATGCATGTCAATTCGACCGATGCAGCAACGCTCGCGGCGATCGAGGCTGGCATCCGCGAAGACACTTCGACGATCGAGGCGGGGCGCAAGGCGCTGGCTGCGAAACTGGTCCAGGATGCAAGCCGACAGGCTCTCACGCGATATGAAGGGTCGATCCCGCGCTACTTGGCGGGCCTGGAAAAGGTGTTGGATCTGTCCCGTCGTGGCGACAAGCAGGCGGCCGTCGGGGAGCTCAGAGAACTGCGTCCTGTGCTTGCTGACATGGAGAAGGCCCTCGCCGATCTCACGAAGCACGTAGCACAGCGTAGCGTGTCGGTTCTGGAGGAGGCTGCCAGCACCTTCAAGGCCAACCTGTTCATTCTGATCGGTCTCGCCATCGTCTCGGCGTTTGTCGCGATCGGCGCGATCCTGATCGTCACGAAACGCGTCACTGGGCCGATCCTGATGACGACACAGGCCATGAACGAACTTGCCAAGGGCCATCTCGACACGACCATTCGCCACGCCGACCGCGAGGACGAGATCGGCACCATGGCCAAGGCCCTCGAGATCTTCCGCGAGAGCCTGGTCAAGGTCCGCGCACTCGAGGAGCAGGAGCGCGCGGCGGCCGAGCGGCGGCTGCGGGCGGCGGAGAACATGGCCCTCGTCGTCAGCGATGTCGGCGAGGTCGTGGCGGCCGCCGCCGCGGGCGATTTCTCGGCGCGGCTGCAGATCGACCAGGCCGACGAGCAGATGCAGAAGCTCGTCGCCGGCATCAACGAGATCAACGCCGTGGTCGATTCCGCCACCAGTGAGTTCGCCCGCACGCTCTCGTCGGTCGCCGCGGGCGATCTGACGGTGCGCGTCGACTCGGCCTATCGCGGCAAGTTCGCCGAGCTCAAGGGCGCGATCAACGAGACGGTCGAGCGCCTGTCTTCCACCGTGAAGACGATCCAGGTCACCTCGGCCGATGTCGGGCTGGCCGCCCGCGAGATCAACATGGGCGCCGACGATCTCTCCAAGCGCACCGAGGAGCAGGCGTCGAGCCTGGAGGAGACCGCTGCCACCACCGAGCAGCTCGCAGCCTCGGTCAAGGCCTCGGCCCAGGCCTCCCGCGAAGCGGCCTCGATCGCCGACGAGGCGATGAAGGCGGCGCAGACCGGCGGCGCCATCGCCGGGAAGGCGGTCGACGCCATGGCCCGCATCGAGGACGCCTCGACCAAGATCTCCGACATCATCCGCGTCATCGACGACATCGCCTTCCAGACCAATCTGCTGGCGCTCAACGCGGCGGTGGAAGCGGCCCGCGCCGGCGACGCCGGCAAGGGCTTCGCGGTCGTCGCCTCGGAGGTGCGCACCCTGGCGCAGCGTTCCGGCGAGGCGGCCAAGGACATCTCCGCCCTGATCTCCTCCTCCAACACCGAGGTCGGCGAGGGCGTCAAGCTCGTCCGCCAGGCCGGCGAGGCGCTGGAGCAGATCCTCAGCGCCTCCCGCAAGGTCGCCGCCACCATCGCCGACATCTCGGCGGCGTCCGGCGAGCAGGCCAACGGCATCGACGAGATGAGCCAGGCCGTCGCCCATCTCGACGAGATGACCCAGCAGAACGCCGCGCTCGCCGAGCAGAGCGCCGCCTCCGCCGGCTCGCTCTCCAACCGCATCGGACAGCTCAACGACCTCGTCGCAGCGTTCCGGACCGAAGGCGGATCCGCGGTCCGCCAGGCGCCCCTGTCGAGCGAACCCGCGCGTCTGCGCCAGCTCGCCGAATCGGCCTTCTCCACGGCGAAGCCGGCCCCGCGCAGCCGGCCGGCTGCGGCCCCGGCCAAGAAGGTGGCCAACAGCCGTGCCGGCGATGCGGGCTGGGCCGAGTTCTGATTCCGCCTCTGGCCTGACGACATCGCAAACGGCCGCGGCGCGACATCGCCCCGGCCGTTTCTGTCTTTGAGGCAGGGCGTCCGCGTCGAGGGCGGGGAAGGTCCTGGATGGCGGACAGCGACCGGATCCCGGCGCCGAATGCCTCGCCCCGGCTAAAAGTTGACCTTGTCGGCGCCCTTGAGCTGCAGCACGGCGCGGGCATCCTCGGGGGTGGCGACCTCGAGGCCCAGCCCCTCGATGATCATCCGCGCCGCCCGGACCTGATCGGCGTTCGACTTGGCGAACTGTCCGGGTCCGAGCCAGAGCGAATCCTCCAGGCCCACCCGCAGATTGCCGCCCATCGAGACCGCCATGGCGGCGATCGGCAGCTGATGCCGCCCCGCACCCAGCACCGACCATTGGTACTGGTCGCCGAACAGCCGGTCGGCCGTGCGCTTCATGTGGATGACATCCTCGGGATGCGGCCCGATCCCGCCGAGAATGCCGAAGACCGACTGGACGAAGAAGGGCGGCTTCACCAGCCCGCGATCGACGAAATGGGCCAGCGTGTAGAGATGGCCGATGTCGTAGCACTCGATCTCGAAGCGCGTGTTGTTCTCCGCGCAGGTGGTGAGGATGTTCTCGATGTCCTGGAAGGTGTTCTTGAAGATCCGGTCCTTCGAGCCTTCGAGATAGGGCCTCTCCCAGTCGTGTTGAAAGTCCTTGAACCGGGCCAGCATCGGATAGAGGCCGAAATTCATCGAGCCCATGTTGAGCGAGGCGACCTCGGGCTTGAAATGCGCGCAGGGGCCCAGCCGCTCCTCGACGCCCATCGTCGGGGCGCCGCCGGTGGTGATGTTGATCACGCAGTTCGAGCGCTGCTTGATCACCTTCAGGAAGGGCTCGAAGGCTTCCGGAGACTGGTCGGGCTGGCCGGTGACCGGGTTGCGGGCATGGACATGAACCAGCGCCGCCCCGGCCTCCGCCGCCCCCACCGCCGCGTCGATGATCTCTTCGGCCGTGACCGGAAGATGCGGCGACATCGACGGCGTATGGATCGCGCCGGTGACCGCGCAGGTGATGATGACTTTGCGGTTCTTCGCCATGGCGGAGGTATCCTTTCGGCTGTTCGTATCGTCTGTCGGCTCATCGTCATTGCGAGCGGAGCGAAGCAATCCAGGAGGACGTCGAGCGCGGCCGCCCCTGGATTGCTTCGCTGCGCTCGCAATGACGGCTGAGGCTTTTCATTCCGGCTTGCTTTGCGAGGCGCGCTTGTGCGCCTGAAGCGCCGCCAGCCGCGTGTCGCGCCAGTCGCTCAGGCGCTTCACCCGCTCGGGCGACTGCGCGCCGCGCCATTCGCTCATCACGGTCTCGACCGTCGCGGCGTCGAACGGATTGCCCAGCCCTTCCGAGGACTTGACCATCCGATCGAGCGAGGCGGAATAACGCGCGCAGTAATCGGGGATGCCGCCGGGTGCGTTGAGCTCGATCGTCTCGAACGGCCCCATGAAGGACCAGCGCAGGCCCAGGCCGTCGCGGATCGTCTTGTCGACATCCTCGGCGCTGGCGACGCCCTCGCCGACGATGCGGAAGGCCTCGGCCAGCAGCACGGCCTGCAGGCGGTTCAGCACAAAACCCGGCTTTTCCTTGCGCAGGACGATCGGCACCTGGCCGGCCTGCTCGTAGATCGCCTTGGCCCGCTCGACCACCGCCGGGTCGGTCCAGGGCGCCGGCGCCAGCTCGACGATCGGCACGAGATGGGGCGGGTTGACCGGATGCGCGACGAGGCAGCGCGCCCGCCCCGCCAGGGTCTCGCTGAACACCGAGGCCATGATGAAGGAGGTCGAGGACGCCAGGATGGTCGAGGGCGGACAGAGCGCATCCATCTCGGCGAAGAGCTGCTGCTTGGCCGCGACGGTTTCCGGCCCGTTCTCCTGCACGAGGTCGGCGCCGGTCAGGACATCGGTGAGGTCGCGGGCGACGCGGATGCGGGACAGCGAGCCCGCCGGGTCGGCGACGAGCCCATGGCCCGCGAGCTCCTCGAGATTGCTGCCGATATGAGCCCGCGCCGCCTCCGCCGCGCCGGGCGCGACGTCATGCAGCGCGACGGAACAGCCATGGCTGGCGAAGACGGTGGCCCAGGCGCGGCCGATCAGGCCCGAACCGACGATGGCGATGTGGGTCATGGGCCTTTGTCCTTGGCGAGGCGCTTGTCGTCATTGCGAGCGCAGCGAAGCAATCCAGAAGACGTCGAGCGCGCGGGCTGGATTGCTTCGCTGCGCTCGCAATGACGAGAGAGGAAGGTCACAACCATCACAGCCACAACACCTGCCGCCGGAGCGCCAGATCCTGGCTGAGCGCCCGCGACGGGCCGGTATGGACGACGCTGCCGCGCTCGAGCACGACGGTGCGGTCCGAGAGCGCCAGCGCGAGATCGAGATGGTGGTCGACGATGACGATGCCGATCTCCTGGCGGAGCTTGTCGAAGGCCTCGAACAGCTCCTCGACGACGGCCGGCGCCAGCCCCTCGAAGGGCTCGTCGAGCAGGAGGATGCGGGTGTCGCCCGAGAGCGCGCGCGCCACCGCCACCATCTGCTGCTCGCCGCCCGACAGGTAGTCGGCCGGCGAATGCCAGCGCTGCTTGATGCGCGGGAAGAAGGCGAAGATCTTCTCGTGGTCCCAATGCGTGCCGTTGCCGGTGACGCGCTTGAGCCGGCCGAGCTCCATATTGTCCTTGACGCTCATGCCCGCGAACAGACCGCGGCCCTGCGGTACATAGGCGATGCCGGCGCGCGCGATCGCGGCGGGCGGCTGCCCGGCGATCTCCTGGCCTGCCAGCCTGATCGTGCCGCTCGCGGGCGGAGCGATGCCGGTGATGGTCTTGAGCAGGGTCGACTTGCCGGCGCCGTTACGGCCGAGCAGCGCGACGATCTCGTTCTCATGCACGTCGAGCGAGACCTGCCGCAGGATGTGGCTCTTGCCGTAGAAGGTGTCGACCTGGTCGAGGCCGAGCAGGATGCCCGATCGGGCCGCGCTCTGGCGCGGTTTCTCGGCCAGCGCATGCGCGCCCGAGCCGATATAGATCTCCTGCACGCGCGGCGACGAGCGCGCATCCTCGACCGTGCCGTCGACCAGCACCGAGCCCTCGTTCATCACGGTCACATGGTCGGCGATGGCGAAGACGCGGTCGATGTCATGCTCGACCAGCAGCACCGGCAGATCGGTCGAGATCGACTTGATCAGGTTGCCGACGCGCTCGCGCTCGGCCGCCGCCAGACCCGCCAGCGGCTCGTCGAGCAGCAGCACGCGCGGCTTCGTCGCGAGCGCGAGACTCATGTCGAGCAGGCGCTGGCCGCCATAGCTCAGCGATCCGGCCTCCGCCGTCTCGATCCCGCGCAGGCCCATCGTGTCGATCACGGTCGCGGTCTGGGCATTGACCTCGTCGAGCGCGCCGGCCGGCCGCCAGAAGCCGAAGCGCGCGCTGGCGCGGGCCTGGACGGCGAGCCGCACATTCTCCTCGACCGACAGCGTCGGGAACAGGTTGGTGATCTGGAAGGCGCGCCCGATCCCGGCCTGCGTGATCGCCTCGGGCGACATCCCGCCGATCGAGCGCTCGCGCAGCCGCACCTCGCCGCGATCGGGCGGGAACAGACCGGAGATCAGGTTGAAGGCCGTGGTCTTGCCGGCGCCATTCGGGCCGATCAGCGCATGCAGCCGGCGGTCGGCCATGGTGATGTCGACGCCCTCGACCGCCTTGATGCCGCCGAAGCTCTTGGCGAGGCCCCGCGCGGTCAGGATCGGCCCGTCGGTCGGATCGCCGGGCTTCATGAAGGCGGGCAGCGTCACGGTGCCGGCCTTGCGCTCCGACATCGCCGCATCGCCCACGACCGACTTGCGGAAGGGCCTCAGGAGGCGCTCGCCAAAGCCGACGATGCCGGTCGGCGAAAACACGATGAAGGCGACGAAGAGCAGGCCGAACCAGAACAGCCAGTTCGGCGTGATGCTGGAGAGATAGTCGCGGAAGATCACGAAGAACAGCGCGCCCAGCGCCGGCCCCAGGAAGGAGCGCATGCCGCCGATCACCACCATCGCCAGCAATTCGCCGGAGAAGGCGACCGAGATCGGCTCGGCCGAGGTCATCCGGTTGTTGAACAGCAGGAGCGAGCCGGCCAGCCCCGTCAGCGCCGCCGACAGCGTGAAGGCGATCAGCTTGTAGCGGTCCGTGGCATAGCCGAGGAAGCGCGCGCGCTGCTCGTTCTCGCGGATCGCCACCAGCACCGTGCCGACGGGCGAGCGATGGAAGCGCCAGAGGCCGTAGACCACCGCCATGCCGATGATGGCGACCAGGACATAAAAGCGTGAGGCCTGTTCGAAATCGATGCCGAGGAAGAGCGGCCGCTTGATGCCGCCGAGCCCGTCCTCGCCGCCCGTCACGGCCGTCCAGCGGAAGGCGACCGAATAGGTCATGGCCGCCAGCGCCAGCGTCAGCAGCGAGAAATAGACCCCCTTGCGGCGCAGGATCAGCGCCCCGAAGGCAAAGGCGATCAGCCCGACGAAGACGACCGACAAAAGGATGGGCAGGGCGAACTGGCCCGGCAGCCAGTTGCGCTGGATCAGCCCGGCGGCATAGGCGGCGAGGCCGAACCAGGCGCCATGGCCGAAGGAGACCAGCCCCGTCGTGCCGACCAGGATGTTCAGCGCCATGCAGGCGATGGCGAAGACGACGATCTCGGTCGCCGAGGTCGTGCCGAGCCCGATGACGTCCATCAGGAAGGGCAAAGCGAGCAGGCCGGCGGCGGCGATGAAGAGCGGCGCGTGGTCGCGCTGTGCGGGTGTCATCGCGGCCTCACTCGAAACGCTGGATGCGTTCGCCGAACAGGCCGCGGGGCCGGAACAGCAGGACGAGCAGCATCATCAGGTAGATCACGGCGGTCGACCATTGCGTATAGCCCAGCCCGATCGTGACGCCCTTCACCAGCCCGACCATCAGCGCGGCGACGACCACGCCCCAGAACGAGCCCAAGCCCCCGATGACGACGACGACGAAGGCCGGGGTGATGATCTCCTGCCCCATGGC
>NCCO01000102.1:11614-19205 GCA_002279705.1 Allobosea sp. 12-68-7
CAGCCCCGCCAGCCCGATGCCGATGCCGGCGACCGCGACCATATAGGGCTGCAAGGAGATGCCGAGCGCGCCGACCATGTCGGGGTTCTGCACGCCGGCGCGC
The DNA here is from genome assembly GCA_002279705.1 of Allobosea sp. 12-68-7. Lineage (GTDB taxonomy): Bacteria > Pseudomonadota > Alphaproteobacteria > Rhizobiales > Beijerinckiaceae > Allobosea. The sequence continues at coordinate 11,718 of NCCO01000102.1, forward strand.
ACGACCCGGCCGAAGGCGGTACGCTGCAGCAGGAACCACAGGCCCAGCACGCAGCCGGCCGCGATCAGGAGCAGCATCGCCCGGTAGCGCGAATAGATGAAGTCGCCGATGAAGATCTGGCCGCGCAAAGCCGGCGGGATCGAGAAGGACAGCGGCGGCGCCCCGAAGATCATGCGCAGCGACTGCTCGGCCACCATGGCGAGCCCGAAGGTCAGCAGCAGCGAGAGGATCGGGTCCGAGCGGTAGAAGCGCTGGAACAGCCCGCGCTCGAGGACGATGCCGATCAGCGCGACCAGCACGGGCGAGGCCACCATGGCGCCGCCAAACCCGATATGCGGGGCGAGCACGATCGTGAGATAGGCGCCGATCGCATAGAAGGCGCCATGGGCCAGGTTGACGATGCCGCCCAGCGAGAAGATCAGCGACAGGCCGAGCGCGATCAGGAGGTAATAGACCCCGTCGAGCAGCCCGTTCAGCACCTGCTGGATGAAGAGGGTGAGCAAGGATTGGCCTTTATCGGAAAGCGCGCTGCAGGAAGGGGCCTTCAGCGTGGCGCGTCATGGTCGGGCTTGACCCGACCATCTCGGAAACCAGAGGTCTCCCGTCATGCGATTCCCGGGTCGGCGCTGCGCGCCGCCCGAGAATGACGGATGGACCCTCAGCTCATCTTGCAGACGGCCTCGTCGCCGCTGGTGGCGATGACCTCCATGTCCTCGTTCGGGCCGGGCACGGCGGCCGAGGAGGTGAAGAGATCCCACGGGTTTTTGACCTGCGCGGCCGGCAGCGCCGTGATCGTGTACATCTCGCTGATGAGCTGGTGGTCGGAGGCGCGGAAATAGCCCGGCCGACCCTTGAGCACATCGAACTTGGCGCCCTTTTCCCAGTATTCGAGGATCTTGGCCGTCTCGGTCGATTTCAGCTCGCTCATCGACTGCGCCATGATCTTCACGGCCATGTAGTCGCCCAGGCTTGGTTCTCCGGCGGCTTGCCGTACTTCTTGGTGAAGGCGGCGACAAAGGCCTTGGTGCCGGGGGTGTCGATCAGATGGTGCCAGACGCAGGGCCAGATACCGGAGAAATTGTCCTTGCCCGCGGCCCAGGCCAGCGCCGTGTCGAAGCCGAAGCCGGCGACCGGGAAGGTCAGGCCAAACTCCGAATACTGCTTCAGGAAGTTGGTGATCTGGTTGCCCGCGAGATTCGAGATCACGAGGTCGGGCTTGGCGGCGCGGATTTCGAGCAGCAGCGCCGAGAAGTCGGTCGCGTCGGTCGGCACCAGCTTGTCGGCGGCGAACTGGCCGCCATTGGCCTCCATGAAGCGCTTGGCGACCTTGAGCAGGTCATGGCCGAAGGCGTAGTCGGCGGTCAGCGAGAACCACTTCTTGCCCTTCACCAGCCCTTGCGCCATCAGCGAGCGGCCGCAGCTCTTCACATACATCGAGTTCTGGTGCTCGACATGGAACATGTAGCGGTTGCAGCTCTCGCCGCGCAGCGCGTCGGAATTGCCGCCGGTGTTGACGAAGAGTGTCTTGTTGCGCGCCGCGACCTGCGAGATCGTCAGGCAGGAGGCCGAGGAGATTTCGCCGAGGATGCACGTGACCTTGTCGCGCTCGATCATGCGCTCGGCCTTGGTCGAGGCCGTCTGCGGATTGACCGAATCCTCCTTCAGCGCCTCGAGCTTGCGGCCGTTGACGCCGCCCGCGGCGTTGATCTCCTCGACCGCGAGATCGACCGCCATCACGCCATACTCGCCGAGCGGGCCGAGGAAGCCCGTCCGCGGCGTCAGATGGCCGAAGCGGATCGCGTCGGGCGTCTGTGCGAGGATGATCGAGGGGCTGGCGATCAGGCCGGCGGCGGTGCCGGCGCCGAGACCCGCCAGCGCCTGCCGGCGCGAGACTCGGGTCGTCTTCAACAGGTCTGACATGAGCGTTCCTCCCAGAACGAGCGCCGCGCCGTTGTGGCGTCGGCGGATGTTGATCAGCGGTCTGACGCCGCTTGTCGTGATCTGTGATCACAGTTAGGTTGGCAGACATGACCGCCGCTGTCCAGCCCTCGCGCACCGCCTTCGAGCAGCCGGCTTCCCCGGGGGAGACCGACGCCTCCGCGCTCGACGCCATCGGCGCGCTGCCGCGAGAGACACTGGGCGAGCGGGTCACGGGCGAGTTGCGCTCCCTGCTGGTCGCGGGCCGCCTCGCGCCCGGTGAGAAGCTGTCGCTGCGCCGCGTCGCCGAAGCGCTGGGTGTCTCGATGATGCCGGTGCGCGAGGCGGTCAGCCGGCTCGCGGCGGACGGCGCGCTCGAGGTGCTGCCGGGGCGGGCGGTGCGCGTGCCCGTGCTCTCGCTGGCGCAGTTTCGCGAGCTGACACGGCTGCGTCTCGTCGTCGAGGGCTTCGCGGCGGAGGAGGCGGCGCGCCAGGCGACGCCCGCCGACATCGACCGGATCGTGGCCTTCGACGCGGCCTTCCGCCAGGCGGCGAGCGCCGATCCGCCCGACAGCGCCGCGGCCGTCGCGGCCAATCGCGATCTGCACTTCGCGCTCTACGAGGCGGCCGCCATGCCGAGCCTGATCGAGATGATCGAGCGGCTCTGGCTCAAGGCGGGGCCTATCCTCAATCTCGACATGCGCCACGAGCCGCGTCGTCTCGAGGGCGGCAGCGCCATGCAGGCCCATGCCCGGCTGTTGGACGCGGTACGCCGTCGCGACGCGCCGGCTGCCCGGGCGGCCCTGGAAGACGACATCGCGGCCGCCGCCGCCCACATCGAGGAAACGGGCCAGCTTCGGGCCTGACGGGGAGAGACGGAATGGATCTCAGGATCGAGGGGCTGCGCGTGCTGGTGACGGCCGGCGCCAACGGCATTGGCCGCGCCACGGCGCGCGCCTTCGCGGCCGAGGGCGCGAAGGTCCATATCTGCGACGTGGATCGCGCCGCGCTCGCCGACATGGCGAAGAGCGATCCGGCGATGACGCAGTCGGTCTGCGACGTCTCGGACCGGGCCGCCGTCGCGCGGCTGATGGAGGAGGCGCTGGCGGCGCTGGGCGGGCTCGACTGCCTCGTCAACAATGCCGGCATCGCGGGCCCGACGGGACGCGTCGACGAGATCGCGCCCGAAGACTGGGATTCCTGCGTTGCGATCGACCTCACCGGGCAGTTCAACTGCACCAGGCTCGCCGTGCCGCATCTCAAGCAGTCGAAGAACGCCTCGATCGTCAATCTCTCCAGCCAGGCCGGCAAGCACGGCTTCCCGCTGCGCTCGCCCTATGCCGCAGCGAAGTGGGGCGTCATCGGCTTCACCAAGGCGCTCTCCGCCGAACTCGGCGAATTCGGCATCCGCGCCAACGCGATCTGCCCCGGTCTCGTCGAGGGGCCGCGCATCCAGAGCGTCATCGCCAACAAGGCGCGCAGCTTCAACGTCTCGCATGAGGAGATGACGCAGCGCCTCTTCGCCGGCGTCTCGATCAAGCAGTTCGTCGATCCAGCCGACATCGCCAAACAGATCGTCTTCCTCGCCTCGCCCTTTGCCAGGACGATCTCGGGCCAGGAGATCTCGGTCTGCGGTGACACGCGCATGCTGGCCTGAGCGGGCCCACGAGCTGGCCGGCTGTCGCTCTAGGGGCCGGTATGCGCCTGCGAGGAGCGCCGCACGACCAGTTCGACGGGCAGGAGCGTCTCCCGCTCCACGGGCCGATGCGCGACCATGGCGATCAGGGTCTGTGCGGCGAGGTTGCCGATCCGCCCTGTGGGGACATGGACGGTGGTCAGGCCCGGTGAGACATGGGCCGACATGTCCAGCCCGTCGATGCCGACGACGCTGAGATCATCGGGAACGGCCATGCCACGTGCATGCGCCTCCTCGAGGCAGCCGATCGCGAAGAGGTCGATGCCACCGATCAGCGCTGTCGGACGGTCGTCGAGGTCGAGCAGCATCGCGCATCCGGCTCGCCCGCCGGCGAGAGTCAGCGCCTGCTCGACGACGAGCGAGTCGGGCAGCGATAGGCCTGCTTCCTCCAGGGCCATGCGTGCGCCGGTGAGCCGCGCCCTCTGCCGATCGTTGAACTGCAGATGGCCGACGATCATGCCGATGCGGCGGTGACCGAGGCTGATCAGGTGCTGCGCGGCCAGGCGGCCGGCCATGGCGTTGTCGATGGTCACGGCTGTGAAATGGCCATCGCCGCACCAGGTCAGCACCACCGGCAGGCCGGAGGTGCGCAGCAGGGCCGTCGTCTCCGGCGCCCGTTCGGCCCCGACCAGCATCAGCCCGTCGACGCCGCGCCCCAGCAGGGCGCGCACGGCCTGCGTCTCGGCGGCGGGGCTGGCCTCGTGTGAGGCGACCAGCAACAGATAGCCCGCTTGCGCCAGGGTCGCCTGCATCGCCTGGAGGGCACGGGCGAAGATGGCGCTGTCGAGCGTGGGAACGATCGCGCCGATGGTCATGGACCGGCCGGATGCGAGCGCCCGTGCAGCCCCGTCGGGCAGGTAGCCGAGACGCTGGGCACTGGCCCTGACCCGGGCGAGCGTGTCCGGCGAGAGAAGCCCGGGCTGGGCGATGGCACGCGACACGGTCGCGGCGGACACGCCCGCATCCCGGGCCACATCGCTCAGCTTGACGCGCGCTGCGCTCACCATCATCCCCATGAAAAATCTTTCATGCGATCTAGTCTCATATCGCCACGAACGGCAAGCTGAACCACCAAAATCGCAACGCGTGTCCGAGAGCGTTGACACGGGCACGATGTTCTGGAACGTTGACTGAAAGCGCTTTCATCAGAAGGGCGCATCGGGGAACGCCATGATCGGAAGACGGGGATGGGTCGGCCTGGGCTCGGTGGCGGCTGTGCTGCTGCTGTGGTTCGGCCTGACCACGGCGACGGGCTTCGTTTCGCCCGGCCGTTTCCCGTCCCCTGCCGACTTCTGGCTGTCGCTGAACCAGATCGCGACGCGCGGCTATGCGGGCGGCGGGCTGGCAGCCCATGCGCTGCAGAGCGTCAAGCTGGTCGTGATGGGCTTTGCCGTGGCGATCGCCACCGGCGTGCCGCTGGGCCTCTGGATGGGCTGGGACCGGCGCGCCGAGGCCGCGATCAACCCGATCTTCCTGATCATCCGGCCGATCCCGCCCCTGGCCTGGATCCCGCTCGCGATCCTCTGGCTCGGCCTCGGTGACGGTGCCAAGATCATGGTGATCTGGTTTGCCGCCTTCGTGCCCTCGGTGATCAATTCCTTCGCCGGCGTGCGCAACATCGACCGACCGATCATCGAGGCCGCGCAGATGCTGGGCACACCGCGCTGGCGGATGGTCACGGAGGTCATAGCCCCGGCTGCCGCCCCGATGATCTTCACGGGCCTGCGCCTGTCGCTCCAGGCCTCCTGGACGACGCTGGTCGCCGCCGAACTCGTCGGCGCGCTCGCCGGCATCGGCTTCGTGCTCAACATGGCCCAGCAGGACATTTACCCGGGCATGATCCTGGTGGGGATGGTGACGGTCGGCGTGCTCGGCTGGGCGACGACCCATGTCCTCGGCCGCGTCGAGCGCCGCGCGCTCGCCTGGAACGTGGCGGGGAGGGATTGATGCAGACGATCCCGCTGCGCCTGAGCGAGAAATGCGCCTGGGGCGCGCTGGGCCTGATTGGCTTCATCGGGCTCTGGGCCGCATTGTCGGCCTTCGGCATCGTGCCGCGCCAGTTCCTGCCGTCGCCGCTCGATGTCCTCACCCGCTTCGTCCATCTGCTGACCAACCCCTTCGCCGGCGCGACGCTGCCGCAGCATCTCGCCTCGAGCTTCCAGCGCTATGCCTATGGCGTGCTGCTGGCGGCCTTCATCGGCGTGCCGCTCGGCCTGCTGATGGGCTGGTTCCGCTGGCTCGACGACGTCGTCACTCCGCTCTTCGACGGCTTGCGCTTCATCGCGCCGATCGCCTGGGTGCCCTTCGCCGCTTTGTGGTTCGGCGTCGGCATCGGCGGGCCGATCCTGATCATCTTCGCGGGCGCCTTCCCGCCCTGCCTGATCAACGCGTACCGCGGCGCCCGCTTCGTGGAGCCGCGGCTGATCGAGGCGGCGCGCATGCTCGGCACCGGGCATCTACGGATGATCCTCGAAATCCTGCTGCCGGCGGCGACGCCCTCGATCGTCTCGGGCCTGCGCGTCTCGGCGGGGCTCGGCTGGCAGTCGCTGGTCGGGGCGGAGCTGATCGTGGCGGCGGCTGGGGTCGGATTCATGATGGTGCAGGCGCAGGCCAATGTCGCGACCCCGACCGTGATGGCCGGCATGGTCGCGATCGGCCTCGTCGGCATGGCCATCGACGTGATGCTGCGGCAGGGCGAAGCCTGGCTTCGCCGCCGCCGCGGCCTCCAGGCGTAAGGGAACGAAGGCGATGGGTTCGATCCGTTTCGATAAGGTCGACAAGGTCTTCGGTCCGGTGTCGGGCGGCGTGAAGGCGCTCGACGACATCAATCTGGAGATTGCCGACAAGGAGTTCGTCGCGATCGTCGGCCCCTCCGGCTGCGGCAAGACGACCTGCCTGCGCATGGTCGCCGGCTTCGAGCCGCCCAGCGCCGGCGTCGTCAGCGTCAACGGCAAGGCCGTGACGGAGCCGGGCCCCGATCGCGCCGTGGTGTTCCAGCAATTCGCGCTGTTTCCGTGGAAGACGGTGCGCGAGAACATCGAGCTCGGCCTGCGTAACAAGAACCTGCCGAGGGCTGAGCGCGACGGGCTGGTCGCCGGGGCGCTCAAGCTGATGAACCTCGAGAGTCATGCCGACGCCTTCCCGCATCAGCTCTCGGGCGGCATGCAGCAGCGCGTCGCCATCGCGCGGGCCTATGTCCTCGACCCGGAAGTGCTGCTGATGGACGAGCCCTTCGGCGCGCTCGACGCGCAGACCCGCGTCGTCATGCAGGAGGAACTGGTGCGGCTGGCGCGGGTCAATCCGCGCACCGTGCTGTTCATCACCCATGCGGTGGAGGAGGCGGTCTATCTCGCCGACCGGGTCGCGATCATGACCCGCCGCCCGGGCCGCATCAAGGAGGTGCTCGACATCCGCTCGGTGCGGCAGGCCGAGAACTGGGACCGCCATGAGCGCATCGAGGATGTGATGGATCTCGAATCCTTCGTCCATCTGCGAACCCAGATCTGGAAGTCGCTGCGCGAGGAGAAGGGCGCCCATGGGGTCTGACCTCGCCACCCTGCCGCGCCTCGCGCGCGACCTGACCGAGCCGGAGCCGATTCCCGAGGCGGGCATCGCGCGCGCCTGCGAACTGATGCGCTCGGGCCGGCTGTTCCGCTATGGCGAGATGGGCGCCGACCAGAACGACGTCGCCCTCTTGGAGCAGGAATTCGCCGCCTTCGTCGGCCGGCGCTATTGCGTCGCGGTCAACTCCGGCGGCGCCGCTTTGTGCCTGGCGCTGAAGGTGCTGGACCTGCAGCCGGGTGAGCCGGTGCTGGTCAACGGCTTCACGCTGGCGCCAGTGCCTGGCGCCATCCTGCATGCCGGAGGCCGGCCGG
>NCCO01000103.1 GCA_002279705.1 Allobosea sp. 12-68-7
CTCGTCGCGGGCGAGGAGATGCGGCTGGGCAGCCCGGCCTTCTGCGATGCCGAGGCGCTTGCCGCGGAGGCTGGCGCCCGCTTCCCCACCGCCTCGCTCATCGCCTGGCGGCATGGCGACCGGCGCGCCGTCTTCGCCGTCGGCCAGAAGCTGCGCCCCGATGCCCGCGCCTGCGTCGAAAACCTGCGCCGCCTCGGCCTCGAGCCGGTGATCCTCTCCGGCGACCGCGAGGCGGCCGTTGCCGCCGTGGCCCGCGACCTCGGCATCGCCGACTGGCGCTCGGGCCTGCGACCCGACGAGAAGCTGCACGCGCTCGACGCTCTCGCGAAGCACGGCCGCAAGGTCCTGATGGTCGGCGACGGACTCAACGATGCTCCCGCCCTGGCGAAAGCCCATGTCTCGATCTCGCCGATCAGCGCGACCCACCTCGCCCAGGCCGCGGCCGACATCGTCTTCCTCGGCGACAGCCTCAACCCCGTGGCCACCAGCCTCGCCATCGCCCGCAAGGCCCGCGCGCTGATGATGGAGAACCTCTGGTTCGCGGTGCTCTACAACGCCGTCGCCGTGCCCATCGCCATCGCCGGCCTGGCGACCCCGCTGGTCGCCGCCGCCGCCATGTCGGGCTCGTCCCTGGTGGTGACGCTCAACGCGCTGCGCGCGGCGCACCGGCCGGTCGCGGCGATCGAGGAGGCTGCGTCATGAACATTCTCGTCGTGCTGTTTCCGCTGGCGCTGGGCATGGGCCTCGCCGGACTGGGAGCCTTCTTCTGGTGCATGCGGACGGGCCAGTACGCCGACATCGAGGGTTCGGCCTGGCGCGTGCTGCAGGATGACGACCTCGGGCTCGAAGCGGAGGGGCCGGACGACCGGCTCGACGAAACCGCCCCGCAGCCGAAGGCCGGAGACCGCCGCGCCCCTTCATTGACACAGGGCCCGATCTGAAACATGGGGTGCCCCCAAGGAGACCGTGTTCGGCAACGGACTCGCTCCCTCTCCTGACCGGGCGGAACGGGCCTCATGACCACGGTTGCACCCCGCCGCGTCCTGCTCACCGGCGCGGCCGGCTTCGTCGGTTACCATGTCACGCAGGCGCTGCTGGCGCGCGGCATCGCCGTGCTCGGGATCGACAACCTGACGCCCTATTACGATCCCGCTCTCAAACAGGCCCGGCTCAACCGGCTCTTGCCGCAGACGGGGTTCCGCTTCGAGCCGATCGACATCGCCGACCATGACGCGCTCGCCGTCGCTTTCTCCCGCTTCGCGCCGGACGTCGTGATCCATCTCGCCGCGCAGGCCGGCGTGCGCCACTCGCTCGACAATCCCCGCGCCTACGCCCACTCCAACCTCGACGGCTTCCTCTCGGTGCTGGAGTCCTGCCGGCACCACCCCGTCCAGCATCTCGTCTACGCCTCGTCCAGCTCCGTCTACGGCGCCAACGCGAAGGTGCCCTTCAGCGAGCATGACGGCGCCGACCATCCCGTCTCTCTCTATGCCGCGACCAAGCGCGCCAACGAGCTGATGGCCCACAGCTATGCGCAGCTCTACGGCATCCCCGCGACCGGCCTGCGCTTCTTCACCGTCTATGGACCCTGGGGCCGGCCGGACATGGCCTATTTCAAGTTCACCAAGGCGATCCTCGAAGGCCGGCCGATCGACGTTTATGCCGAGGCGGAGATGAGCCGGGACTTCACCTATGTCGACGACATCAGCGAGGCGATCGTGCGCCTCGCGGCCCTGCCGCCCGCCCCGGGCGGCGCCGGCGCCGGGCCGGACCCCGCCACGGCGGACGCACCCTGGCGAATCTACAACATCGGCAACCACACGCCGGTCCGGCTCGACCGCTTCATTGCCGTGATCGAGGCCGCCTGCGGCAAAACCGCGATCAAGCGCCATCTGCCGATGCAGCCGGGCGACGTCCGCGCGACCTATGCCGACGTGTCGGACCTGATGGCGCGCGTCGACTTCAGGCCTGACACGCCGATCGAGACCGGCATCGCGCGCTTCGTCGCCTGGTATCGGGCGTTCTATGAAGCCGGTGAGCCAGCACCATAGACCAGCGCCGGAATCGCGACCGACAGGCCGGGATCGCGCCAATTCGGCCCGAACGGACCGGCCTGAGCGAAGGCGGGCTCAGCTGGCTTGCCCGGTGGCTTCGCGCCTGATGCGCCCGCGGCGGCGGTCAGGACCAGCCGGGTCGCCACGCCGCGAATTCGGCCTTGGTCTGCTCGTTGGCCGGATAGAGGCCGAACAGGCCTTGCCCACCGCGCACGCGCTCGGCGACGAAATCCTCGTAAGCCGTCTGCTCATAGACTTCGGGCGCAATCTCGTTGGCGAGATGGGCGGGGATGACGCACACCCCCTCGCCGTCGCCGACGATGATGTCGCCGGGATAGACGGCGACGTCACCGCAGGCGATCGGCGCGTTGATGTCGAGCGCGTGGTGGCGGATCAGGTTGGTCGGCGCGCTCGGGCGGTTGTGATAGGCCGGGATCGCCATGGCGGCGATTTCCGGCGAGTCCCGGAAGCCGCCATCGGTGACGATGCCGGCGACGCCGCGCTGCATCAGCCGCGACACCAGGATGCCGCCGGCCGAGGCCGCACGCGGATCCTTGCGGGAGTCGATCACCATGACATGGCCGGGCGGGCAGTCTTCGACGGCACGACGCTGCGGATGCTGCGTCCCCTCGAAGGTGCCGAGATGATCGAGATCCTCCCGCGCCGGGATGTAGCGCAGCGTGAACGCCTCACCGACCATGCTCTCCGCCTTCTGGCCGAGCGGCCGCACATCCTGGATGAAGACATTGCGGAAGCCGCGCTTGAACAGCGCCGTGGTCAGCGTCGCCGTCGAGACGCGCTTCAGCTTCTGGCGGTTGTCGTCGGTGAGCGTGGTCATGGGATATCCAAACATCTGCTTAGGGTGAAGGCTCGACGTTCATCGTCATTGCGAGCGGAGCGAAGCAATCCAGGGGGCTCGCGCTACGCCGTCCTGGATTGCTTCGTCGCTGACGCTCCTCGCAATGACGGCAAGGCAGGCGGCCGCGCTGGCGGGAGGATCGGCTCATTCGATCACTCGATCCGGACATTCGCCTTCTTGGCCACGTCGGCCCAGCGCTTCGTCTCGGCGGCGATATGGGCGGTGAACTGCTCCTGGGTCGAACCGACGGGATCGACGCCGAGCTTCTTCATCTGGTCGATGACGGCGGGCTCGCGCATGATCGCCTGAACCTCGCTGGAAAGCTTGGCGACGATCTCCTTGGGCACGCCAGCCGGCGCGAAGAAACCGTGCCAGGACGCTGCCGAATAGCCCGGAATGAACTCGGCTAGCGCCGGCAGATCCTTGGCGACGGCCAGCCGCTCGGGCGTCGCGGTCGCGAGCGCACGGATCTTGCCGGCCTCGACATGCGGCCAGGCGATGGTGATGTTATCGAAGGTGATCTGGATCTGGCCCGAGAGCAGGTCCTGCGTCACCTGCCCGCTCGAGCGATAGGGCACATGCACCATGTCGGTGCCGGTCGAGACCTTGAACAGCTCTGCCGCCATATGGGTCGAGGTGCCCGCCCCCGAGGAGCCGAAGGAATACTTGTTGGGGTTCTTCTTCAGCAGATCGATCAGCTCCGGCACCGTCTTCACCGGCAGATCGATATTCACCATCAGGATGTTGGGAACGCTCGCCACCTGCGAGATCGGGGCGAAGTCCTTGACGGCGTCGAAGGGCATCTTGGCGTAGACGCCCGGATTGATCGCATGGGTCGAGACCGTGCCCATCGCCAGCGTGTAGCCGTCGGGCGTCGCCCGTGCGGCGGCGGCGACACCCGTATTGCCGCCGGCGCCGGGCCGGTTCTCGACGATGAACTTGCCGTTGAGGCGCGCACCCAGGCGGTCGGCGAGAATGCGGCCCAGCAGGTCGGTGGTTCCACCGGCAGCGAAGGGGACGATGATCGTCACCACCTTGTTGCCGGGATAGTCGCTCTGCGCCAGCGCGGCCGGAGCCGCCAGCAGGCAAGCGGCGGCCAGCGCCGCCCTGCGTGTCATCGTCATCGATTGTCCTCCCATGGCTGTCTCAGAGCCGGCGGACTTCGCCAGCGCGGTCCGTTGTCGGATCCTTACCCCATCCGATAGCACAGGATTCCAGATTTGAAATCTGAAATTTCAGACTTGCCGCCGCTTGTCCTTTATGGTGAGTGATGCCGTGATGAAGCCGACACCCCGCCGCCGGCAAAGGCGGATTCGCGGGTGCCGGCTTTGTAGGCTGGAAGCGAGATGCCGCAGACCCAGACCATCGAACCCGTCGCCCCCCACCTGCTGCGCTCCCTGCGCGAGCATGTGCATGAGCGGCTGCGCCGGGCGATCGTCGCGGGGCGCTTCCGCAACGGCGAGCGGTTGAACGAGCGGCACCTGGCCGAGATGCTGGGCGTCAGCACCACGCCGGTGAAGGACGCGATCCGCAAGCTGGAGAGCGAGGGGCTGGTGCGCACCGAGGCACGCCGGGGCGTGTTCGTCGAGTTTTCCGCCCGCCAGGCGCTGGAAATGGCGCTGGGGCGCGCCGCGCTCGAAAGCGTCATGACTCATATCGCCGCCAACCGCCTCGACGATGCCGACATCGCCGAGATCGGCCGTCTGATCGAGGAAATGGCCCATGCGACGCAGCACAGCGCGCTGGAGGACCTCGTCACCCTGAACGAGGCCTATCACGGCGCGATCCACCGCATCTCGGGCTGCGGCTATCTCGAGCGCCGGCTCGACGGGCAGCGCATGTACGATCACGCGCAGCGCATCGCCCTGCTCTCGGAGCCGTCCGAGCGCGGCCAGGGCTTCGAGGAACATCGCGCCATCTACGAGGCGCTGCGGGCGCGCGATCCTGCGCTCGCCGAAGAGAGAATGCGCCGCCACATCGTCCGCTCGGCGAAAGCCCATGTGCGACAGGTGTTCGGCGCCGACGCGGAAGGGTTGGACTATGACGAGTGATAAAATCCGCAGTGCCTTGCGCGGCATTTCGGGCGTGCATGTCACCGCCTGGGGCGCTGACTGCGAGGCCGACTGGGCCGTGACGGGCCAGATCGTCGCCCGTATCGCCGCCGCCGGCATCCACAACATCGTCTCGGCCGGCAACACCGGCGAATTCTACCCGATGACGTCAGACGAGGTGGTGCGCAGCCATGCGGTCGCCGCCGAGGCGGCCGCCGGCAAAGCGCTCGTCACTGCCGGCATCGGCCGGTCCCTGCGCGAGGCGGTCTCGACCCTTCGCCGCGCCCCAGTCGCAGGCGGACTACATCCTCGCCATCGCCGAAGCGCTGACGCTGCCGCTTGTGGCCTATATCCGCTCCGACGCGATCGGCGTGAAGGACCTCGTCCGGGTCGCGACCCATCCCAATGTCGCCGGCGTGAAGTTCGCCTCGCCCAACATGATGCTGCTGTCCGAATGCGTGCGGGCCACGCAAGGCACCTCCGCCAACTGGATCTGCGGCCTCGCCGAAGGCTGGGCGGCGCCCTTCTACGCGCTGGGCGCCCGCGGCTTCACCTCCGGCCTGATCAATGTCGCCCCGGAACGGTCGCTCGCCGTCTGGCATGCGCTGGAAAAGGGCGACTACGCCGCTGCGCGGGTCGAGGTCGACGCCATCGCCGGTTTCGAGACGCTGCGGACCAAATACGGCAACGGCGCCAACGTCACCGTCGTCAAGGAAGCGCTCGGCCTGCTCGGCACGAATGTCGGCCCCGTCCGCCTGCCCGGCCTGCCGGAACTCAACGCCGAAGAGAAGGCGCAGCTGCGCGCCATCGTCTCCGGCTGGGGCGCCCAGCGCGCCGCGGCGGAGTAAAGCCCCTTGTCATTCCGGGGCATCGCACAGCGATGAACCCGGAACCCACGACCGGGTGAGACCTTCAGCACCCACCGGGACGTCTCAACCGGTCGTGGATTCCGGGTTCGCAGCTTCGCTGCGCCCCGGAATGACAGACGTAACGCACACAAGAAACCACCCGAGGAAACGCCGATGTCGTCCCATCCCAGCAAGGGTCCTGCCCGCAAGACGCCCGACACGCTGCGCTCGAAGCGCTGGTTCGGCGCCAGCGATCTGCGCTCCTTCGGGCATCGCTCGCGGGCGCTGCAGATGGGGTTCGCCCATGACGAGTTCATGGGCAAGCCGGTCATCGGCATCATCAACACCTGGTCCGAGATCAACCCCTGCCACACCCATCTGCGCGACCGGGCCGACGCGGTGAAGCGGGCGGTCTGGGCGAGCGGAGGCTTTCCGGTCGAGATCCCCGTGATGTCGGTCTCGGAGCAGTACCAGAAGCCCACCACGATGCTCTATCGCAACTTCCTGGCGATGGAGACGGAGGAATCGATCCGCTCCCACCCGCTCGACGGCGCCGTGCTGCTCGGCGGCTGCGACAAGTCCACGCCGGCCCTGATCATGGGCGCCTGCAGCGCCGGCCTGCCCTTCATCTATGTCCCGGCGGGGCCGATGCTGCGCGGCAACTGGGCCGGCAAGGTGCTGGGTTCCGGCGCCGACGTCTGGAAGTACTGGGCCGAGAAGGAAGCCGGCCTCATCACCGACGAGCAGTGGAAGGACATGGAAAGCGGCATCGCCCGCTCGCATGGCACCTGCATGGTGATGGGCACCGCCGCCACCATGATGAGCCACGCCGAGGTGCTGGGCCTGACCCTGCCCGGCGCCTCCGCCATTCCCGCCGCCGACGCGGCCCATCCCCGCATGGCCGCGGCGTCAGGCAAGCGCATCGTCGAGATGGTCTGGGAGGATCTGACGCCCGACCGCATCCTCACCCGCAAGAGCTTCGAGAACGCGCTCACCGTCCACATGGCGGTGGCGGGCTCGACCAACGCCATCATCCACCTCATCGCCATGGCCGGCCGCGCCGGCGTGTCGCTGACGCCCGACGATTTCGACGCCTTCTCCCGCACCGTGCCCGTGATCGCCAATCTGCGGCCGTCCGGCGAGTTCCTGATGGAGGATTTCTTCTATGCCGGCGGCCTCCCGGCCCTGCTGAAGCAGCTCGAGAGCAAGCTCCACACCGACGCGATGACGGTCACCGGCAAGCCGATTGCGGAGACCATCGCGCTCGCCACCGTCTATGACGACAACGTCATCCGCCCGCTCGACAACGCGGTGACGACCGCCAACGGTCTCGCCGTGCTCAAGGGCAACATCGCCCCCGACGGCTGCGTCATCAAGCCGTCGGCCGCCGAGCCCCGCCTGCTGAAGCATTCCGGCCCGGCGCTGGTCTTCGAGGACTATGATGCGATGATGAAGGCGGTGAACGACGAGAGCCTCGACGTCACGCCCGACCACACCATTGCAAACTTTTCGGACGATGAACTCTTTGGATTTGGATCGGCGGCATTGACCGCTTGCGGATCATCAGCAGCATGTCGCGCCCGAGGCCTATATCCGCGGGCCGCTCGCCGCCGTGCAGACCGGCGACGTCATCAGCGTCGATGTCGAGGCGCGCCGCATCTCGGTCGCCCTGACCGAGGCGGAGATCGCCGCGCGCCTCGCCGCCTGGACACCGCCCGACCGCGACTATCCCCGCGGCTGGGGCAAGATGTCCGCCGCCCATATCCGCCAGGCCGACAAGGGCTGCGACTTCGATTACCTCGAGGGCACGGCGAAGATCCCCGAGCCGGAGATTCATTAGGATCGTTGCATGCCCCAAGGGCGCTCGTCATCCCGGGCGCAGCGCAGCGGAGACCCGGGATCCATTCCTGAGCGTCGCCGGCATTCGCTCCGGAATGGATCCCGGATCGGCGCGGCTTCGCCGCTTGTCCGGGATGACACACGGGTTACCAGTGGCAGGAACTTGCCCTAGTCTGTCGTCCCGCCCCCGCGAGACGACAGACCGTGCCAGCCCAGACGCCCGCCCCCCGCCTCTCCTGGCAGGACGCCTTCGAGACGCCGACGAACTCGCAGATCGAACAGGAGCGCTGGGTCCTGGCGATGTGCCTGGGCCGGCAAGGCGGGCGCTTCGCCGAGATCGGCGCCTTCGACGGGGTCCTGCACAGCAACACCTGCTTCCTCGAAGCCGACCATGGCTGGAGCGGCGTGCTGGTCGAGCCCAACCCGATCCTTTTCGCCAGGCTCACAGCCAGCCGCAAGGCCGCCTGCCTGGAGCGGGCCGTCCATCGCGAGGGCGGCCAGCTTTTGTCCTTCGTCCCCTCGCAGGAGATCGGCACGCTCGCCGAATACGCCGAGTCGGACGGCTATGCCGAGCACCGGCGCCAGGCGATCAGCGAGAACGGACTGATCACCGTCGAGACCGTGACCTTCGACCAGATGGACCAAGCCGACGGGCAGGCGGGCTCGGGCTTCGACTATGTCTCGCTCGACACGGAAGGCTCGGAGCTCGACATCCTCAGGACGATCGACCTCTCCCGCCACGCCATCGCGCTCTTCACCATCGAGCACAATTTCGTCGAACCGCGCCGCGAGACGATGCGCGTGCTGCTGGCGGAAGCGGGCTACCAGCGGCTGAATGTTGGCTTCGACGACTGGTACTGGCACGAGGGCCATCTGCGCGCGCGCAATGGCGGTGTGCTGCCCGACATTGCCGCCATCAACGCGCATGTGAAGAGCATCTATCTCGACTGAATCGGGCCCGTTCACAGCTCGGCGTCGAAGGCGATGCTGCCGAACGCAGCCTGCACCTGGCCGGCCGCCGAGGCCGTCACCGAAACCCGCGCCTCGCGACGGGACAGCACCGTGAGCGCCGGACTTCCACCCGCGACATTCACCGTGCCCGAAACGGCGAAACTGGCGCTCGGCGCCGCGCGCATCCGGGCCGGCAGCATCAGCGTCTGCGCAACACCGCCGCCCGCGGCCTGATAGGCGTCGAGCGAAAGCGAGCTCTCGAACCGCCAGAAATAGCGGGCGCAGAGCAGCTCTTCGAGCGTCGCCGGCCGCGCGACCCATGCGCTGGCGCGCCGCCCGATCTCCAGCTTGATCCGGCGCAGCGTCACGACCGCCCCGGACGGCGCCAGCGAGACCGACAGCACCCCGGTGTCGCCGACGGCCGGCGTCAGCGTCACGCCGCGCCGGCCCGTCCCCGCGGCGATCGAGCCGGAGACGCTGCCGACGGTCACCGAGAGCGCCCCACCCGACAGCCCCTCGACCGAAAGGGTCAGCGGCAGGCCGGCGAAGGACGAGAGGCCCCAGAGCACCGGCTCGACCGCCTGCACCAGCGCCCCGGCACTGAGGGTGAGGTCATAGCCCGCAATAGCGAGCGTCGCCCCGGCCGGGCCGGCCTTCCAGCGGTCGAAGCCATAGGCGCCCGCAGCCAGCACCCCGCCCGCGAAACCGCGCTGGTTGATCTGCCAATCGCCATTGAGCAGGAGATTGCCGCCGCTCGCCCAGGGCGTCGCCGGCAGCGAGACCTCGCCCGTCGACCGCTCGACGGTGAGCGCCTCGGTCCAGGCCGCGCCGTCGCCGCTGACCTTGAGACGCAGGTCGTCGTCACCCGCGAGGCCGATCTCGGCCCGGCCGGAATAGCCGTCCTGGAAGAGAAGGCTCGCCGTCTCGCCGGCCGCCGCCTTGTTGAGCTTGAGCTGATGGCCGGCGCCGTCATGGTTGAACAGGCTCGCCGGCGCCTGCACCACGAAGCGCGTCGTCACATCGGCCGTGCCGTTCACCCCCCAGAGGCTGGCGCCGAGGCTGCTGAGCGGGCTGTCGCGCCGCCATTCGCTGCCGGTCCAGAGATGGTGCTCGCTCTCATCAGTGACCCAGGCCTGCCAGCCGGCGCGCGGCACCAGGAAGGTCCAGCCGCCATCCTCGAACAGCGCGATCTGGTCGGTGCGGCCGGCGAAGGCGTCCGTCGCGCCGGGCGGGATGATGAAGGCCGAGAGTTCGGTCGGCACGGCAGGCGGCGTGCCTGCAGAGCGGCTGTCGACGGTGAGATGCACCAGCGCGTCGAGCCGCGTCAGGGCGTCGTTATGGGTGACGTGCTTCTGCGCTTGCCCGGCGGCGAGCAGGGGCAGGGAAAGCCGCGGCGTTGCGGTCATGGAGCCTCGCGGGGTCGGGCGCCGCCTCGGCGCCGGGGGATGCGAAGCCCAGCATCGCTCCCCGCACAGGCACCGGGGATAGACCGGCTCGGCTATCCCCGCGCTCCCGTCAGAACACCCGCGGCCTCAGGCCCGCATGGAACCAGGTGATCATCGAATAGATGTCGTGGACCGGCCGCCCCGTCGCCGCCTGCACGGCCGCGGCATAGGGCGGCATGTTCGTGCATTCGAGCACGATCGCGCCCACCTCCGGATGTCGCGCCACCAGATCCAGCGCCGCGTCGACGACGTCCTGCCGCGCCAGATCGACATCCATGTCGTCCTTTTCGGCCTTGATCAGGACGCGGAAGAACTCGCGGCCGCCCTCCGTCCCGGTGACCGGCGTGTCGAGCGGCACGCCCACCTTCTCCAGATGCGCGGGCGTCAGGCTGCCGGCCGACACCGTGACGACGCCGACCCGCTGGCCCGGCGGCAGCGTCGCCTGCACCCAGGGCACCTGCATCAGCGAAGAGGTCGCGACCGGCACGCCGACGGCCGCCGCCAGCTCGCGCTGGAACAGCGAGAGGAAGCCGCAATTGGTGGTGATCGCCTCGGCCCCGAGCCGCACGAGATCCTGCGCGGCGGCGATGAAGTCCGGCAGCAGCCCGGCGGCCCCCTTGAGCACGACACGGTCGGGGCTCGCCCCGCCGACCACGCGGTAGAGCACCGGAAAGGGCCAGGTCCCGCCATGGCCCATGTCGCCGAGAATGCGCGGAAAGCGCGCCTCCAGCATCAGGATGCCGAGCGGCGCGCCATAGATCGCCTTGCCGCCGCGCGCGATGCGCGGCCCCTGCGATGGTCCCGAGGCGATCGTCATGGCTGCTCCCCGCATGATGGTGGCGACGCAGACCTAGTCCGGCAGAACGCCCGCGCCAAGGCGGCAGCGGCCCGCTCGCTATGTGAACCCGGCATGGCGCGCGAGGGTGACCCTGCGGTGCAACAGGCGTATGGATGGGCTCGGGCGCCGGACGCGAGCGCGCCCGCGAGGGCTGAACGTGGATCATCGGCTGGCACAGGGCTGTGGCGTCGCTCTCGGCCGGGATTGCCTGAGCTGCGAGACGCGCCCCCACAGCATCTGCGCCGCCCTGCCGGAGGGCGACCTCCTCGACCTGCACGCCCTCTCGACCTCCGTCCGCTTCGGTGCGCGCGAGATGCTCATGGTCCAGGGCCAGCCTGTGGCGAGCGTCTACAACATCACCTGCGGCTGCGCCCGCCTCTACACCCTGCTGCCGGACGGACGCCGCCAGATCGTCGGCTTCGCGCTGCCGGGGGATTTCATCGGCCTGTCGCTGGCGCAGACGGCCGGTTTTTCCGCCGACGCGATCGGGGCCGTCGCGGCCTGCGCCTTTCCCCGCGCCGGATTCTCGCATTTCGTCGATGCCAGACAGGCGCTGCTGCGGCGCCTGCACGAGCAGGCGAGCCATGAACTGTCCCTGGCGCAGGAACAGCTCATGCTGCTTGGCCGCCGCAATGCGCAGGAGCGGATCGTCTGCTTCCTGCTCGGCCTGCAGCAGCGCTTCGCCCGCATCGGCCGCCCCTCCATCACCGTGCCTCTGCCGATGGGCCGGCAGGACATCGCCGATTGCCTCGGCCTGACGATCGAGACGGTGAGCCGGACACTGACCAGACTGTCGCGCGAGCGCATGATCCTGCTCGTGCCGGACGGTGTGAGGCTGCTGCACACCGAGCGCCTGGCCGCCATCGCAGCCGGCTGATCGGCGCGCGCAACGCCGCGCCCGCTGTTCCAGAACGGATCAGAACGGCCCGCGCCCGTCGCCGAAGGCGTGCCGACTCACCCAAAATCCAGCGTCTTCCCGCGATTCAGGCGGCCAAACAGCCCATTTTGGCGCGTTCCCATGCGGTATGCCGCTTGCGCTCCCACCGCGAAGACCAGCCCGAGAGCGAATATCTGTGCCGCTGCCGCACAGCTCGCCCGGGCTTCGGGCGGAGGCGACGAACCGAATGAGCGTCAACGACATCGGCCTGGCCGCCTATGCGGCCCGCGAGGGGCGCGCCCGCGTCTGGCGCCACTGGCTCTGGCTGGTGACCGCCGCGACCGACGCGGCGACCGTCGCCCTGATGGTGGGGCTGGTGTCGCTGGCCTATCACCTGCCGGTCTATGGCGATCCGCGGGCCGACAAGGTGACTCTTGAACTCGCCCTGATGCTGGCCGCGATCTTCGTCTTCGTGAACGCGACGCGCGGCCGCTACCAGCTGGCCAACTATCTCTCGACCAAGGGACAGATCGCTTCCGCCTTCGCGGTCTGGAACCTGACCATGGTGGCCTTCATCGCCATCCTGTTCCTGGCCAAGATCGCCGACCACTATTCGCGCGGTGTCGTCCTCGCCAGCTACCTCGCCGGCATCCCCGTCATCGCGCTCGCCCGCTCGGCGATGGTGCAGACGATCTCGATCGGCAGCAAGACGGGCCGCATCACCACCGAGCGCGTCTTCCTGATCGGCCGCGAGCCCGACGTCATGTCCTTCGTCTCGCGTCACCAGCCCTGGAACGTCGGTTTCGCCATCGTCGATGTCGCCTTCCTGCGCAGCAACGATGCCCGCCGGATCAACGATCCCGCCGCCGCACTGGCTGCGGATCTGGCGAGCGCGGTGGCGAACTGCCGGAGCAAGCAGCCGGACTCCGTCTTCATCGCCCTGCCCTGGTCGGACCAGGAGACCATCGATGCCTGCATCGACGCCTTCATGAACCTGCCGGTCGCGATCCATCTGACGCCCGAGCGGATCATGGACCGCTTCGACCGGCCGCTCATCATGCGCACCGGCAGCCTGACCAGCCTGCGGCTCAACCGTCCTCCGCTCTCGGCGCTGGAGATCGCCCTGAAGCGGGGCTTCGATCTCGTCGCCGCCGCGCTCATCCTGGTGCTGTGCGCGCCGTTGCTCCTCCTCGTGGCCGCTCTGATCCGCCTCGACTCGCCGGGCCCGGTGCTGTTCCGCCAGCGGCGCTACGGCTTCAATCAGCAGGCCTTCCGGATCTTCAAGTTCAGGACCATGACCACCACCGACGACGGCGCCGTCATCGTCCAGGCGAAGCGCGACGACCCGCGCGTGACGCGCATCGGCCGGATCCTGCGCCGCTACAACATCGACGAGCTGCCGCAACTCCTCAACGTGCTCGCCGGCCACATGTCACTGGTCGGGCCCCGGCCGCATGCGCTGGCCCATGACCGCGAGTTCGAACGCAAGATCGCGCTCTATGCCCGGCGCCACAACGTCAAGCCCGGCATCACCGGCTGGGCCCAGGTCCACGGGCTGCGCGGCGAGACCGACACCGACGACAAGATGGCCAAGCGCGTCGCCTATGACCACTGGTACATCGACAACTGGTCGATCTGGCTCGACATCGCGATCCTGCTCAGGACGGTCCTCAGCCGGAAGGCGTTCATGAACGCGCGGTGAGGGCTCCGATTGGGAAACCATTGAGACGTTGAGCCGGCGCCGGTCGGCAAGCCCTTCTCCAGCGACCATGACATGGTCATACCATCCGTCACCGTCCGCGACGACCGTGCCCGCCCCGTCCCGCCCGAGACACATGCTGCTCCGGCTGGCCGGCGGCGTTCCGTTGTCGGTGACGACCGCAACGCCGTTGCGGGCGACGGAGCGGCCGGTCGCGTCGAAGGCGCAGGCGGCGACATAGCTGCCCGTGCGCAGATCGGCTCCCGCCGCCGTGACGAGCCGCGCCGGGCCGTCCATCAGCACCGAGAGCCGGTTCGACTGGGCCGGCGGCAGCGAGTCCGTGCCGTTGACGCCGACGATGCGGGCCGGTTGCACTCCAGCCTCTGGCCGCGCACCACGAGCGTCGCGGCGCTGGGCGGGAGCAGCGCCTCCAGCACGGGCGAGAACTCGGCGCTTTCGGCGACCCGGCTGACCGACACGGCGGCTGTGGCGATATCGGACGACGCGAAGACATTGGCCTCGAGCCGGGCGAGGCGGACATCGCCGCTCACCATCAGCGTGAGCGTGCCCGCCGCCGGGGTGAAGACGAGCGAAACGCGGCATAGCCCGGCGCCACGGACCAGGCGCCCGCGCCCGTGCGGCCAAGACGGGCGAGGTCGAGCGAGCCGCTCCGGCGGCGCGTCAGGGAGACGGGCTGTGCCACCATGGTCAGCCCCACTGTTCCAGCGAGCCCTTGCAGGCATTCGCCTCCCGCAGGCACAGATGCGTCGCCGCCGGCGGCAGGCGCCCCGCATTCAGCGGAACCTCTTCATGGAAGGAAAGCATGGTCTGGCCCCTCGCTGGCTGACGAGAAGCCAGATAGGGCCGGCCCAGGGGGGGCCGGGGACAAGGAGCCGGAGGGCTGCGGAGGGCTGCTTGTCGGAAATGAAGCAGCACACATGCCCCTCAAGCAGCGTCCTGTCTGCCTTTCAACGCGTTGGATGATGCACCTCGGCCGACATCCACATAGGTGAAGCCCTTGGCGCGGACCTGCTCGGCCCGATAGACATTGCGCAGATCGACCAGGACCGGCGCGGCCATGGCGGCCTTGACGCGGTCGAAATCGAGCGCGCGGAAGATGTTCCACTCGGTCACGATCACCGCGGCATGGGCGCTGTCGACGCATTCATAGGCATCGTTGCAGTAGACGACGCCACTCGGCAGCATCGCCTTGGCCTGCTCCATCCCCTCCGGGTCGAAGGCGCGGATGGTGGCGCCGCCGTCCTGCAGGGCCGTGACGATCGACAGCGACGGTGCGTCGCGCATGTCGTCCGTATTCGGCTTGAAGGTGAGGCCGAGGACGGCGATCGTCTTGCCGCGGACGGAGCCGTCGCAGGCGGCGACGACCTTCTTCGCCATGGCCCGCTTGCGCAGGTCGTTCACCGAGACGACGGCCTCGACGATCCGCGACGGGGTGCCGTAGTCCTGCGCCGTCTTGATCAGGGCCAGCGTGTCCTTCGGGAAGCAGGAGCCGCCATAGCCGGGGCCGGCATGCAGGAACTTGCTGCCGATGCGGTTGTCGAGCCCCATGCCGCGGGCCACGTCCTGGACATTGGCGCCGACCTGCTCGCAGAGATCCGCCATCTCGTTGATGAAGGTGATCTTCGTCGCCAGGAAGGCGTTGGCCGCATATTTCGTCAGTTCGGCGGTGCGCCGGCTGGTGTTCAGGATCGGCGCGCTGTTGAGGTAGAGCGGCCGGTAGACATCGGCCATCAGCGCCTGGGCGCGCAGATCGTCCGTGCCGATGACGATGCGGTCCGGTCGCTTGAAATCGTCGATGGCCGCGCCCTCGCGCAGGAACTCCGGATTGGACACGACGGCGAAATCGGCATCGGGACGCAGTTCGCGGATGATCCGCTCGACCTCGTCGCCGGTCCCCACCGGAACGGTCGATTTGGTGACGATGACGGTATAGCCATCGAGCGACTCGGCGATCTCGCGCGCCGCCGCATAGACATAGGACAGGTCGGCGAAGCCGTCGCCGCGCCGCGACGGCGTCCCCACCGCGATGAACACCGCATCGGCCCGGGCGACCGGCCCCGCCAGATCGGTGGTGAAGGAGAGCCGGCCCGCCTCGGAATTGCTGCGCACCAGCTCCGAGAGGCCGGGCTCGAAGATCGGGATTTCGCCCTGCTTCAGCGCCGTGATCTTGCTCTCGACCTTGTCGACGCAGACGACCTCGTGTCCGAAATCCGCGAAACATGCGCCGGACACCAGCCCGACATAACCTGATCCGACCATGACGATCTTCATCGGAGACTCCCTAACGTCGCTCCAAGCCAGTCTTGATTCGGGCGGATGCATCGATGGTCGCGCCGAAACCCGTCGCCGCGTCACCGGTCACGGCCCCCATCACGCGGGTGCCAATATCGCCCGTTTATGCTCTTGCGTAGATATCCTCGATCCGGATGATGTCGTCCTCACCGGTATAGCTGCCGACCTGGACCTCGATCAGTTCGAGCTCGATCTTGCCGGGGTTGTACAGCCGATGCGTGCACCCGATCGGAAGATAGATCGACTCGTTCTCGTGAATGTGGCTGACGCTGCCGTCCAACGTCACCTCCGCCGTGCCGCGCACCACGACCCAGTGTTCCGAACGGTGGAAATGCTTCTGCAGGCTGAGCTTGGCGCCGGGCTTCACATTGATGCGCTTCACCTGAAAGCGGGAGCCGATGTCGATCCGCTGGTACCAGCCCCAGGGGCGGTAGATCCGCAGATGCTCGGTCGCCTCGGGGCGGCCCTGCTGCTTCAGCGTCTCGACCAGCCGTTTCACATGCGGCGCCGCTGATTTGGACGCCACCAGCACCGCGTCGCGCGTCGCGACCACAACCATGTCCGTCAGCCCGATGGTGGTGAGCAGCATGTCGTCGCTGCGCAGGAGCGAGTTGGTGGTGTCGAGTGCGACCACAGGACCGCGCAGCACGTTGCCGGCGCCGTCCTTGTCCATCACCTCATGGATCGAGTCCCAGGCGCCGATGTCCGACCAGTCGAACCCGGCCGCGATCACCCCCGCATGCTGCGTCTTCTCCATGACGGCGTAGTCGATCGAGATCCGCGGGGCCCGGCCAAAGGCGCGGCCATCGAGGCGGATGAAGTCGAGGTCGGTGGTGGCGCCATCGAGCGCCTCGCGCGCCGCCGCGATGACATCGGGGGCAAAGCGGGTCAGTTCCTCGATCATCGTCGGGGCGGCGAAAACGAAGTTGCCGCTGTTCCACAGGAAGCCCTGGTCGAGATAGCCCTGCGCCGTCGCGGCATCGGGCTTTTCCACGAAGCGCTTCAGCCGCTTCGTCCCGGCGTCGCCGAGAGCCTCGCCCGCCTCGATGTAACCATAGGCCACAGAGGGCGCCGTCGGCACGATGCCGAGCGTCACGATCAGCCCGGTCGCCGCGAACTCCGCCGCCACCATGGCGTCGGCCCGGAAAGCGGCCGCATTTTCGACGACATGGTCGGCCGCCAGCGCGACGGCCACGGCATCGGGCGCGACGCGGCTCGCGAGCAGGGCCCCGACCGCGATGGCGGCAGCGGAGTCACGCCGCTCGGGCTCGAGCACGATCTGTCCTTGGACACCCACCGCCTGCATCTGCTCGGCGACGATGAAGCGGAACTCATGGTTGGTGATCACGATCGGCGGCAGGAAGGGAGCCCCCTTCACGCGCAGCAGCGTCGCCTGGAACGTCGACAGGTCGTCCTCGAGCAGCGCGATGAACTGCTTGGGCATCGAATCCCGGGACAGCGGCCACAGCCGCGTTCCGGCCCCGCCTGCCATGATCACAGGAAGGATCAACGTCATCTCGACACTTTCTCCCGGTTTCTCGCGGGCACGCCATGAAAGCTTGGGAGCCGCACGTTAAGGGCACATGCGCACGTACCCCACCGGTCCTACATGGCTTACACGCCCGAATCCATCTCCCGGCATTGCGGAGATGGAGAATGAGCCAGCCACGCGCAGTTGACCGTTTGGTGTCGGCCTGCCCTGCGCATTCGCCGTGCCGTCGCGTCTTGGCTGCGCAGGCCAGGCGCGGCTTGCCACCCCGCCTCATGCCGCCACCGCAGCCGATGCCGAACCAAGCCAAGCCTCATCGAGGCCGGCGGTCAGAATCGGGGCGACGCAGTGGCGATTGACGGCTCCGGGGCGAGCGGTCCGGTCGACGGCCTCAGCCGCCCGATCGCCGGGGAGTCGCGGCGATCTCGGCGGCCATCCGCAGGAGGTAGCGGCCGTAATCGCTCTTGGCGAGCCGTGCCCCGAGGGTCTCCAGCTGGGCAACGTCGATCCAGCCGCGCCGGCAGGCGATCTCCTCCGGGCAGGCGATGCGCAGGTCCTGCCGGCCCTCGAGGGTCCGGACGAACTCGCCGGCCTGCAACAGGCTGTCGGGCGTCCCGGTGTCGAGCCAGGCGAAACCGCGCCCCATGCGCTCGACCAACAGCTGGTCGCGTTCCAGATAGATGCGGTTCACATCGGTGATCTCGAGTTCTCCGCGAGCCGACGGCTCGATTGACGCAGCGATCTCGACCACCTGCGCGTCATAGAAATAGAGGCCCGTCACCGCCCAGTTCGAGCGCGGCACCTTCGGCTTCTCCTCGATCGAGGTCGCCTTGCCGTCGGCGTCGAAGCTGACGACGCCATAGCGCTCGGCATCCCGCACCTGATAGGCGAAGACCGTCGCGCCCGCTTCGCGTCGGCGCGCACGCTTCATCAGCTCGGGCAAACCATGCCCGTAGAACAGGTTGTCGCCGAGGATCAGCGCCGAACGGCCGCCGGCCACGAACTCGGCTCCGATCAGATAAGCCTGCGCCAGCCCGCCCGGATGCGGCTGCTCGGCATAGCTCAGCGACAGGCCCCACTCCGCGCCGTCGCCGAGCAGGCGCTGGAAATGCGGCAGATCCGTCGGGGTCGAGATGATCAGGATCTCGCGGATGTCCGCCAGCATCAGCGTCGTCAGCGGATAATAGATCATCGGCTTGTCATAGACCGGAAGCAGTTGCTTCGAGACCGCCAGCGTCATCGGGTGCAGCCGCGTGCCGGAGCCGCCGGCGAGAATGATGCCCTTCATGAAATCGGCCCCGTTTCCTCGCCTTTGAGCAGCCTGGTCACGCAGGCGGTGGCGGCCCCGCGCCAATGCGGGAGCCTGATGCCGTGAGTGGCCGCGAGCTTAGCGCCGTCCAGCCGCGAATTCGCCGGCCGACGCGCCGGCGTCGGATAGTCGGCGGTGGCGATGCGGCGCACC
>NCCO01000104.1 GCA_002279705.1 Allobosea sp. 12-68-7
GCACCTGATCGTGCCGATCGCGATGGAGGAGAAGCTGCGCTTCGCCATCCGCGAGGGCGGCCGCACCGTCGGCGCCGGCGTCGTCGCCAGCATCATCGCTTGAACAGCGTTTTCGTGAGGGCGCAGGCCCTGCCGGGCCTTCGCCCTTTCACGTCACGAGGAAGATAAGACCATGAACGGTCAGAACATCCGGATCCGCCTCAAGGCGTTCGACCACCGCATTCTCGACGCTTCGACGCGCGAGATCGTGTCGACCGCGAAGAGGACGGGCGCCCAGGTCCGCGGCCCCATCCCGCTGCCCACGCTCATCGAGAAGTTCACGGTCAACCGCTCGCCGCACATCGACAAGAAGTCGCGCGAGCAGTTTGAAATGCGGACCCACAAGCGGGTTCTCGACATCGTCGACCCGACCCCGCAGACGGTCGACGCCCTCATGAAGCTCGATCTCGCCGCCGGCGTCGACGTCGAAATCAAGCTCTGATCCGATTTTAGCCGGGTCCTCTGCCTCCAACATCGCAGTTGGATGAGTATGACCCCAAGGGAAGGTATGCACCGATGCGTTCCGGTGTGATTGCACAGAAAGTCGGGATGACCCGCATCTTCACCGATGCCGGCGAACATATCCCGGTGACCGTGCTGAAGCTCGATAACTGCCAGGTCGTTGCTCACCGCACGATCGAGAAGAACGGCTACGTCGCCGTCCAGCTCGGCACGGGTACAGCCAAGGTCAAGAATGTCTCGAAGGCCGAGCGCGGCCATTTCGCCGTCGCCAAGGTCGAGCCCAAGCGCAAGGTCGTCGAATTCCGCGTCAGCGACGATGCGCTGATCCCGGTCGGCGCCGAGCTGACGGCGGACCACTTCGTCGTCGGCCAGTTCGTCGATGTCAGCGGCACGACGCTCGGCAAGGGTTTTGCCGGCGGCATGAAGCGCTGGAACTTCGGCGGTCTGCGCGCCACCCACGGCGTCTCGGTCTCGCACCGCTCGATCGGTTCGACCGGCGGTCGTCAGGACCCTGGCAAGACCTTCAAGAACAAGAAGATGCCCGGCCATCTCGGCTCCGAGCGCGTGACCACGCAGAACCTGCGCGTCGTCCAGACGGATGTCGAGCGTGGCCTGATCCTGGTCGAGGGCGCCGTTCCCGGCCATGCCGGCGGCTGGATCCATGTGCGCGACGCGATCAAGCGCGCTCTGCCCAAGGATGCTCCGCTCCCGGGCAAGTTCAAGCTGAATGGCGGCGATGCGCCGGCTCCCGCAGCCGAGACGGTTGAGGAGAACGCGTGATGAAGCTCGATATCACCACCCTCGAAGGTGGCTCGGCCGGTTCGGTCGAGCTCTCGGATGCGATCTTCGGCCTCGAGCCGCGCGCCGACATCCTGGCCCGCATGGTGCGCTACCAGCTCGCCAAGCGCCGCGCCGGCACGCACAAGTCGAAGGGCCGGTCGGAAGTCGACCGCACCCGCAAGAAGATCTACAAGCAGAAGGGCACCGGTGGCGCCCGTCACGGCGCGGCGTCCGCTCCGCAGTTCCGCGGCGGCGGCAAGGCCTTCGGTCCGATCGTGCGCGACCACGCCCATGATCTGCCCAAGAAGGTCCGTGCGCTGGCTCTGCGTCATGCGCTCTCGGCCAAGGCCAAGGACGGCGGCATCATCATTCTCGACGACGCCAAGCTGGCCGAGCCGAAGACCAAGGTGCTGCTCGGGCATTTCGGCAAGCTGGAGCTCTCCAGCGCGCTGGTGATCGGCGGCGCCGAGATCGACACGAATTTCGGCCTGGCGGCCCGTTCGATCCCGAATGTCGACGTCCTGCCGATCCAGGGCATCAACGTTTATGACATCCTGCGTCGCGACAAGCTCGTCCTGACGCGCGCGGCTGTCGATGCGCTGGAGGCGCGCTTCTCATGAGCCAGTCCGCCAAGAACCTGGACCCGCGTCACTACGACGTGATCCGCGGGCCTGTGATCACCGAGAAGGCGACGATGCTCTCCGAGCACAACAAGGTCGTCTTCAAGGTTGCCAAGACCGCGACCAAGCCGCAGATCAAGGCCGCGATCGAGAAGCTGTTCGACGTCAAGGTGAAGAGCGTCAACACGCTGGTCACCGAGGGCAAGATGAAGGTCTTCCGCGGCCGCCTCGGCCAGCGCGCCGACGTCAAGAAGGCGGTCGTGACCCTCGAGGAAGGTTGAAGAATTTCAAGCCGGTCACGCCGAGCCTTCGCCAGCTCGTGATCGTCGACCGCAGCGAGCTCTACAAGGGCAAGCCGCTGAAGGTGCTGACGGAGGGCAAGTCTTCCTCCGGCGGCCGCAACAATCTCGGCCGCATCACCGTCCGCTTCCGCGGCGGTGGACACAAGCGGACGCTGCGCCTGATCGACTTCAAGCGTCGCGGCAAGGATGGCATTCCGGCCGTCGTCGAGCGGCTGGAGTATGACCCCAACCGCACGGCGTTCATCGCGCTGATCAAGTACAGCGATGGCGAGCAGGCCTATATCCTGGCCCCGCAGCGCCTCGCCGTCGGCGACAGCGTCGTGTCCGGCCCGTCGGTCGACGTGAAGCCCGGCAACGCCGCCCCGATGGGCTCGCTGCCGATCGGCACGATCGTCCACAATGTCGAGCTGAAGATCGGCAAGGGTGGTCAGCTGGCCCGTTCGGCCGGCAACTACGCCCAGATCGTCGGTCGCGACCAGGGCTACGTCATCGTCCGCCTCAACTCGGGCGAGCAGCGCCTGATCAGCGGCCTGTGCTATGCCACCGTGGGCGCGGTCTCGAACCCCGACCACATGAACCGGAACGACGGCAAGGCGGGTCGCTCGCGCTGGCTCGGCCGTCGCCCGCATAACCGCGGTGTCTCGATGAACCCGGTCGACCATCCCCATGGCGGCGGCGAAGGCCGCACCTCGGGTGGCCGTCATCCGGTCACGCCCTGGGGTCTCCCGACCAAGGGCAAGAAGACCCGCTCGAACAAGCGGACCGATACGTTCATCGTGTCGAGCCGTCACGCCCGCAAGAAGAAGAACTGAGGTCCGTCATGGCGCGTTCGCTTTGGAAAGGTCCGTTTGTCGACGGATACCTTCTGAAAAAGGCCGAGGTCGCCCGTTCGGCGGCCCGGTCTGAGGTCATCAAGATCTGGAGCCGTCGCTCCACGATCCTCCCGCAGTTCGTCGGTCTGACGTTCGGCGTCTACAACGGCCATAAGCATGTGCCGGTGAACGTGTCCGAGGAAATGGTGGGCCACAAGTTCGGCGAGTTCTCGCCGACGCGCACCTTCCACGGCCACGCCGCCGACAAGAAGGCGAAGAGGAAGTAAGCCATGGGTAAAGCATCCGCCCCCCGTGCGCTGCCCGAGAACGAAGCCGTCGCGGTCGCCCGCAACCTTCGCGTCTCGCCGCAGAAGCTCAACCTCGTCGCCCAGCTGATCCGGGGCAAAAAGGTCTCGACCGCGCTCGCCGACCTCGAGTTCTCGCGCAAGCGGATCTCGCTGGACGTGCGCAAGTGCCTGCAGAGCGCGATCGCCAACGCCGAGAACAATCATGATCTCGACGTCGACGATCTCGTCGTGGCCCAGGCCTTCGTCGGCAAGGCGCTCGTGATGAAGCGCTTCCATGCCCGCGCCCGCGGTCGTGGCGCCCGCATCCTGAAGCCGTTCGCCAACATCACGATCGTGGTGCGCGAAGTCCAGGCTGCGAAGGCCTGAGGAGAGAACGATGGGTCAGAAAATCAATCCGATCGGGCTTCGCCTCGGCATCAACCGGACCTGGGATTCCCGCTGGTTCGCGCAGAAGGGCGAGTACGGCAAGCTGCTGCACGAGGACATGGCCATCCGCGCCGCCCTCATGAAGCTGCTGAAGCAGGCCGCGGTCTCCAAGAT
This sequence comes from Allobosea sp. 12-68-7, assembly GCA_002279705.1. Classification (GTDB taxonomy): domain Bacteria; phylum Pseudomonadota; class Alphaproteobacteria; order Rhizobiales; family Beijerinckiaceae; genus Allobosea. The sequence continues at coordinate 3,864 of NCCO01000104.1, forward strand.
CATCATCGAGCGCCCGCACAAGAAGTGCCGAGTCACCATCCACTCGGCGCGTCCGGGCGTGGTGATCGGCAAGAAGGGCGCCGACATCGAGAAGCTGCGCAAGTCGGTGATGAAGCTCACCAAGGCCGATGTGACGATCAACATCGTCGAGGTGCGCAAGCCCGAGATCGACGCCACGCTGGTCGCCGACTCGATCGCGCAGCAGCTCGAGCGCCGCGTCGCCTTCCGTCGCGCCATGAAGCGCGCCGTGCAGTCGGCCATGCGCCTGGGCGCCGAGGGCATCCGCATCAACTGCTCGGGCCGTCTCGGCGGCGCCGAAATCGCGCGCCTCGAGTGGTATCGCGAGGGGCGGGTGCCGCTGCACACGCTGCGCGCCGATGTGGATTACGGTGTCGGCACCGCCTTCACCACCTACGGCACGTGCGGCATCAAGGTCTGGATCTTCAAGGGCGAGATCCTCGAACACGACCCGATGGCCCAGGACAAGCGCATGGCAGACGAGGGCAGCCGTTCCGGCGGTGGCCATCGTCGCGAGCATGCATAAGGCTGATCGAGAAGAGCCATGTTGCAACCTAAGAAGACGAAATTCCGCAAGCAGTTCAAGGGACGCATCTCCGGCGTTGCCAAGGGCGGCACGGATTTGAACTTCGGCCAGTTCGGCCTCAAGGCGCAGGAGCCGGAGCGGGTCACCGCCCGGCAGATCGAGGCGGCCCGCCGCGCGATCACCCGTGCCATGAAGCGCGCCGGCCGGGTCTGGATCCGGATCTTCCCGGACGTGCCGGTGTCGAAGAAGCCGACCGAAGTCCGCATGGGCAAGGGCAAGGGCGCGCCTGAATTCTGGGCAGCCAAGGTCAAGCCGGGCCGGATCATGTTCGAGATCGACGGCGTGCCGGAAGAGACGGCCCGCGAGGCCATGCGCCTCGGCGCCGCCAAGCTGCCGATCAAGACGCGCTTCATCCAGCGCATCGCCGAGTAAGAAGGGAGGACGAGATGAAAGCTTCGCAACGCCTGTCCGACCTGAAGGCCATGAGCACCGACCTGCTCCAGGACGAGCTGCTCAAGCTGAAGAAGGAGCAGTTCAACCTGCGCTTCCAGAAGGCGACGGGGCAGCTCGAGAACACCGCGCGCCAGCGCGAGATCCGCCGCGACATCGCGCGGATCAAGACGGTGCAGACCATTAAGCGTGCCGGTTCGCCGGCGCAGGCGGCGAGCGCCTGAGGAGTTAGACAATGCCGAAGCGCGTGCTGCAGGGCGTCGTCGTCAGCGACAAGCAGAACAAAACTGTTGTGGTGAAGGTCGAGCGGCGCTATACGCACCCTCTCCTCAAGAAGACGGTTCGCCGCACCAAAAACTATCACGCCCATGACGAGGCGGAGGTGGCCAAGGTCGGGGATCAGGTCTGGATCGAGGAGTCCAAGCCGATTTCCAAGCTGAAAAGCTGGGTTGTGCTCGACAACGCTCCCAAGGCGTAAGTCAACGCGGCTGCCGCTGCCCGAATCACATCGGGAGGCGGCGCGGCGGAATAGGTAGTCGGGCATGTTTCGCCGCAAAGGTGGGCTCCACTTTTGCGGATCATGCTTTGTTTTGAGGCCAGGGGGCGATCGACCCCCGTCAGTCGTAGTCCCGGACGCGCTGGTGCATCCGGGAAACCGCGCTGATACACACTGGAAGGATCAAGGCCATGATCCAGGTGCAGACCAATCTCGAGGTCGCGGATAATTCCGGCGCCCGTCGCGTGATGTGCATCAAGGTTCTCGGCGGGTCGAAGCGTCGCTATGCGCGCATCGGCGACATCATCGTTGTTTCGATCAAGGAAGCCATCCCGCGCGGTCGCGTGAAGAAGGGCGACGTCATGAAGGCGGTCGTCGTTCGCACCGCCAAGGACGTCAAGCGCCCCGACGGCTCCGTGATCCGGTTCGACCGCAATGCGGCCGTTCTGATCAACAACCAGAAAGAGCCCGTCGGCACCCGCATCTTCGGACCGGTCCCGCGCGAGCTGCGCGCGAAGAACCACATGAAGATCATCTCGCTTGCGCCTGAGGTGCTGTGATGGCTGCGAAGATCAAGAAGGGCGACAAGGTCGTCGTGCTGGCCGGCCGTGACAAGGGCAAGGCCGGCGAAGTGCTCCAGGTCATGCCGAAGGATGCCCGCGCCGTCGTGCGTGGCGTCAACCTCGTCAAGAAGCACACCAAGGCATCGGCTCAGTCCGAGGGCGGCATCATCTCCAAGGAAGCCACCATCGACCTGTCGAATCTCGCCGTGGCCGATCCCAAGGACGGCAAGCCGACCCGCGTCGGCTTCAAGGTTCTGGACGATGGCCGCAAGGTCCGTTTCGCCAAGCGTTCGGGGGATCTGATCGATGGCTGAGAACCAGCAGGCGGCTCTCACGCCGCGTATGAAGAAGCATTACGAGGACGTCGTCCGTCCGGCGATGATCGCCGAGTTCGGCTACAAGAACGCCATGGAAGTGCCGACCATCGAGAAGGTCGTCATCAACATGGGCGTGGGCGAAGCGACTGCCGACCGCAAGAAGGTCGACAACGCCGCCGGCGACCTCGCCCTGATTGCCGGCCAGAAGCCGGTCATCACCAAGTCCCGCCTCGCGATCGCCGGCTTCAAGCTGCGCGAGAACATGGCGGTGGGCTGCAAGGTCACGCTGCGCAAGACCAAGATGTTCGAGTTCGTCGACCGGCTCGTCACCATCGCCCTCCCGCGCGTGCGTGACTTCCGCGGCCTGAACCCGAAGTCGTTCGACGGGCGCGGCAATTTCGCGCTCGGGATCAAGGAGCACATCGTGTTCCCCGAGATCAACTACGACAAGGTCGACCAGGTCTGGGGCATGGACGTGATCGTCTGCACGACTGCGAAGTCGGACGACGAGGCACGCGCTCTGCTCAAGCACTTCAACTTCCCGTTCCGGCAGTGAACTCAAGCGTTCATACGCGGAAACCAGGAGAGATCGATGGCTAAGAAGAGCTCCGTCGAGAACAACAACCGCCGCAAGGCGCTGGTGAAGAAGTTCGCCGGCCGCCGCGCCCGGTTGCTTGAGATCGCCAACGACGAAGGCCAGTCCATGGACGAGCGTTTCCTCGCTCGCCTCAAGCTGGCTGAACTGCCGCGCAACTCGGCTCCGAACCGGGTGCGCAACCGCTGCGAGGTGACGGGCCGTCCGCGCGCCTTCTACCGCAAGCTGAAGATGTCGCGCGTTGCGCTGCGCGAGCTCGGCAACAAGGGGCTGGTTCCCGGCCTCGTCAAGTCGAGCTGGTGAGGAGGACGCATCATGGCGATCATTGATCCGCTCGGCGATATGCTGACCCGCATCCGCAATGCGCAGATGCGGCGCAAGTCCCGCGTTTCGACGCCGGGCTCGAAGCTGCGGGCCCGCGTGCTCGACGTGCTTCAGGCCGAGGGCTACATCCGCGGCTACACCCAGACCGAGTTCGGCAACGGCCGGACCGAATTCGACATCGAGCTGAAGTACCACGAGGGGCAGCCGGTCATCCGGTCGATCTCGCGTGTGTCGAAGCCCGGCCGCCGCGTCTATTCTTCGGTGGAGACGATGCCCCGCGTGGCCGACGGCCTTGGCGTGACCATCATCTCGACCCCGAAGGGTGTGATGCCCGATCATCTTGCCCGCGAGCAGAACGTGGGCGGCGAAGTGCTTTGCAAGGTCTTCTGACCTTTCGCGCCGCTCGTTTTCAGGAGAAATCCAATGTCTCGTATCGGTAAGAAGCCTGTTCCGGTTCCCGCTGGCGTCACCGCCAACGTCGCCGGCCAGCTCGTCAAGATCAAGGGCGCGAAGGGGGAACTCTCCTTCACGGTTCCCGACGACGTTTCGGTCGCCATGGAGAACGGCGCGATCGCGGTTCAGCCGCGTTCGCAGAGCAAGCGCGCGCGCTCGCTCTGGGGCACCTCGCGCGCCCGCATCGCCAATCTCGTGACGGGGACGACCGCGGGCTTCGAGAAGAAGCTTGAGATCAACGGCGTCGGCTACAAGGCCGCCGTCACCGGCAAGGTGCTCAAGCTGTCGCTCGGCTACAGCCACGACATCGACTATCCGATCCCGGAAGGGGTCGCGATCGTCACGCCGAAGCCGACCGAAATCGTCATCACCGGCATCGACAAGCAGGTCGTCGGCCAGACCGCCGCCGAGATCCGCGACTATCGCGGCCCCGAGCCCTATAAGGGCAAGGGCGTGAAGTACGCCGGCGAATTCATCTTCCGCAAGGAAGGGAAGAAGAAGTAAGGGCCATGAGCAAGCAGACAGAGAACACTGCGCGCCGCAAGGCCCGCGTCCGCCGCGCGATCAAGGCCGTCGCCAATGGCCGCGCCCGCCTGTCGGTGCACCGCACCGGCAAGCAGATCTATGCCCAGGTCATCGACGACGCGAAGGGTGTCACCCTCGCTTCGGCCTCGAGCCTGGACAAGGACATCCGCAGCGACCTCAAGTCGGGCGCGAATGTCGAGGCCGCCGCCACCATCGGCAAGCTGATCGCCGAGCGTGCCGTCAAGGCCGGCGTGAAGGACGTGGTCTTCGACCGCGGCTCCTACATGTATCACGGTCGCGTCAAGGCGCTGGCCGAGGCGGCCCGCGAGGGCGGCCTGAACTTCTGATACCGTCGGTCCCCGTCGTTCTGCGGTGGCGCCTCATGGCGCCGGGCAGGGGGCCGGGACCGGGCCTTCATGGAAGCGTCGTCCCACACGGGACGCTCGAGCGAGCGGTGCGGCCTGATCCGCCACCGCGCAAGTAAGAGGAAAGACAATGGCGAGAGAGCCTCGTGACCGCGATCGCGAAGAGCGCGATTCGGAATTCGTGGACCGGCTGGTCCACATCAACCGCGTCGCCAAGGTGGTGAAGGGCGGGCGTCGCTTCGGCTTCGCCGCGCTCGTCGTCGTCGGCGACCAGAAGGGCCGCGTCGGCTTCGGCCACGGCAAGGCCCGTGAAGTGCCGGAAGCCATCCGCAAGGCGACGGAAGCCGCCAAGCGCGGCCTGGTCCGCATCCCGCTGCGCGAGGGTCGCACCCTGCATCACGACGTCCAGGGCCGTCACGGCGCCGGCAAGGTCGTGCTGCGTGCTGCCCCGGCTGGTACCGGCATCATCGCCGGTGGCCCGATGCGCGCTGTCTTCGAGGCGGTCGGCATGCAGGACGTGGTGTCGAAGTCGCTCGGCTCCTCGAACCCGTACAACCTCGTCCGCGCGACCTTCGACGCGCTGAAGAACGAGGACAGCCCGCGTGGCGTCGCCGCGCGCCGCAACCTAAAGGTCTCCGCCCTGCAGACGCGTCGCCGCGATGCGGGTGCCGACGCCGCCGCTGAAGCGTGAGGGGGCGACCATGGCACAGTCCGACACCAAGACCGTCGTCGTCGAGCAGATCGGTAGCCCGATCCGCCGCGAGGCGTCGCAGCGCCAGACCCTGATCGGTCTCGGCCTCAACAAGATCCGCCGTCAGTCGACCCTGGTCGACACGCCGGCCGTGCGGGGCATGATCGACAAGGTCAGGCACCTCGTGCGCGTCGTCGATGCGAAGTGAGGGAGATCGTTCGATGAAACTCAACGAGATCCGTGACAACGAAGGCGCGCACAAGTCGCGCATCCGCGTCGGCCGGGGCATCGGCTCGGGCAAGGGCAAGACCGGTGGTCGCGGCGTGAAGGGTCAGAAGGCCCGCGCTGGCGTCGCCGTGAAGGGCTTCGAGGGCGGCCAGATGCCGCTCTATCGTCGCCTGCCGAAGCGCGGCTTCAACAACCTGTTTGCCAAGGAGCTGAACGAGGTCAATCTCGGCCGCATCCAGCAGGCGCTGGAAGCCGGCAAGCTTGACGCCAACGGCGCGATCACCATCGAGGCGCTGGTCGCCGCGGGCGTGATCACGCACCAGGCCAAGGACGGCGTGAAGATCCTCGGCGTCGGCGAACTGAAGGCGAAGCTCGCCTTCGAGGTCGCCGGTGCGTCGAAGTCGGCCGTCGCCGCGATCGAGAAGGCCGGCGGTTCGGTCAAGATCCTGGCTGCCGCTTCACAGGCGTGAGCCGAGCGCTTACATGACGACTCGCGAACGGCGGCCGGGCCAGAAGCCCTGGCCGCCGTTCGACTGTTTGACCGGGCGCAGTCCATCGCGCCCATGGATCTGAAGACCAAGGACCGAACGCATGGCATCGGCAGCTGAACAGCTGGCTTCAAACCTGAACTTCGGGGCGTTCGCCAAGGCGGACGAGCTGAAGAAGCGGATCTGGTTCACGCTCGGTGCGCTGATCATCTATCGGCTGGGCACCTATATCCCGCTGCCGGGCATGAACCCCGATGCGGTTGCGGATCTGTTCAAGCAGACCCAGACCGGCGTGCTCGGCCTGTTCAACATGTTTTCGGGCGGCGCCGTCGGCCGTCTCGCGATCTTCGCGCTGGCGATCATGCCGTACATCTCGGCGTCGATCATCATCCAGCTGCTCTCCAGCGTCGTCCCGACCTTCGAGGCGCTGAAGAAAGAGGGCGAGCAGGGCCGCAAGATCCTCAACCAGTACACGCGCTACCTCACCCTCGTGCTCGCCGTGTTCCAGGCCTATGGCATCGGCGTCGGCCTGCAGGGCTCGGGCAATCTCGTGCTGGAGCCGGGTCCGTTCTTCCTGCTCTCGACCACGATCACGCTTGTCGGCGGCACGATGTTCCTGCTCTGGCTGGGCGAGCAGATCACCAGCCGCGGCATCGGCAACGGCACCTCGATGATCATCTTCGCGGGCATCATCGCGGAGTTTCCCTCGCAGCTCGCGCAGACTCTGGAGCTCGGTCGCCAGGGCGCGATCTCGACGGGGCTCTTGCTGCTGATCCTGGTGATGGCGATCTGCGTCATCGCCTTCTGCGTGTTCATGGAGCGCGCCCAGCGCCGCCTGCTGATCAACTATCCCAAGCGCCAGGTCGGCAATCGGATGTATGAGGGCCAGACCTCGTTCCTGCCGCTCAAGCTGAACACCGCCGGCGTGATTCCGCCGATCTTCGCCTCCTCGCTGTTGCTGCTGCCGACGACGATCGCCAGCTTCTCGCAGGCCGCCGGCGGGACCGGCTTCATGGCGACGATGGCGACCTATCTCGCCCATGGCCGGCCGCTGTTCATGATCCTCTACGCGGCGCTGATCATCTTCTTCTGCTTCTTCTACACCGCGATCGTGTTCAACCCGGTCGAGACGGCCGACAACCTCAAGAAGCATGGCGGGTTCATGCCGGGCATCCGCCCGGGCGAGCGGACGGCCGAACATATCGACCGCGTGCTGACGCGCATCACCGTGCTGGGCGCCGGCTATTTGACTATCGTCTGCCTTATCCCCGAGTTCATGATCACCTATGCCCAGATACCGATCATCCTGCTGGGCGGCACCTCGCTGCTCATCGTGGTGACGACGACGATGGATACCGTGGCGCAAGTTCACGGGCACCTGCTGGCCCATCAGTATGAGGGGCTGGTCAAGAAGGCCAAGCTGCGAGGAGCGAAACGCTGATGCGACTGATCTTCCTGGGGCCGCCGGGGGCGGGGAAGGGCACTCAGGCTGCGCGCATCGTCGCGAAGCACGGTATTCCACAGCTCTCGACGGGCGACATGCTGCGCGCGGCTGTCGCCGCCCAGACGCCGATCGGGGTCAAGGCGAAGGCGGTGATGTACGCCGGCGGCCTCGTCTCGGACGAGATCGTGATCGGCATCGTCGCCGACCGGATCGAGGAGCCCGATTGCAAGAAGGGCTTCATCCTCGACGGCTTTCCGCGCACGCTGGCCCAGGCCGAGGCGCTCGACGTCATGCTCGCGTCCAAGCATCTGGAACTCGACACGGTGCTGGAGCTCAAGGTCGACCAGAGCAAACTCGTCGACCGCATCGTCAAGCGCGCCGAAGAGGCGAAGGCCGCCGGGCAGCCGGTCCGCAAGGACGACGATCCGGAGGTGTTCAAGACCCGGCTCGAGGCCTACAACCGCGACACGGCGGTGGTCTCGCCCTATTACGCCGCGCGCGGCCAGGTGATCGAGATCGACGGCATGCAGTCTGTCGACGACGTCACGGCGGCGATCGAGAAGGCGCTGGCGGGGTAATCGCAATCGCAGCCGGCCGATTGTGATCGGCAGGATGTCTTGTTTCGCCGCAATCGATTGGCGAACGCGGTCTCCTTGGTGCGGCGGGGCGGGTGACGATGACCGCTGATTTCTGCGGTTGCAGGTAACCGGCGTCACCGGAACGTGCTTTGAACGTCTTCTCGCTTTGTGGTCCCATATCGAACGAGGAACGGGCAGCGCTTCTGGGCGATTCGCCAAGCAGCCGGCTCCGCGTCAGGCCCTGTGCGGCGGCGGGGAGTGCGATCGCGGTGACCTTTCTGGACGTTTTGCCGACGATGCTGCTGATCGCGCTCGCGCTGGTCATGCTGGGTCTCGGACTGTCGTTGCGCATCGACGATTTCACGCGCGTGCTCGGACAGCCAGCCGCGCTGGCACTGGCGCTTTTGCTCCAACTGGTCGTGCTGCCGGCTGTCTGCTTCGGAATCGTCATCCTGTTTGGCCTGTCGCCGGCTTATGCCATCGGGCTGCTGATCCTCGCCGCTTCGCCCGGCGGCGTGTCGGCGAACCTGTTCAGCCATCTGTTTGGCGGCAATGTCGCGATGAACGTCTCGCTCACCGCGATCACGACCGTTTTGTCGATCGTCAGCATGCCATTGGTCGCGAATTTTGCGATCGGCCAATTTGCTCTGGCGGGGCCGGGCGCGTTGCCGGTGGTGCCGCTGCAATTCGGCAAGGTGTTGCAGGTCGTCGCGGTCGTGCTGATTCCAGCCGGCATCGGCATGACCATGGCGGCGCGCCGGCCGGACTTCGCGGCGCGCGCGGAGAAGCCGTTCAAGCTCTTCAGCATCGCGGTTCTGGCGGTGTTCGCGCTTGTCGCCATCGTGCAGGAACGGCATCTGCTGATCGCGAGCCTGGCATCGCTGGGGCCGGCTGTGGTTCTCTTCAACCTGATCAGCTTGGCCGCCGGTTTCTATCTGGCGCGGGCCGCCGGGCTCGACCGCTCGATCGCGATCGCGATCGGCTACGAGATCGGCATTCACAACTCGACCCTGGCGATGTACATCGCGCTGTCGGTGCTCGGCAGCGTCGCGATCGGCTTGCCGGCGGCACTCTACTCAATCTCGATGTACATCACCGGCGCGCTCTTCGGCCTGCTGGTGCTGCGGCGCGGTGGCTCGCTCCGCTGAACCCGATAATGCTCGCGGTCGTGGGCAGATGCAGGGTTGACACCGCGGGGCCGAGCGACTAACGACCCGACTTCCGGTTTCATGACAGCGATGCCGTTACCTTCGCGAGAAGGGGCGACGTCGCATTCCCGCATGGAACGGGTCCAACGCTTCGCAGAGGCCGGCCTCCACCGGCGCGAGGCATCTTTAAACCGCTGGCGCGCCACTGGGCGTCTGCCGGCCGACATGGAGAGATCGTCATGGCACGTATTGCCGGCGTCAACATTCCGACCAACAAGCGCGTCGTCATCGGCCTGCAGTACATCCACGGCATTGGCGCGGCCAAGGCCCAGGAGATCTGCGACAAGGTTGGCATCGTCGCCGAGCGTCGCGTCAACCAGCTCACCGACGCCGAGGTTCTCCAGATCCGCGAGACGATCGACCGCGACTATCTCGTCGAGGGCGATCTGCGCCGCGAAGTCTCGATGAACATCAAGCGCCTGATGGATCTCGGCTGCTATCGCGGCCTGCGCCATCGCCGCTCGCTGCCGGTCCGCGGCCAGCGCACCCACACCAACGCCCGCACCCGCAAGGGCAAGGCGAAGCCGATCGCCGGCAAGAAGAAGTGATTTCGGCGGGCCGGTCCTCCGGCCCGCTGCTTTGCGTCGCCTGGCCCCCTCGGGGCGGGCGGCATCCCCAGCGCCTGGCATCACGGGCGCGCCTGAAGGACAAGAGAAAAGACCATGGCCAAGGAAGCCCAGCGCGTTCGCCGCCGCGAACGCAAGAACATCGTCTCCGGCGTCGCCCATGTGAACGCCTCGTTCAACAACACCATGATCACCATCACCGACGCGCAGGGCAACACGATCTCGTGGTCGTCGGCCGGCACGATGGGCTTCAAGGGCTCGCGCAAGTCGACCCCCTACGCCGCGCAGGTCGCCGCCGAAGACGCCGCCCGCAAGGCCGCCGAGCACGGCATGCGCACCCTCGAGGTCGAGGTCACCGGCCCGGGTTCGGGTCGTGAATCGGCCCTCCGCGCGCTGCAGGCCGCGGGCTTCACCGTGACCTCGATCCGCGACGTGACGCCGATCCCGCACAACGGCTGCCGTCCGCGCAAGCGCCGTCGCGTCTAACGCGCGTGCTTCGGGGCGCCCGCACCGGCGGGCGCCTGTCCGGGGCGGCCCGCCGCCGCCATTGAATTCAAGCACCAGGAGTGCGGTCGTGATCAGCAAGAACTGGCAGGATCTGTCAAAACCCAACAAGCTCGAAATCAAGGTCGGCGACGATCCGAAGCGTCAGGCCACCGTCATCGCGCGTCCGCTGGAGCGCGGCTTCGGCATGACCCTCGGCAACGCGCTGCGTCGCGTGCTGCTCTCGTCGCTGCAGGGCGCGGCCGTCACCGCCGTCCAGATCGACGGCGTGCTGCACGAGTTCTCCTCGATCCCCGGCGTGCGTGAGGACGTCACCGACATCGTCCTCAACATCAAGGCGATCGCGGTCAAGATGCAGGGCGAAGGCCCCAAGCGCATGACCCTGCGCAAGACCGGCCCGGGCATCGTCACCGCAGGCGACATCAATACCGTCGGCGACGTCTCGATCTTGAACCCCGATCTCGTGCTCTGCACGCTGGACGAGGGCTCGGAGATCCGCATGGAGTTCACGGTCAACACCGGCAAGGGCTACGTCCCCTCCGAGCAGAACCGCCCCGAGGACGCGCCGATCGGCCTGATCCCGGTCGACAGCCTGTACTCGCCGGTCAAGAAGGTCTCCTACCGCGTCGAGAACACCCGCGAGGGCCAGAACCTCGACCGCGACATGCTGACCCTGAACATCGAGACCAACGGCTCGGTGACGCCCGAGGACGCGCTGGCGCTGGCCGCCCGCATCCTGCAGGACCAGCTCGCCGTCTTCATCACCTTCGAGGAGCCGCGCAAGGAAGAGGCCGTCTCGACCGCGCCGCAGCTGCCCTTCAACCCGGCGCTGCTCAAGAAGGTCGACGAGCTGGAGTTGTCGGTGCGTTCGGCGAACTGCCTGAAGAACGACAACATCGTCTATATCGGCGACCTCATCCAGAAGTCGGAGGGCGAGATGCTGCGCACCCCGAACTTCGGCCGCAAGTCGCTGAACGAGATCAAGGAGGTCCTCGCCACCATGGGCCTGCATCTCGGCATGGACGTCACCGGCTGGCCGCCGGAGAACATCGAAGAGCTCGCGAAGCGCTTCGAGGAGCACTACTGATCCCACCGGCGCGGGCTCGTTCCCGCGCCGTTTCCCCGCCCGGCGCCTGAGCGCCGGAGCCCAAAGAACGGCCGTACCGTGGCACGGCGGCCGTAAATCACGAAGGAGCCACCCATGCGTCACGGTTTCCGCGGTCGTCGTTTCAACCGCTCGGTCGAACACCGCAAGGCGATGTTCGCCAACATGTCCCAGGCCCTGATCAAGCACGAGCAGATCACCACCACGCTGCCGAAGGCCAAGGACCTGCGTCCGGTCGTCGAGAAGCTGATCACGCTCGCCAAGCGCGGCGACCTGCATGCCCGCCGCCAGGCGATCGCGCAGATCAAGGACGTCGCCCTGGTCGGCAAGCTCTTCGCGGTGCTCGGGCCACGCTACAAGGAGCGCCATGGCGGCTATCTGCGCATCATGAAGGCGGGCTTCCGCTTCGGCGACAACGCGCCGCTGGCCGTGATCGAGTTCGTCGATCGCGACGTCGAGGCCAAGGGCAAGGATTCCGGCCCGGTCTTCACGGCGGATGACGAGGCGGCCTGAGGCTTTTCCCCGGTCCGGCCGTTTCGAAGGGCGGCCCTCGGGCCGCCCTTCGTCGTTCAGGCCGCGCTGCCGCACGCGCGGACAGGGCATCGGGGTTGCCGGCGAGGGCGCTCGCGCGGCGTCCGCCGCGTGGCTGGCGCCCGATGCGCTGGAAATCGCCCTGCCATCGGCCTATCTCTGGCGATGAGTCGCGCCGGTCGCAGAGGAGACGCCAGATGCAGCGCAAGGCCACCTTCACCCGCGGGGCCGTCCTCGCGGCGGCGCTGACGGCGTCGTCGCTGGCCGCAGGGCCCGTGGCGGCGCAGGCGCCGCTCCGGCAGGTGCCGGAGTCGCGCCAGGAGATCTCGCTGTCCTTCTCCGGCGTCGTCAAGAAGAGCGCCGGCGCGGTCGTCAACGTCTATGGCGCGCGGGTCGAGAAGCAGCCGCGCAACCCCTTCATGGACGATCCCTTCTTCCGGCGCTTCTTCGGCGACCGGGGCTTCGGCGTGCCACAGGAGCGGGTGCAGCGCTCGCTCGGCTCGGGCGTGGTGGTCGATGCGAGCGGGCTCGTCGTCACCAACAACCACGTCATCGAGGGCATGAGCGAGGTCAAGGTCGCCTTCGCCGACAAGCGCGAGGTCGAGGCGACGATCCTGCTGCGCGATCCGCGCACCGATCTCGCCGTGCTCAAGCTCAAGACCGCCAAGGACCTCGTC
>NCCO01000264.1:0-1167 GCA_002279705.1 Allobosea sp. 12-68-7
AATCCATCACCGGCGAGAGCTTCGCGGCCGCGGAACGCGCCATCCTGGCCGGCCGGACCCCGATTGCGGCAGGCGTCACCATCGCCATGCCGCCGCTGTCCGAGAACGGCAACGCCGTGGATCTCTCGGTGAAGGTCGAAAGCCCGATGACGGCGGAAGACCATGTCTCGGCCATCCATATCCTGTCGGAACTGAACCCCTTCCCGCGCGTCGCGCGCTTCACCCTTTCGCCCCGCGCGGGAAGGGCGGAGGTCACGACGCGGATCAGGCTCGCCACGACGCAGAGCATCGTGGTGCTGGCGGAAACCAGCACCGGACGGGTGCATCGCGGCACGCGGGAGGTCATCGTGATCCTCGGCGCCTGCGTGGACGGGGGCTGAGCCGATGGCGGAAAGCATCCTCGCCCGCATCACCCTGCCGGAGAAGGCGCGGAAGGGCGAGGTCGTGGCCGTGCGCGTCATCGTCCGCCATCCGATGGAACGCGCGGTGGACGCGCCTGGCCTGCGGCCGGTGCCGCGGAAAATCCTGCACACGCTGCGCGTCACCTATGCCGGTGCCGAGGTGTTCCGCATGGAGATGTCGCCCGGCATCGCCGCCAACCCCTATGTCGAGTTCACCACCGTCGCGGTGGAAAGCGGCGCCATGGTCTTCGAATGGCAGGAGGATGGCGGCACGGTCTATCGGCGCGAGGCGCGGCTGGAGGTGGCGTGAAGCGCGCGGCGCCGCTCGCGCTGCTCGCCGGGCTCGGCCTCGCTGCCCTCGCCGTGGCGGCGGAGGTGCGGCCGCCGCAGGACTACCTCTCGCCCACCCTGCGGGCGCAGCAGGACGACCCCTCGCGCCATCCCGGCTGGCTTTGGGTGGATGAGGGCGAGGCGCTGTGGCGGCGGGGCGATCCAAGCTGCCAGTCCTGCCACGGCGATATCGCCGGCATGGCGGGGGTGGCCGCGCGCTACCCGGCGGTGGCGCAGGATGGCGCGCTGCTGAACCTGGAAGGTCGTATCGAGCGCTGTCGCATGCGCCACCAGGGCCAGCCTGCCTTCGGCTATGAGAGCGAGGCGCTGCTGTCGCTCACCACCGCCGTCGCGTCGCGCTCGCGCGGCCTGCCGATGTCGGTGGCGGTGGACGGGCCAGCGGCGGCGTTCCTCGAGCAGGGCCGGACGCTCTATG
>NCCO01000264.1:1192-3675 GCA_002279705.1 Allobosea sp. 12-68-7
CGCTCTATGAGACGCGGCAGGGGCAGCTCAACCTGGCCTGCGGGCAGTGCCATGACGACAATGCCGGGCGCAGGCTGCGCGGTGACGTGATCTCGAACGGGCTCGGCACCGGCTTTCCCGCCTATCGGCTGGAATGGAACGGGGTCGGCTCCCTGCACCGCCGGCTGCGCGCCTGCCAGCTTGGCGTCCGTGCCACGCAATTCGAACTGGGCGCGCCGGAATACACGGCGCTGGAACTGTTCCTCGCCCACCGCGCCCGCGGCCTGCCGGTGGAGGCGCCTGGCCTGCGGCGTTGAGGTTCAGGAGAACATGTCCGCCGTGATGCTCTCATACCAGCCATCGGCGTAGAGCGCCTCCAGCCGGCGCTGTTCCGGCAGGTCGCCACGGGGCGAGGTGCCGCCGGAAGCGGGGACCTCCGCCACCGCGCTTCCATCCGCATTCGGGCGGAAGATATTGACCACGGAAATCCCGTAGCCCTCCCCCGCATGGGAGTAGCAGGTGTTGAAGTACACCGGCTCCGGCGGCGGCGCGCCGCGCAGCGCCGCCACGGCACTGGCCACCGCCTGCTTCGCGGTGCTGTTGGCAAGGAAGCCGGATTTCGGCATCGCCCCCGCCTGGTTGGCATCGCCGATCACATGGATGCCCGGCGCCGCCTTCGCCTCGAAGCTGCGGTAGTCCACCGGCACCCAGCCGGTGGCATCGGCAAGACCGGCCTCGATGGCGATGGCGGCGGCCGATTGCGGCGGAATCACATTGGCCACGTCGGCACGGTGCCGCGTGCCCAACTCCGTCTCCAGCACGCCGGCGCGCGGCTCCACGCGCATCACGCGGCCATCCACATTGGCCGGCACCCATTCGACCATGGCGCCGTAGAGCGCGCGCCAGGCGTCCTGGAACAGCGGCTGCTTGCTGAACCGCTCCTTCGCGTCCAGCGCCAGAATCTTCGCCCGCGGCTTATGGCGCTTGAGGTAGTGCGCGATCATGCTGATGCGCTCATAGGGCCCGGGCGGGCAGCGATAGGGGTTGGGCGGGATGGCCAGCGCCACCACGCCCCCATCCGGCATCGCCTGGAGCTGCCGCCGCAGCAGGCGCAGCTGCGCGCCATCCCCGGCGATCCAGGCATGCGGCATCGCCGCCGCCGCCGCCTCGTCATAGCCCTGGATTGCATTCCAGCGCAGCGCGATGCCCGGCGAGAGAATCATACGGTCATACGCCAGCGTCTCCCCCCCGCCGAGCCGGACGCGGCGCGCCACCGGGTCGATGCCCACGGCGCGATCCTGCACCACGCGCACGCCACGCGCGACGAGACCCTCATAGCCATGGGTGATGGCGGGCATCTCCCGCAGCCCGCCGAGCACCAGATTGCCATAGGGGCAGGTGATGAAGCGGGGCTGCGGCTCCACCAGCGTGACGGCGACCTCGGGGGCCAGTGTGCGGGCGAAGCGCGCGGCGGAGGCACCGCCGAAGCCGCCCCCCACCACCAGGAGCCGGGCCTGGCCCTGTGCCCGTCCCAAGGCGGGGGCGGCGAGCAACAGGGCGGGGAGGCGGAGCGCAGTCCGGCGCGGCATGGGGCGCATGGCTCAGCGGGCCCCTGCGAAATGCTCGGCCATGATGCCAAGTTCCGCCTCGTCGTAGCCGCGCATGATGCGATCCATGATGGTGGCGGGACGTTCACCGCTGCGGAAGACGTGGAGCAGCGCGCGCAGTTCGCCCGCATCCCGCCCGGCGATGGCGGGCACCGCGCCGGCGCCGCCGCCGGCCGGACCGTGGCAGCCGAGGCAGGCCTGCGCCACGGGCGGTGCGGCGGTGCCAGCGGCGAGGGCGGCCGGGGGCGGCGCAAGCAGCAGCAGCAGGATAGTGCGTGACAAATGCCGCTGCATGACCGTTCCCCTCCCAAGGCGGGGAAGCCTAGGCCGGCCGCGGCGTGCGGGCCAGCGTTGTGTCAGGCGGGGCGCGTGGACGAACCTGATCCATAGGCGGATGGAGGAGAGAGCGGCGAAGCCGAGGAAGCTGTCGGCGGTCTGGTCGTGGCGGGTGGCGACGCGGCGGCTGTTCTTCAGGCGGTTGACGAAGCACTCGATGCGGCGGCGCAGCGCGTGGAGGGGGCGGCTGACGCAGTGCGGGACGTGGCGGTTCCACCTGGTCGGGATCTCCGGCACGGCGCCGCGGCTGCGCAGGTCCTGCCGGATCGGGTCGCTGTCATCGTCCTCGTCGCCGAGCATGATGCCGGAGGCGCTGTCGCGCGCCTCCATCAGCGCCTCGTCGTTCGAGCAGTCAGCCTCCTGCCCAGCGGTCACATGCAAGGCGATGGGCAGGCCATGCGCGTTGCCGCGGATGGGGAGCTTGCTCGTGAAGCCACCTCGCGAGCGCCCAAGACCCTGTCGATGAGTCCCCCCCTTCCGCCGGCGGCACAGTGGTGTGCCCGGATGCTGGTGCTGTCGATCCTCTGCAGGAGGTCGGCCTCGCCGCCGCCATCGGCCAAA
>NCCO01000264.1:3714-5136 GCA_002279705.1 Allobosea sp. 12-68-7
CACAGGCCGGATGCGGTCCAGCGCCGGAGACCACTCCACCGGGGCTGGTCAAGGTATCCCGGCAGATCCCGGCGAGCGTGGCCGATCACCGCCTCAATCGCCGGCTTGGCGGCGCGCCATCTGGCGCGACGGCCATCCGGCCGCTCGCCCGCCTTCGGCGGGCGCAGCCCGTCGCCAGGTTAGTCGCGACGCGCGCCCGTGGCGCGGATGATCGGCTCCCAGCGCGCCTTCTCGGCCCGCACGAAGGCCATCATCTCCGGCTGCGGGATCGGGGGCAGCACTTCGAAGCCGAGTTCCACCAGGCGCCGCCGCACCGTCTCATCGGTCAGGGCCGCCTGCGTCACCTCCACCATCCGCGCCATGATCGGCGCCGGAACCCCGGCGGTCGTGGCGATCGCGACCCAGGTGGTCATCTCATAGTCAGGGAAGCCGAGCTCCTTCATCGTCGGCACATCCGGCAGGAAGGGCGATCGCCGTGCGGAGGTCACGGCAAGGGGGCGGAAGGCGCCGCCGCGGATGCCCGGCAGCAGGGTGGAGATGTTGAAGTAGGCGAAGTCCACCTCGCCGGTCTGCGCCGCCAGGATGCCTTGCGGCGCGCCGCGATAGGGGACGTGGAGCACATCCAGCCGCGCCTGCTGCGCGAGCATCGCCGACGAGATGTGGTGCGTCGTGCCGACGCCGCCCGAGGAATAGGTGAGCTTGCCCGGCTGCGCCCGCGCCGCCGCGAGGAGGTCGGCCAGGGAACGGAAGGGCGAGGCGCTGCGCACCACCAGCGCGTTGGAGATGCCGGCGATGCGGCCGATATAGGCGAAGTCCTGCAGCGGGTCGTAGGGGATCGAGGGATAGAGCACCGGGTTGAAGGCGACGCTGGTCTGCCCCGTGACGGTGATGGTGTAGCCATCCGATGCCGCACGCGCGACCTGGCCCAGGGCCAGGTTGCCGTTGGCCGCCGGCCGGTTCTCCACCGGCACCGGCTGGCCCAGCCGCTGCGACCACTGCTCGGCCATGAGGCGCGCCAGGATGTCCACCGAGGAGCCGGCCGCGAGCGGCGCGATCATCGTGATCGGCCGTGTCGGCCAGCTCGCCTGTGCTCGGGCGCCAGCGGCAGGCAGGGCCAGGGCGGCAGCAAGCGCTGCCCGGCGAGTCAGCGCAACAGGTATACGGGGCTGGTCCACAAGACACTCCCATCCTCGAAGGTGGCACGCAGATAAAGGGCATTGTCGCCCGGCCGCAGCGCAATGCGCCGGCTGATTCGCATGGCGGAGGGGGCCGAATCCGGCAGCAGGAAGGCCCGCATGGCGCGGCCCAGCCCGCCGGCCTCCCATCGCCGCTCACCCGCGAGCAACTGGCGAGCGCGATGCAGGATTGCGACGTGCTGGTGCCGACTGTGACCGATCGCATAGATGCCGATCTGATCGCGGG
>NCCO01000105.1 GCA_002279705.1 Allobosea sp. 12-68-7
CGCGGCGACGGCTTCGACATCCAGCAGGTGAGGGCCGGTCGCATGGGTGCGGTGATGAACTTCGTCGTGCCGGCCGAGGTGCTGGCGGTGCAGAAGGCGGTGCGCGAGAGCCGGCTGAAGATCCCGCTGATCATCGGGCTCGATGCCGTCCACGGGTTCTCGACCTATTTCCCCCTGCCGCTCGGCCAGGCCGCGAGCTGGAACCCGGCGCTGATCGAGCAGGCCGCCTACTGGACCGGGCGCGAGGCCGCGGCCGCCGGCATCAACTGGACCTTCGCGCCGATGGTCGACATGTCGCGCGACCCGCGCTGGGGCCGCGTGCTGGAAGGCGCGGGTGAGGACGTGCATCTGGCGTCCGTTGTCGCGGCCGCGCGCACGCGCGGCTACCAGCGCGGCGGCGTCGCGACCTCGGTCAAGCACTTCGTCGGCTATGGCGCCGGCGAGGCCGGGCGCGACTACAACTCGACCTGGATCCCGACCAGCCAGCTCTTCGACCTGCATCTGCCGCCCTTCAAGGCCTCCTTCGAGGCGGGCTCGATGACCGCGATGGCGGCCTTCAACGCCCTGAACGGCATGCCGGCGACCGCCCACAGGGGCATGCTGACGGACCTGCTGCGCGGGCAATGGGGCTTCCGCGGCTTCGTCACCTCGGATTTCGGCTCGATCACCGAGCTGCGCCTGCATGGCATCGCCAAGGATGATGCCGAAGCCGCGCGCAAGGCGCTGCTCGCGGGCATCGATATGGACATGATGGGCGACGTCTACCACAAGCACCTCGCCGCCGAGGTGCGGGCCGGGCGCGTGCCGGTGAAGGCGCTGGACGAGGCGGTGCGGCGGGTGCTGCGGGTCAAGTTCCATCTCGGCCTGTTCGACAAACCCGATGTCGATCCCGCTGCGGCGCCGGCGCTGATGCAGACGCAGGGCGCGCGCGACGTCGCTCTGACTGCGGCCCAGGAAGGCGCGATGCTGCTCAAGAATGCGGGCGACATCCTGCCGATCCGGCCTGCGGTGAAGTCCGTCGCTGTGATCGGTGCGATGGCGCGCCCCGAGGATGAGCGCGTCTGGACGGACCCGGCCGGTCTCGGCCGGCGCGTCGTGCAGCCCCTGCCCGAGGCTTTGAAGGAGCGCCTGCCGGCGGATGTCTCGGTGACCTATGAGCCGGCCTTCACCAAGGCCTGCGGCACCGAGTTCGCCGACAAGGACGCCGCGATCCGGGCCGCTGCGGCCAGCGACCTGATCGTCGCCATGCTCGGCGAGGATTGCGAGTTCATGGGGGAGGGCGCCTCGCGCACGAGGCTCGACCTCCCGGGCGTGCAGCAGCCCCTGCTGGAAGCGCTGGTGGCCACCGGCAAGCCGGTCGTCCTGGTTCTGGCCACCGGGCGCCCGCTCGTGCTGACTTGGGCCGACAGCCATGTCGCGGCCATCCTGCAGACCTTCCATGGTGGCACTGAAGGGCGCACGGCCATCGCCGACATCCTGACCGGCAAGGTCAATCCGTCGGGCCGGGTGCCGATGAGCTTCCCGCGCTCCGTTGGGCAGATCCCGGTCTATTACGATCATCTGCCGACGGGGCGGCCGCAGAAGATCCGCCAGCGCTATGAATCGATCTTCATCGACGAGGCCAACGAGCCGCTCTACCCCTTCGGCCACGGCCTGTCCTACACCCGTTTCACCTATGCCAATGCGCGGGTCTCGAAGCCCAGTCTGAGGCTGGATGGCTCCGTCGAGGTTTCGGTCGACGTCACCAATGCCGGCCCGCGCGACGGGCAGGAGGTGGTGCAGCTCTATGTCCGCCAGCCGGTCGCGAGCCGCTCCCGGCCGGTGCGCCAACTCAAGGCCTTCGACAAGCCGATGTTGCGTGCCGGCGAGACGCGGACGGTGACGTTCCGGCTCGAGGGCCGCCGCCTCGGGGCCCATGACGATACGGGCCGCTACGTCGTCGAGCCCGGTCTGGTTGAGATATATCTAGGTGGCTCCTCGAAAACCTCGGTGATGACGCAGGTGATGTTGGCCAAGTCTTGATGCGTGAGGCTTTAGCGCCTCGCGCTTTGCTCTCGACAAGCTAGGTTTTTCGGTCAATTCTCGTTCCTGCGGCTATCGGGGGACGTGCATCTGCTGGCCGCAGCGACGCTTTGGCTTCAAAGGATGCGGCGATGGCGACCGGGACCGTCAAGTGGTTCAATACTGAGAAAGGCTTTGGTTTCATTCAGCCTTCGGACGGCGGCAAGGATGTGTTCGTGCATATCACTGCCGTTAAGGAAGCAGGGCTGATGACGCTGACCGAGGGGCAGAAAGTCTCGTTCGAACTCAAGACCGAACGCGGCAAGACGGCGGCGGGCTCGCTGCAGCTGATGTGACCGTCCGGGCCGGTTGACAGCGCTGGTGGCGGACCGCATGTCGCCGGCGTGAAACAAGCGCGCCCCATCGCTCGCGTCGCTGGCGTCTTCGCCGCGACGGGTTCCCCATCGTCGCCGCGTGCGTTCGTCACGCGGGCCGTCGAAGCGCTGACGTTTGACGCGGCGGGCATTCGCGGTGACCTTCATGCCGGTCTGACCCGTCGTTCCGGGCCGCGCGAGCCCTGGCTGCCACGTGGCCTGACCCTTCGCAACGACAGGCAGGTTTCGGCGCTCTGCCCGGCCGAACTCGTCGCCATCGCCGGCGGGCTCGATCTGCCCGCGCTTCCGCCCGAATGGCTGGGCGGCAATCTTCTCGTCGAGGGTCTGGTGGCTTTGTCCGCGATCGCGCCGGGCAGCCGGTTCGCCATCGGTGGCGGCTGGGGCGGAACGCGGCGACGGGGTGCAGTGACCTCGCAGACCGCTTCGTGAAGGCGGCCGCTGGGCTGCGCGGGCTCGTTCTGAGCGTCGACCTGCCCGGCACCATCGCGGTGGGCGATGCCGTCGTCGTGATTCCGCCGGTGACGACGAAGGGCGCGGGGCGCTAGCGGGCGAAGCGCCGGGCTGCGGCGACGCAGGCCGCCACGGCGGCCGAGGCGGCGAGCATCGGCCAGGTCACCGTCTCGCCGAGCAGCAGCCCGGCCAGCGCGAGGCCGAAGAAGGGCTGCAGCAGCTGCAGCTGTCCGACCGCCGCGATGCCGCCCTGGGCGAGCCCGCGATACCAGAAGACGAAGCCGATCAGCATGCTGAAGAGCGAGACATAAGCGAGGCCGAGCCAGGCGGGCGCCCCCGTCGCCGCCAGATCGACCGGGCGCAGCATCAGTGCGGCGCCCGCCGTCACGGGGAGCGCCAGCAGCAGCGCCCAGGAGATCACTTGCCAGCCGCCGAGGCGGCGCGAGAGCCGCGCGCCCTCGGCGTAGCCGAGCCCGCAGACGACGATCGCCGTCAGCATCAGCAGGTCTCCGGTCGGCGCGGCGGCGAAGCCTTGCGTCAGAGCGAAGCCGACGACCAGCGCGCTGCCGAGGCCCGACAGCAGCCAGAAGGCTGGGCGCGGCCGCTCGCCGCCGCGCAGTACGCCGAAGAGCGCTGTGGCGAGCGGCAGCAGCCCGATGAAGACGATCGAATGCGCCGCCGTGACATGCCGGAGCGCCAGAGCCGTCAGCAGCGGGAAGCCGATGACGACGCAGAGCGAGACGACCAGCAGCGGCAGAAGGTCGGCCCGCAGCGGCCGCTTCTCGCGAAACAGAAGCAGCAAGGCGAGGCCGAGGAGGCCTGCGATAGCGGCACGGGCGAGCGTCAGGAAGACCGGATCGAAATCGGCGACCGCGACCCGCGTCGCCGGCAGCGAGCCGGCAAAGATCACCACGCCGATCAGGCCATTGATCCAGCCGCTGGTCCTGTCGTCGAGCATGGGCGAACTCCGATCGCGAAGGTGACAGCAAAGCGTCGGCCCGGGGTCGTTTCGCCAGAGACAGAGCAGTACAATTGGGGCAAACTGTCCTGATGACAGGATCAGGACAGACCACGAGGGGGCGTGCGCTCGCTGGAGCGGATGGGACCCGGGTGGGGGCGGTGATGGCCGCCATCCGGCAGCGCATCGCTGGCCGGATGCTGGCGCCGGGCGCGCGGTTGCCGTCGATCCGGGCCCAGGCCGGGACGATGGCGGTGTCGAAATCCACGGTCGTGGAGGCCTATGACAGGCTCGCAGCCGAGGGCGTGATCGAGGCCCGCCGCGGCTCCGGATTCTACGTCGCCGGCCATGCGCTCCCGTTTTCGCCGGCCGATCTCGGGCCGCGGCTGGAGCGTGAGGTCGATCCGTTCTGGGTCTCGCGGCAGTCGCTCGATGCGGGCGAGGCGGTGCTGAAGCCGGGCTGCGGCTGGCTGCCGGCGGACTGGCTGCCGCAGGAGAGCCTGCGCCGGGCGCTGCGCGCACTCTCCCGCGCCCCAGCCGCGACACTCGCGGATTACGGCACGCCGCTGGGGCTCGCGCCGCTCCGGCAGTTGCTGTCGCGCCGGCTGGCGGCCCATGGCGTCGACGCGGCACCCGACCAGATCCTGCTGACCGAATCCGGCACGCAGGCGCTCGATCTCGTCTGCGGCCTGCTCGTCGAACCCGGCGATACCGTGCTGGTCGACGATCCCTGCTATTTCAACTTTCATGCCCTGCTGCGGGCGCATCGCGTTCGCATCGTCGGCGTCCCCTATGGGCCAAGCGGCCCTGATCTCGCAGCCTTCGAGCAGGTGCTGGCCGAGCACCAGCCGCGGCTCTACGTCACCAATTCGGGCCTGCATAACCCGACCGGCGCCAGCCTCTCGCCGGTTGTCGCACACCGCCTCCTCAAACTCTCCGAGGCGTTCGGACTGACCATCGTCGAGGACGACATCTTCGCCGATTTCGAGCCGGAGCCGGCGCCGCGTCTGGCTGCGTTCGACGGGTTGGAGCGCGTCGTCCAGATCGGCAGCTTTTCGAAGTCGCTCTCGGCCTCGGTGCGCTGCGGATACATCGCCGCCCGGCGGGACTGGATCGAAGGGCTGATCGACCTGAAGATCGCCGCCTCCTTCGGGACGGGGCGGCTGGCCGCGGAGCTCGTGCTGGGCGTTTTGATCGATGGCAGCTATCGCCGGCATATGGACGGGCTGCGGGTGCGTCTGGCGCGGGCGATGGGCGAGACCGCGGCGCGCCTGCGGGCGATCGGCATCGAGCCCTGGCTCGAGCCGCGCGGCGGCATGTTCCTGTGGTGCCGGCTGCCGGAGGGGCTGGATTCGGCGGTCATCGCGCAGCGGCTGCTGGCGCAGGACATCGTGCTGGCGCCCGGCAATGTCTACAGCCTGTCGCAGAGTGCGACCCGCTTCATGCGCTTCAATGTCGCCCAGTCGGGCGATCCGCGGCTGTTCGAGGCTTTGCGGACGATGACGATGGCAGCCCCGGGAGCAGAATGATCTTGCGTCCATGCCGAGAATGACATAAACATATCTTTATATCTTTTTGGGTGCCGTTGTGGAGTCCCCGGTTTGCGCCTGCCGATCACGCTCGCCTCCGACGTCATGCTCGCGGCACTGCGCGCCGCGGGGGAGGAGACGCGGCTGCGCATCCTGGCGCTGCTGTCGGAAGGCGAGTTGTCGGTGTCGGACCTGACCGACATCCTCGGGCAGTCGCAGCCGCGGATTTCGCGCCATCTCAAGCTGCTGGCCGAGGCGGGGCTTGTCAGGCGCTCGCGCGAAGGCGCCTGGGCCTTCTTCCGGCTCGACGAAACCAGCACCGGCGGGGCCTTCGCCGCCTCGCTCGCCGCTTGGCTCGACCGGTCGGATCCGGTGTTGGCGGCCGATCGCGAGCGGCTCGCGGCGGTTCGCGGCACGCGGGCGGAGGCCGCGCAATCCTATTTCGCCAGGGTGGCGCGCGACTGGGACCGGCTGCGCTCGCTGCATGTTCCCGACGAGGCGGTCGAGGCCGCCGTCGAGGCTGCGGTGGGGAAGGGCACGCCCGGAAGCATGCTCGACCTCGGCACCGGCACGGGCCGGATGCTCGAGCGCATGGCGCCGAAGTTCGGGCGCGCGGTCGGCGTCGACGCCAACCATGCCATGCTCGCCGTGGCGCGGGCCAATCTCGAGAAGGCGGGGCTGGCGCGCGTCGAACTGCGGCAGGGCGACATTTATGCGCTGCCGTTCCCGCGCGGCAGCTTCGATCTCGTGGTGATCCACCAGGTGTTGCACTTCCTCGACGATCCCGGGCGCGCCGTGCGCGAGGCGGCCGCGATGCTGGCCCCCGGCGGACGGCTCATCGTCGTCGATTTCGCGCCGCACGAGATGGAGTTCCTGCGGGCCGAGCATGCCCATCGCCGGCTCGGCTTCTCGCGGACCCAGATCGCCGGCTGGTTCGCCGAGAGCGGGCTGGCCTGCGATCTCTCCGAGGAAATCAAGCTCGCGGGCGGCGGCTCGGGCCAGTTGCCCGTGATGCTCTGGCGGGGCTGCGACCGGCGCGTGCAGTTCGACCCGATGCCGCGACAGACCAATCTAGAGGTAGCCTGATGAACGCGTTCCGCCCGAGCCGGCATGGCTCCCGCCGCCCGAAGGTCTCCTTCGAGTTCTTCCCGCCCAAGACCGCCGAGATGGAGGTCTCGCTCTGGGAGAGCGTGCGCCGGCTGGAACCATTGGCGCCATCCTTCGTCTCGGTCACCTATGGTGCCGGCGGCTCGACGCGCATCCGCGGCTATTGGGAGGCCGGCGTGCGCCATGTCGTGGCGCTGCGCGGCGATCCCGCGGGCGGGCTCGGCACGGTCTACGAGCCGCATCCGGACGGGTATCACCAGACCTCGGATCTGGTGGCGGGCCTGAAGCGCATCGGCGATTTCGAGGTCACTGTCTCGGCCTATCCGGAGAAGCATCCCGAGGCGGCCTCGCTGGAGGCCGATATCGACGCGCTGAAGAAGAAGGTCGATGCGGGCGCGACGCGCGCCATCACCCAGTTCTTCTTCGATAACGACGTCTATTTCCGCTATCTCGACAAGGTCCGCGCCGCCGGGATCGATATCCCGGTCCTGCCCGGCATCGTGCCCGTCCAGAACTTCAAGCAGACCGCCAATTTCGCCCGCAAGACGGGAGCGAGCGTGCCGCAATGGCTGGCCGACCGCTTCGAGGGGCTGGAGGAGGACGCCGCGACGCGCCGCCTCGTGGCGGCGGCGGTCTGCGCCGAGCAGGTCCTCGACCTGATCGACCGCGGCGTCGGCGATCTGCATTTCTACACGATGAATAAAGCCGATCTGGTCTATGCCATCTGCCATCTCGCCGGGGTCAAGCCGGAGCGTGGCGAGGCACAGGCTGCCGCGGCGGAGTGAATTCGTCATCGCGAGCGTAGCGGCGCAATTCAGGGCTCACTGGCCATCTGGGTCTGCGTCGTCGCCTTGATCCTCGCAATGACGGCAAGGGCGCCACCGGCGCCAGCAAGAACTGAGACGAAAGCGCACCATGTCCGAGTTCACGCCCACCCCCGTCGACGGCGCCGAGATCGAGCGCGCGCT
The DNA here is from genome assembly GCA_002279705.1 of Allobosea sp. 12-68-7. Lineage (GTDB taxonomy): Bacteria > Pseudomonadota > Alphaproteobacteria > Rhizobiales > Beijerinckiaceae > Allobosea. The sequence continues at coordinate 7,409 of NCCO01000105.1, forward strand.
GCGTCAATCCGCGTCCGAGCGCATCCTGGTGCTCGACGGTGCCATGGGAACGCAGATCCAGAACCAGAAGTTCTCCGAAGCCGATTTCCGGGGCGAACGCTTCAAGGGCTGGAATCACGATCTCAAGGGCAACAACGACCTGCTGGTGCTGACCCAGCCGGACGCGATCCGCGACATCCACCTCGCCTATTTCATGGCTGGGGCCGACATCGTCGAGACCAACACCTTCTCCTCGACCCAGATCGCCCAGGCCGACTACGGCATGGAGGCGCTGGCCTATGAGCTGAACGTGGTGTCGGCGCGGCTGGCGCGCGAGGCGGCGGCCATCGCCCAGAAGGCGGATGGGCGGCGGCGCTACGTCGCCGGCGCGATCGGCCCGACCAACCGCACGCTGTCGATCTCGCCGGACGTCAACAACCCCGGCTTCCGGGCGGTGACCTTCGACCAGGTGCGCGAGTCCTATGCCGAGCAGATCCGCGGGCTGATCGACGGCGGGTCCGAGATCATCCTGGTTGAGACGATCTTCGACACCCTCAACGCCAAGGCGGCGATCGTCGCGATCGAGAACGTCTATCGCGAGCGTGGCATCCGTCTCCCGGTGATGATCTCCGGCACGATCACCGACCTGTCGGGGCGCACCCTCTCGGGCCAGACGACGGAGGCCTTCTGGAACGCGGTGCGCCATGCCGCGCCGCTGACGATCGGCCTCAACTGCGCGCTCGGCGCGCGCGAGATGCGCGCCCACATCAAGGACCTGTCGCGCGTTGCCGACACGCTGATCTGCGCCTATCCGAATGCCGGCCTGCCCAACGAATTCGGGATGTATGACGAGAGCCCCGAGGCGACGGCGGCGATGCTGGCGGAGTTCGCCGATTCCGGCCTCGTCAACGTCGTCGGCGGCTGCTGCGGCACGACGCCGGGGCATATCGCGGCGATCGCGCAGGCAGTGGCCGGCAAGGCGCCGCGCCAGGTGCCGGAGATCAAGCGCTATCTGCGGCTGGCGGGTCTGGAGCCCTTCACGCTCGACGAGACGATCCCTTTCGTCAATGTCGGCGAGCGGACGAACGTCACCGGCTCGGCCAAGTTCCGCAAGCTCATCACCAATGGCGACTACGCCGCTGCGCTCGACGTGGCGCGCGACCAGGTCGCCAATGGCGCGCAGGTGATCGACGTCAACATGGACGAGGGCCTACTCGATTCCGAGAAGGCGATGACCGAGTTCCTCAATCTGATCGCCTCGGAGCCGGACATCAGCCGCGTGCCGATCATGGTCGATTCCTCCAAGTTCCCGATCATCGAGGCCGGCCTGAAGACGATCCAGGGCAAGCCCATCGTCAACTCGATCTCGATGAAGGAGGGCGAGGAGGCCTTCCTCGAGCAGGCCCGCATCTGCCGCAACTACGGCGCGGCCGTGGTGGTGATGGCCTTCGACGAGACCGGCCAGGCCGACACCTATGCCCGCAAGATCGAGATCTGCACGCGTGCCTACAGGCTGCTGACCGAGCAGATCGGCTTCCCGCCCGAGGACATCATCTTCGACCCCAACGTCTTCGCCGTGGCGACGGGCATCGAGGAGCACGACAACTACGGCAACGACTTCATCGAGGCGACCAAGACGATCCGCGAGACCCTGCCGCACGCCCATATTTCGGGCGGCGTCTCGAACCTGTCCTTCTCGTTCCGCGGCAACGAGAAGGTCCGCGAGGCGATGCACTCGGTCTTCCTCTACCACGCCATCAAGGTCGGCATGGATATGGGCATCGTCAATGCGGGCCAGCTCGGCTCCTATGACGATCTCGACCCCGAGCTGCGCGAGCTCTGCGAGGATGTCGTCCTCAACCGCCGCAAGGATGCGACCGAGCGGCTGCTCGACGCGGCGCCGCGCTTCAAGGGCGATGGCTCGCTGTCCTTCTCCGGCAAGGACATGGCCTGGCGCGAGAACCCGGTCGAGAAACGGCTGGAATACGCGCTGGTCAACGGCATCACCGCCTTCATCGACGTCGATGTCGAGGAGGCGCGCCAGCAGGCGGACAAGCCGCTGCACGTCATCGAGGGGCCGCTGATGGCCGGTATGAACGTCGTCGGCGACCTGTTCGGCGCGGGCAAGATGTTCCTGCCGCAGGTGGTGAAGTCGGCCCGGGTGATGAAGCAGGCGGTCGCCTATCTGATGCCCTTCATGGAGGAGGAGAAGCGCCTCAACGGCGGCTCGCAGCGTTCGGCCGCCGGCAAGGTGCTGATGGCGACGGTGAAGGGCGATGTCCACGACATCGGCAAGAACATCGTCGGCGTCGTGCTCCAGTGCAACAATTACGAGGTCATTGACCTTGGTGTGATGGTGCCGACGCAAAAGATCCTCGACGTCGCCCGCAAGGAGAAGGTCGACATCATCGGGCTGTCGGGGCTGATCACGCCCTCGCTCGACGAGATGGTGACGGTGGCCTCCGAGATGGAGCGCGAGGGCTTCGACATTCCCCTGCTGATCGGCGGGGCGACGACGAGCCGTGTCCACACCGCCGTGAAGATCCACCCGGCCTATGAGAAGGGCCAGACGGTCTATGTCACCGATGCCTCGCGCGCCGTCGGCGTGGTCTCGAGCCTGCTCTCGCAGGATCAGAAGCCGGCCTATGTCGAGGGCATCCGGGCCGAGTACGCCAAGGTCTCGGCGGCGCATCGCCGCTCGGAGGCCGACAAGCAGCGCCTGCCGCTGGCGAAGGCCCGTGCCAACGCTTTCAAGGCCGACTGGAGCGCCTATCAGCCGCCCAAGCCCAGCTTTCTGGGGACGCGCACCTTCCGCAGCTACGATCTCGCCGACCTCGTGCCGCTGATTGACTGGACCCCCTTCTTCCAGACCTGGGAGATGAAGGGGCGCTTCCCGGCGATCCTCGCGGACGAGACGCAGGGGCCGGCGGCGCGCGCGCTGTGGGACGATGCGCAGGCGATGCTGAAGCGCGTCGTCGACGAGCGCTGGTTCAACCCGAAGGCGGTGATCGGCTTCTGGCCGGCCAATGCGGTAGGCGACGACATCGCGCTCTACACCGGCGAAAGCCGTGCGGAGCGGCTGGCGACGCTGCATGGCCTGCGCCAGCAGCTCTCCAAGCGCGACGGCAAGCCCAACATGTGCATCGCCGATTTCGTCGCGCCGGAAGGCGTCGATCGGCCCGATTATATCGGCGCCTTCGTGGTGACGGCCGGCGCCGAAGAAGAGCGCATCTCCGAGAGGTTCGCGCGCGACAACGACGATTATCGCTCGATCATGGTCAAGGCGCTGGCCGACCGCTTCGCCGAGGCCTTTGCCGAGCGGATGCACCAGCTCGTGCGGCGGGAGTACTGGGGCTACGCCGCCGAGGAGAGCCTGGCCAACGAGGACCTGATCCGCGAGGAGTATCGCGGCATCCGCCCGGCGCCGGGCTACCCCGCCCAGCCCGACCATACCGAGAAGGCCACCCTGTTCGAGCTGCTGAAAGCGGAATCGCGCGTCGGCGTGAAGCTGACCGAGAGCTTCGCGATGTGGCCCGGCTCCTCCGTCTCGGGGCTCTATCTCGCCCATCCCGACGCCTATTACTTCGGCGTCGCCAAGGTCGAGCGCGACCAGGTCGAGGATTATGCCGCCCGCAAGGGCATGCCGATCCACGAGGTCGAGCGCTGGCTGGCGCCGATCCTCAACTACGAGCCTGCGAGCTACCGGCTCGAGGCGGCGGAATAGCGCCTCCGTCCGCGGCGGGTTTCACAGTCTGCCCTTGTTGAATGGGGGCGGGACGGCGTATAGCCCCGCAGGGCCTGCCGGCCCGACCTCGGACACGGAACGGACCGGACATGGCTGACGACGACTACGTCTATGACGAGGTGACGGGCGAGTGGCGCCCGGCCTCGGAGATGGCGGCTGCGGCCGCGCCGGACGGCATCGCCGTGCGCGATGCCGCCGGCAACACGCTGGCCGACGGCGATTCCGTCGTCCTGATCAAGGACCTCAAGGTCAAGGGCGCCGGCCAGACCCTGAAGCAGGGCACGGTCATCCGCTCGATCCGCCTCACCGATGATCCCGAGGAAATCGACTGCCGGCACGAGACGATCCGCGGCCTCGTGCTGCGCACCGAGTTCGTGCGCAAGCGCGGATGAGCGGAGCCTCGCCCGTGATCCGCAAGGCGACGCCGTCCGACCAGCCACGCATCCAGGCGATCCGCATGGGCGTGCGCGAGAACGTGCTGTCGGATCCCGCGCGGGTGACCGATGCCGAAATCGCCTGGTATCGCGACCAGGCGATCTTCCTGGTGTCGGAAGCCGATGGCGATGTTGCCGGCTTCACCTGCGCCAATCACCAGACCGGGCTGATCTGGGCGCTGTTCGTCGATCCGGCCCATGAGGGGCAGGGCCACGGCCGGGCGCTGCTCGACGCGGCACTCACCGCGCTGATGGCGGCCGGCATCGCTCAGGCCCATCTCACCACCGGCGCGGGCACCAGGGCGGAGCGCTTCTATCGCCGGCATGGCTGGCGCGAGACCGGTCGCTCGCTCGACGAGAACGTCGTCTTCGTCCGGCCGCTCGGCTGAGCCGCGGCCGGCCTTGCGCCGGTGCCATCGCGAGCCTGCGCGGTGGCAGTCCTTTGGCCGTTGCGGACATCGCCGCACCGCAACATCTGGAAGCCAGCCTATGGACCGATCCTCAGGAGGCTCCCCATGACCCAGATCGCCATCGTCTTCCATTCCGGTGACGGCCACACCGCCAGGGTCGCCGAGCATGTCGCCAAGGGCGCGCGCGGCGCGGGCGCGACCGTCGAGCTGCTGGCCATCGATGCCGACGGCAACCTGCCGGAGGCTGCCTGGGCCAGGCTCAAGGCGGCGGATGCCATCGCTTTCGGCTCGCCGATCTCGATGGGCAGCGTGTCCCGGCAGTTCAAAAGAGGTTCGCCGACACCTCCAGCAAGCCCTGGTACACGATGGACTGGAAGGGCAAGATCGCGGCCGGCTTCACCAATTCCGCGACGCTGAACGGCGACGAGGGCTCGACCATCGCCTATCTCGCTCTGCTCGCCGCCCAGCACAAGATGCTCTGGACCGGCACGGGCATGCACCCCTCCAACGCCCAGTCGAGCACCCGCGACGAACTCAACCATCTCGGCGGCTCTCAGGGCCTGCTCGTGACCTCGCCCTCCGATGCCGGCATCGACGAGATGGTGCCCGGCGACCTGAAGACGGCGGAAGCCTTCGGCGCGAACGTCGCCGAGGTCGTCAGGAGCGTGAAGGGCTGAGGCTGACCGTCTCGGTCCGCCCGGCCACCGTTGGCCGCGCCACCATGCCGTCGAAGACGCGCACGCAGTTGCTCCCGGCCGCCCGCGCCACGTAAAGTGCCGAATCGGCCTCGGCGAAAAGCCGCTTCGGGTCGTCGCGATGCGAGGGCTTGAGCAGGGCCGCGCCGACCGAAAGGCCAAGCTCGATCGCCCCGCTGCCGTGCGGGACGGGGCGGGTCAGCAGGCGATGGGCACTGCCGAGCGTGGCCTCGAGCGCGCTGGCGCCGCCGATGCGCAGCAGCAGGGCGAATTCGCCGCCGCCGATCCGGGAGACGAGGATCGCATCCGGAAACTGCCGCGCCAGGCGCTCGCCCAGGCAGCGCAGGCAGGCGAGCGCACCGGCATGGTCATGGCGCTCGCGCAGCGTCTCGACATCGTCGATCGACAACACGGCGAGTGCAAAGCCCTGCGGCCCGCTCGCATGGCGGCTGAGTTCGCGTGTGGTCTCCTCGAAGTCGCGTCGGTTCGTCAGTCCGGTCAGCGGGTCCTGGCCTGAGGCGGTGACCAGCCCGTCCCACATCTTCTTTTCGGCCGTGACGTCCTGCTTGGAGCCGAAGATCCGGATTGGGCGGCCCTGATCATAGCCGACGCCGGCGCGCAGGCGCATCCAGCGGCTGCGGCCGCCGGAGCGAAGCTGGCAATCGAGCACGAAGCCCTTGCCGCTGCGGATGGCTGCGGCCCGGTGCCGCTCCATCTCGCTGCGGCTCTGGCTCTGATAGACGTCGAGCGACATCGCGCGATGCAGCTTCAGGCCGCGCTGGATGCCGAACAGGTCATAGACGCCGTCGGTCCAGGTCAGCACTTCGGTCGCGAGATCGCAGGACCACGCGCCGCTCGGTCCCGACAGGGCCTCCTGATAAAGGCCGGCGGGATGGCTGGAGGGCTTGGCGAGGGTCGTGTCACGCATGGCGAGGAGATCCCCGAAGGGGGCAGGCATCAATCGCGTGACGTTAGCGGCGACGGGTTAAACGCCCCTTTCGCCAACCTGCGAAAGAGAGGCCCTTCACTCCCGGCGGAGCGCCTCGATCGGATCGAGCCGTGCCGCCTGGCGGGCCGGGTAGAAGCCAAAGAACACGCCGATCATGCCGGAGACGCCGACGGCGATCAGGATCGTCTCGATCGAGACCACCGAGGGCCAGCCCGCGATCCGCGCAATCATGAGCGCCGAGCCGATGCCGAGCGCAATGCCCACCGCCCCGCCGATCGTGGCGAGCGTCGTCGCCTCGATCAGGAACTGGGCCAGCACGTCGCGCTGGCGGGCGCCGACGGCGAGCCGCAGGCCGATCTCGCGCGTCCGCTCGGTGACGGAGACCAGCATGATGTTCATGATGCCGATGCCGCCGACGAGCAGCGAGACGCCGGCCACCGCGGCCAGCAGCCAGGACAGCGTGTTGGCGGCCTGCGTCGCGGTGTTGGCGATCTCGGTCAGGTTGCGGACGATGAAGTCGTCCTCCTGGTCCGCCATCAGCCGGTGGCGCTGCCGCAGGAGCGCGCTGGTCTGCTCGATGCCGGGCGCGATCGCATCCTCGCTGGCGAACTTCACCATGATGGTCTGGACCGAACGGTCGCGGGCGTAGTTGCGGCCGACGATGCGGCGCCGGCCGGTGTCGAGCGGCACGAAGATGACGTCGTCCTGGTCCTGGCCCAGCGCCGACTGGCCCTTGGGCGCCATCACGCCGATGACCTTGAAGGGCACGTTGCGGATGCGGAACTGCTGTTCGAGCGGGTTCTGCTCGCCGAAGAGATTGCGCGCCACCGTCTGCCCGATGATGGCGACGATCTCGCCGCGGCGCAGCTCCTCGGGCTCGAACAGGCGCCCTTCGCCGACATCCCATTCGCGGGCGGTGAAGAAGTCGAGATCGGTGGCGGTGATCTGCGTCGACCAGTTGGCGCCGCCGAAGACGGCCTGGGCCCGGGTGATGATGACGGGTGCCGCCGCGACCACGCCGTCGACCTCCCTGGCGATCGCGGTCGCATCCTCGTCGGTCAGCGTCGAGGAGGCGCCGGCGCCGAGCCGGGCGCCGCCCTGCGTGACGTTGCCGGACTGGACGATGGCGAGATTGGCGCCGAGCGACTTGATCTGCGAGGTCACGCGCTCGCGGGCGCCAGAGCCGATCGCGACCATCGCGATGACGGCGGCGACGCCGATGATGATGCCGAGCATCGTCAGGGCCGAGCGGAGCGCGTTGGCGCCGATGGCCGACAGGGCGGAGCGGATGGCTTCGAGAAGGCTCATGCGGCGGTCTCCGGCACGGGTTCCGGAGCTGCCGTGTGGGCATCGAGAGCCAGCAGCGCGCCGCGGGCGTCGGCCGCCTCCTGCCGCTGGTCGCTGAGGAGCCGCCCGTCGCGGAAGCGGATGACCCGGCGGGCGTGACGCGCGACCTCGGCATCATGGGTGACGAGGACAACGGTGACGCCCTCGCGGTTGAGATCCTGGAACAGCGCGAGGATTTCCAGCGCAGTGCGGCTGTCGAGCGCGCCGGTGGGTTCGTCGGCCAGCAGCAGGCGCGGCTCGTTGACGAGCGCGCGGGCAATCGCTACGCGCTGCTGCTGCCCGCCCGAGAGCTGCATCGGGCGGTGATGGGCACGCTCGCCCAGGCCGACGCGGCCGAGCGCGGCGAGCGCCCGCTGGCGGCGCGTCTTGCGGTCGGCCCCGGCATAGACCATCGGCAGTTCGACATTGGCGCAGGCGTCGACGCGCGGCAGCAGGTTGAACTGCTGGAAGACGAAGCCGAGCTTGCGGTTGCGCAGCTCCGCCAGGCCGTCGCTGCCGAGCGTCTCGACCGCGACGCCGTCGAGCCGGTAATGCCCGCCGGTCGGCCGGTCGAGGCAGCCGATCAGGTTCATGAAGGTGGATTTGCCCGAGCCGGAGGGGCCCATCACGGCGACGAGGTCGCCCGCCTCGATGTCGAGCGAGACGCGGTCGAGCGCGGTGACGCGGCCGGAGTCTAGGTCATAGACCCGGGAGAGGTCGCGGGCTTCGATCAGGGGCATGAGGAACGTCCCTCTGTCTTTCCGGGGCGGCCCAAAGGGCTGAACCCGGAACCCACAACCGGGCGAGCGTGATCGACTTGATTTGACATCGGCCTCACCCCGTCATGGGTTCCGGGTTCGCCGCTGCGCGACGCTCCGTAACGACAGGGCAGGGCGGGCGCTTTCGCAATCGCCATCAGAACAGCCGGGGCGGGCCGCCGCGCGTCGGCGGACGGGCGGGCGTTGACTGGGCGGCGGCAGACGGGCGCGGCCCGCCGCCGATGACCACCGCCTGGCCTTCCTGCAGGTCGCCGGAGAGCAGCTCGGTATAGGCGCCGTCGGTCGGGCCGAGCATGACCGGCACCGCGCGCGGGCGGCCGTCATCGTCGAGCACATAGACGCGGCCGGGTGTGCCCTGCTGCGGCGCGGCGCGTCCCCCCTGCATCATCGCCTCGAACTTCGCCTTGCGCTCTGGATCGAGCACGGCGGCGATCTTGGCGATCATGTCGGCGCGGGCCTTGCGGAAGATGGCGCGGCGCTCCTCCTCGGTCAGCCCTGCCATGGCCTCGCGAAAGCCGGCGCGGCGCTCCTGCATGATCGTGGCGATCGCCTGCTTCTGCTCCGGCGTCGGCTGCAACTCGGTCTCGATGCGTTCGCGCAAGGCCGTGGCCTGGGCGGCGCCGCGCCCGGCCGCGGCGCCCTGCGCGACGGCGGCAGCGCCCGGCGTTGCGGGCGCGGGGCTGAGCGCGCCGGCGGGGCGAAAGCGCAAGGCGGCGTTGGCGATGCGCAGCACATCGCGGCGGTCCTCGGTGACGACCTGGAGATTGGCGGTCATGCCCGGCAGCAGCGCCATGTCCCGGTTCTCGACCCGGATCACCCCGGTATAGGTGACGACGTTCTGGATCGTCTGGGCGCCCAAGCGCACCATCTCGACGCGGCCCTCGAAGGTGCGGTTGGGATAGGCGTTGACGGTGAAGCTCGCCGGCTGCCCGGCCTTCAGCCTGCCGACATCGGCCTCGTCGACATTGGCGTAGATGTCGATGGTGCGCAGGTCCTGCGCGATCTGGAACAGGGTCGGCGTCGAGAGCGAGGCGGCGACCGTCTGGCCGAGATCGACCTGGCGCTGCACGACGACACCGTCCACGGGCGAGCGGATATCGGTGCGCTCGAGATCGATCAGGATGTCCTTGAGCTTGGCCTCGCGCTGCGCGATCAGCGCCTCGCCGGACTTCACCTGTCCCTCGGCGAGGAGGATGTCGGCATCGAGCCCGTTGAGTTCGGCCTTGGCCGAGGCGACCTGCGCCTCGCTGGAGGCGAGCGTGGCGGTCTGGACCTCGAGCTGGGTGCGGGCGGTGTCGAGCGTCTGCTGCGAGCCGGCACCGCGGCTGAACAGCTCGGTCTGGCGCTCGAAGGTGCGCTTCGCATCGGCGAGCTGCGCGGCGACGCGGTCGCGCTGGGCTTCGAGATCCTTCACCGTCGAATTGGCCTTGAGCCGTGTCGAGCGGGCGCGGTCGAGCTGGGCGCGCTTGACCAGGAGATCGGCCTTGGCCTGGGCGACATCGGCCTGGGCGGCGTCGCGGCGGGTCCGGATCTGGTCGCTGTTGAGGCGGGCGACGACCTGGCCGGCCTTCACCTGCGAGTTATAGTCGGCGAGGATCTCGACGATCTGGCCGGACAGCTGCGAGCCGACCAGCACCGTCGTCATCGGCGTCAGCGTGCCGGTGGCGCGCACGGCGGCGGTGATCTGGCCGCGGTCGATCGGGGCCGTCCGATAGGCCGCCTCGCTGGAGGGACCGCCGGCCGGACGCCAAGCCCAGTAGCCGCCGGCCGCGAGCACGGCTACGACACCCGTCCCGATCAACCACTTGCGCAAATTGGTCCCCATCGTCGCGCCGGCAGGGCCGACGTCCTTCAGCCGCCGCACCATGCCAGAATCCCGGTGCGGCGGCGAGTTAACTTCCCGCAATGTTGGGAGCGGGCAGGTTTCCGGTTGTTTCGGGCGATGCTTGGGCGAGGGATCGGGCCCTGCGAGAGCCTCGGATCGCCGCCCCCCAAATCCCGCGCGGGCGCTATCGCGGCTTGGCCCCTTCCCGTCGCGCGACGACCGGCTCCTGCGAGGCCGCGGCGAGCAAATCCTTCCAATCGTCGGGCGGGTTGCCCTTGTCGAGCATGCCCTTGAAGTTTTCGTCCTGCTGTCGAAGCGGAAGAACAGCCGGAACCGGCCATGGCCGAACTTGGCCCGGAACCAGTGCTTGCGGGCTGCGCCGAGCGTGTCGCCCTGGCGGTACTCCGGCCGGGTCGGATCGGCGGGGATCGTCTCGAAGAGGAGCTTGGCGAGCATGGCGAGGAGCTTCGCCTGTGACGTCCGCTGGAAGTCCGCCGGGTTGTTTGCCTTTGCGGCCTCGATGGCGGCTGTCGCCCGCTCGAGCTGATCGAGCAGCAGGGGATGGGCGAAGATCGTCCAGCCGTTGACGATCATGGCTCAGAGCGTGACGTCCCCGTCGATCTCCTCGGCGAGGTCGACGCTCATTCCGGCTGTGAGCGCAGTCATCCGCTCCGCGAGAGCAGGAGGGAAGGCGGTGAGATGGGCGGGGTTCTTGGCCATGTCCCGCGCGAGGAACGCCAGGAAACCGTCGATGACGGGGTCCGTCTCCCCCTGCGCCGCCACAAGGCTGACCCGGCCGCCCTCATCGATGACATAGGCGATCTCGCCGCCATAGCTCACGCCCAGCGCCTGACGCACGGCCTTGGGAACCGTCGTCTGTCCCTTCGCGGTGATCTTGCTGCGCTCGTAAACGAGGGGCGCCATGGGATGCTCCGTCGTTTGATGGGTAAGGATTATTCCTTACTACATGGAGGCGCTGCTGGTAAATGCGCAAGGCTGCTTTGGGTCGGGAGCGGACCTTCGAGGTGTGGATTGGTAGCGGTCCAATCGCCCTTCAACCCGATGATCCGATCACCAATTCAGGACCCGGATACCTTTCCGTTCACTGCCGAATGGACTAGGAAATCCCGAAAGCTTGGGAGGGGCGTTTGCGAACCCTATTTGCCCTCATCGCAATCGCGTTGAGCATCGCCGGAAGCGCATCAGCGCAAGAGCTGACCCAATCTCAGCGGACGATGCTTGTCAGTCAAATGCGGGACGGAATGACGTTGCCCGCCTTCGTCGCGGCAAACACCCATATATTTCGTGCCGCAGACATCAACATGGACGGCCGCGTGACCCTCGCCGACATGCGCCTTCAAGAAGAAAAGTGGCCTCACGCCACGTGGCGGCCAAGGATCGAGGAGATATTTCGCCACGATACGAACTTCGATGGCGTTGTTACTAGGGAAGAGGCCTACGCTCACCAACAATTCAACTACCAGCGGAACGCCTACTTATTCGGCGCCGCCTTTGATTTAGCGATGGTTGATAAAAGGGCGGCTGATGTGATGGTTGCCGACACGAACGGAGACGGGAAGGTCGAGTGGCTGGAAGCCGTGGAGTTCGTGAAGTTCGCTCCGGTCCCGCCGATCACGACCAACGGTTACCACAGTTTCATGATCGCGCTCTTAGAAATAGCAGACGGCCCACATGGCCTCACACTAGGTCGTGTGGACAAACAGGATTCCCAAATCAACTGATGTCTGATTCAACGCTGCTTTTTGGGGAGGGCAGCGGTGCTTCGCGGGTTGATGAGCGAC
>NCCO01000265.1 GCA_002279705.1 Allobosea sp. 12-68-7
GAGCTGTTCCCCGCATGCGCGGGGATGAACCGGTAACTGATGTCTCCGGCGAGCCTTGGCGCAACTGTTCCCCGCATGCGCGGGGATGAACCAGTCAAAGCGAGATCGTCAGGTTTCTCGATGATCTGTTCCCCGCATGCGCGGGGATGAACCGGTTCGCAGGAACAAACGGTCGCCGCGAAAAACCTGTTCCCCGCATGCGCGGGGATGAACCGGCGTAGGGTGGATATGATCCACCCGGAAATACCTGTTCCCCGCATGCGCGGGGATGAACCGAACGTGTTCTTTTGCCGGGGCGCCGGGCAGGGCTGTTCCCCGCATGCGCGGGGATGAACCGCCGCCTCAGCGGGCGGCGGGCGGGCGGGAAATCTGTTCCCCGCATGCGCGGGGATGAACCGGACTATGTGGATGCCGCGGGCGTCTCCGACCTCTGTTCCCCGCATGCGCGGGGATGAACCGTCCGTGTCCTACGAGGTGAGCAGGGGCACGCTCTGTTCCCCGCATGCGCGGGGATGAACCGACAATTGCGTCACCGTGCTGATCGAGGAGGTGCTGTTCCCCGCATGCGCGGGGATGAACCGAGGGCGGTGGCAATAGTGCGGATGGTCATGGCCTGTTCCCCGCATGCGCGGGGATGAACCGATCAACACAGGGCTGCCTTTCGGCGCGAAGACCTGTTCCCCGCATGCGCGGGGATGAACCGCTTACGCCCGAGCAGGTCGGCGCCCTCATGGCCTGTTCCCCGCATGCGCGGGGATGAACCGTTGGTGTTACTAAATGGAATATGAAAACTCTGCTGTTCCCCGCGTGCGCAGGGATCCGTTAAGCCCACTCGCGTTGAGAGCGGCTGACCTTGATTTTCGACGGTGTTCGCGTCGAGCCGGACAACAACATCGTAGAGCGGTCGATCCGGCCCCTGGCCTTGACTCTGAAGAATGCCCATTTCGCCGGCTGCACAGACCAGAGGTCCGTCATCGCCTCCCTCGTGGAGAACTGCAAGCTCAACGGCATCGACTCGCATGCCTACCTCGCTGACGTCATAAATCGTCAACGGCCACCCAAACGTACCCCTCCGCCGTGGGCCACCTTGCATGATGTAAGCGAGGTGGCCGGCTCTTCGGTCCTCTGATCTGGCAGTAGTGTCAGCAGCGGTGCTGGAGAAGGACGGTGGACGCAGAAGAGACCTATGTACGGCGTCGGCGCTGGAGTTGGGCCGAAGAGCGGGCGGTCGTCGAAGAGGCCGCGGCGAGCGGCGCCGTCATCGGGACGGCGAAGCGCAACGGCATCCAGGCGCAGCAGGTTTATCGGTGGCGCGAACGCCTTTCCGAACGGATGGAACCTTGAGGGTTTGCGGCGGTATCTGTCATTGATCCACCGAAGCCTCTTCCAGCACCGATGCCGGATATGGATCGTCTGGAGGGAGGTTCCGCATCCAGCACTGCCCACCCCGACACTCGGATCGAGATAGCGTCGGCCGGTGGTGTGCCGGTTAGGCTGCCTGTCGGGTCGTCGGCGTCCGATATGTGGAAGGGCTTCGCGGGTCTGGCGCTGCAGGTCCAGGAGGTCTTGCGGCGGGATCCCAACGGCGGACACCTTTTGGTGTTCCGCGGCCGACGTGGCGATCTGGTGAAGGTGATCTGGCACGACGGCCAGGGCGCGTGCCTGTTCTCGAAGCGCCTGGAGCGGGGTCGTTTCCTGTGGCCGTCGCCGTCCGACGGTGTTGTGACGATCACGCCGGCCCAGCTCGGCTGTCTGCTGGAAGGCATCGACTGGCGGCATCCGCAGAGGACGTGGCGCCCCCGGCGCATCGGGGTCATTCGGGCGTGGCATAGGGACGAGGGATATGATCCCATCCCCCTATGTCGAGCCCGATGGATCCTTTGCCGAGTGACCTTGCCGCGGCCCACGCCATGATGCTAGCGGAGCGTGCTGCGCGGCTTGAGGCTGAGGCGAGCGTTGGCCCGGGAGCGTGCCGCGAACACCAGCGCTGCGCCCGCTCCATAGCTTGATCGAGCGCCACGTCATGGCGGCGGCACGCCTGCACGGCGATGACACCACGGTTCCCATCCTGGCTAGGGCCAAGACCGACACCGGCCGGGCCTGGGTGTATGTGCGCGATGATCGCCCCTTCGGCGGCGCCGATCCGCCGGCGGTGCTGTTCCGAGCGTCGCGCGACCGCTCGGGCGATCATCCGCAAGAGCATCTGACGTGCCTCAGCGGCATCCTGCAGGCCGACGCCTATGCCGGCTATAATTGGTTGCTTGTGCCCGACCGCCAGCCTGGGCCAATCGTCGAGGCTCTGTGCTGGGCTCATGCACGCCGCAAGTTCTTCGAGCTTGCCGATATCGCCGCGAACCGCCGACGCGGGCGCAATGCCGCACCGATCTCGCCGATCGCCTTCCCCGATCCGGAGTGGGACAGCCTGCGCGACAGGACCTATTCCGCAAAA
>NCCO01000266.1 GCA_002279705.1 Allobosea sp. 12-68-7
CCGTTCCGGTGGTGACGTTGAGCGCGCTGCTCACCTATGGCCTCTGGGTGATGGCCAAGTCCAGCGCGCCAGGCGGTGCGCCGGCGGCACGCATCGTGGTCACGGCGGAGCAATGGTGGTGGCGCGTCAGCTATGCGCGCGCGGATGGCGCGGCCGTAGAATCCGCCAACGAGATCCGCATCCCGGTGGGGCGGGAGGTGGAGCTGGAACTGCATTCCGGCGACGTGATCCATTCGTTCTGGGTGCCGGCGTTGGCGGGCAAGCTCGACATGATCCCGGGCCGAACCCATCGCCTTCGGCTCTCGGCGGCGCGGCCGGGCATTTATCGCGGCCAGTGCGCGGAATATTGCGGCGGCGCGCACGCCTGGATGGCGTTCGAGGTGATCGCGATGCCGGGAGCCGAATTTGCAGCCTGGCTCGCGGCGGCCGCGATGCCCGCGCCGGCCGCCGCGGGGCGGGGCGCCGCCCTGTTCCAGGCCACGGGATGCGGTGCCTGCCACCGCATCGCCGGGACCGCCGCGACCGGCACCATCGGCCCCGATCTGACCCGCGTCGGCGCGCGCCGCTTCATTGGCGCGGCCATGTTGCCCCAGACGCCCGAAAACCTCTCCCGCTTCATCGCCGATGCCCAGCATTTCAAGCCCGGCGCCGGCATGCCGCCCTTTGGCTTTCTCGCCGACGCCGATCTTGCGGCGCTCTCGGCCTATCTCTCGGGGTTGCGATGACCGACGCCAGCTTGCCCTCCGGGCCGCTTCCCAACGCCCTGCCTCGCCCGGCCGAGGAATTGCCGCAGCTCAAGCGCATATGGGCCACGCCCGGTGGCTGGCGGATCTTGAGCGCGGTGAACAACACGGTCATCGGCTATTTCTACATCGGCACCGCGTTCCTGTTCTTTCTCTTGGCCGGCATCCTCGGCTTGCTTATGCGCACCCAGCTCGCGGTGCCGCAGAACACCTTTCTGAGCCAGGAGACCTATAACCAAGTCTTCACCATGCACGGCACGGTGATGATGTTCCTGTTCGCCGTGCCAGTGGTGGAGGCGCTTGGAGTTCTCCTGCTGCCCCAGATGCTGGGCGCCCGGGATCTGCCCTTTCCGCGGCTCGGCGCGTTCGCATTCTGGGCCTATTTCATCGGCGGGCTGGTGTTTTTCTCGACGTTGTTTTTCGATCTTGCGCCGAGCGGCGGCTGGTTCATGTATCCGCCGCTCACCAGCACCGCCTATTCGCCCGGCATAGGCGCCGATTTCTGGCTGCTGGGCATCGGCTTCATCGAGATTTCCGCCATCGCGGGCGCGATCGAGATCATCGTCGGCGTGCTGCGCACCCGGGCGCCGGGCATGACACTGGACAAGATGCCGGTGTTCGCCTGGACCATGCTGATCTTCGCCGGGATGATCGTCTTCGCCTTTCCGGCGGTCATACTCGCCACGTTCCTGCTGGAACTGGAACGTGCGTTCGGCTGGCCTTTCTTCATCGCCGCGAAGGGCGGCGATCCGCTGCTATGGCAGCATCTATTCTGGTTTTTCGGCCACCCCGAAGTCTATATCATCTTCCTGCCCGCTGCCGGCATGCTGTCGATGATCGTGCCGACCATGGCCGGAACACCGCTGATCGCCCATCGCATGATCGTGGTGGCGCTGATCGCCACCGGCTTCTTTTCCTTCGGGCTGTGGGTGCATCACATGTTCACCACCGGCATCCCCACCATGTCGCTTGGCTTCTTTTCGGCGGCCAGCATGGCGGTGTCGATCCCAAGCGGCATCCAGGTCTTCGCCTGGATCGCGACGTTTGCCGCGGGACGGCTGAAGGTGACGGCGGCTTCGCTGTTCGCGCTGGGCTTCCTCGCCATCTTCACCTTAGGCGGGTTGACCGGCGTCATGGTGGCCATGGTTCCGTTCGACTGGCAGGTGCACGATACCTATTTCGTGGTGGCGCACTTTCACTATGTGCTGGTGGGCGGCATGGTATTTCCCATGTTCGCGGGCTTTTATTACTGGACGCCCGCCTTCAGTCGCAAGCCATTGTCGGAACGACTGGGCAAGTGGGCGTTCTGGCTGATTTTCATCGGCTTCAACACGACCTTCTTTCCCATGCACCTTGCCGGCCTGCTCGGCATGCCGCGACGCGTCTATACCTATCCGGCGGGGCTGGGATGGGATGGCTACAATCTCGCATCCACCATCGGCGCGTTCATGCTGGCGTCCGGCGTTGCCGTGTTCCTGCTCGATCTCATCCGCAACATGCGATTGACGAATGGTACTCCCGCCGGAAACATCTGGAATGCTGGGACGCTCGAATGGCTTCCGAACGGCGTCTATTCCGCTCGCAGCGTGCCTTTGGTCTCGAGCCGATATCCGCTCTGGGAGCAGCCGGGACTTGCCGTTGCGGTGGAAGAGGGGCGGCACTACTTGCCGGGAACCCCCACGGGGCGACGGGAAACCCTC
>NCCO01000267.1 GCA_002279705.1 Allobosea sp. 12-68-7
GAGCCCGCAGGGCGTGGGCGTCACCATCATCGGAACCGCCGATGGCGACGATTTCGACGGCACCAACGACGGCGACACCATCGACGCCGATCCCAACCCCACGAGCGACGCGGGCGGCAACGACAACATCCACGGCCAGAATGGCGACGACGTCATCAACGGCGGCGCGGGCAACGACACGCTTTACGGCGACAATGGCGAGGACGAGCTGTTCGGCAACAGCGGCAACGACTCGCTCAATGGTGGCAACAACAACGACACGCTGCATGGCGGTACCGACGACGACACGCTGAACGGCGACAATGGCGACGACATATTGTTCGGCGATGAAGGCAACGACACCTTCAACGACGACAGCAACAGCAACACCATGGACGGTGGCGCTGGCGACGACCTCTTCAACAACCTCGGCTATCGCACCGGCCTCGACACCGTCACCGGCGGTACTGGCCGCGACACCTTCGACCTCGAACTGTTCTGGCTGATGACCCAGCCGGCGAACCGCCAGGCCGACATCATCACCGATTTCGAGGCCGGGCCGAACGGCGACTATCTGTTCCTCGAGAGCTATACGAACGGGAGCGTCTTCACCAATTTCGACGTTAACACCCAGAATCCGTTCGCGACCGGCCATCTCGTGCTGGTCCAGAACGGCGCCGACACGATCCTGCGCGGATCGGTCGATGGGGTCGCCGCCAATCTGGTCGACCTCGTGGTGCTGCAGGGCGTCACCGCGACCGACCTCGTACTCGACAATTTCCGCGCCTCGGGCATGCCCAACGGTATTGGGCCAAGCCCGACCGGTACAGGCCTCACGATCGTCGGCACGCAGTTCGGCGATGACTTCGACGGGTCCAACGACGCCGACATCATCTACGGCGACAGCGATCTCAGCGGCGCGACCGGAACGGGCGACACCATCCGCGGCCAGGACGGCAACGACACGCTCTATGGCCTCGCGGGTGCCGACAATCTGCAGGGTCTGGACGGCAACGACGCGCTCGAGGGCGGCCAGGGCAACGACACGCTCGGCGGCGGCGAAGGCGACGACATCCTCAGCGGCGGTGCCGAGGACGACAATCTGTCGGGAAGCAACGGTAACGATCAGCTGGATGGCGGCGACGGCGACGACACGCTCGATGGCGATGCCGGCAATGACGATGTCAGCGGCGGCACCGGCAACGACATTTTCAACGATTATCAGGGCACCAACACGCTCGATGGCGGCGATGGCGACGATTTCTTCCGTTACGCGCTCTATTCCTACTCGGGTTCTGCGATCCAGACCGTCACCGGCGGCAGCGGCAGCGACCTGTTCGATCTCTACGCGAACAGCCTGACCACCTCGTCGCCCAACCAGCTCACCATCACCGACTTCGAGGCGGGTGCCAGCGGCGATGTGCTGCGCATTCAGGATCTCAGTTCGCTGTTCGCGACCTGGGACCAGACCAGCAACCCCTTCACCCAGGGCTATCTGGGCTTCAGCGTGAGCGATCTGGACGGCGACGGCCAGAGCGACGACACGACTTTCTTCATGGACCGCACCGGCGGGTCGGACGGCGTGCAGGCGATTACGCTCGCGCGGCTGTTCAACGTCGATCCAAACGATCTGACCGCGGCGAATTTCTCGACCACCAACTATGGCCAGGGCGCATTCTGGGAGCCCGACGGCTCGCTGCGCGTCATCAACGGCAGCGAGCGGCCCGAGAACAACCAGTGGAACCCCTCGATCGTCGGTTCGCTCGCCGGCGACCAGATTTTCGGCGGCGCGGGCGCGGAGACGATCAGCGGCAATCGCGGCAGTGACGAGATCCACGGCGGTTCGGGTCGCGACAGCATCTCGGGCGACGAAGGTGATGACACGATCTTCGGCGACGAGAGCGACGACACGCTGAGCGGCAACAATGGCAACGATACGCTCGACGGCGGCGAAGGCGACGACGTCATGTACGGCAATGCCGGCGACGACGATCTCGAAGGCGGCCTCGGCGACGACTATCTCTACGACTGGCAGGGCACCAACACGCTCAGCGGTGGAGACGGTGCCGACTTTTTCGAGAGCATGTCGCACACCAATGACGGCGGCCAGACGACAGCCTGGGGCGGCGCGGGTCGCGACACGTTCGTCGTCAACCCCGATGCCTATTATTACACAAGCTTTAGCGGCCAGACAGGTAACCTGCCCGACATCATCGCCGATTTCCAGGCGGGTGCGGGCAGCGACATCCTCAACCTGACCTCCTGGTCGAGCAGCTGGTTCACCGGCTGGGATCCGGCGACCAATCCGTTCAGCGGCGGCTTCATCCGCTTCCTCGTGGCCGACGCCGACGGCGACGGCACGGCCGACGACGTGCTGGTCCAGGGCGACTATGACGGATCGGGCGTCGCGACCTACAGCTTCGGCACGGGCGTCATTCTGCTCGACGTCGATCCGGCCGAGAT
>NCCO01000268.1 GCA_002279705.1 Allobosea sp. 12-68-7
GTCGGCCCCGAGCAGGGCTTCACCCTGCCCGGCACCACCATCGTCTGCGGCGACAGCCACACCTCGACGCATGGCGCCTTCGGGGCACTCGCCCACGGCATCGGCACCTCGGAGGTCGAGCATGTGCTGGCGACCCAGACGCTGATCCAGAAGAAGGCCAAGAACATGCTCGTCCAGGTGGACGGCACGCTGACCAAGGGCGTCACCGCCAAGGACATCACGCTCGCCATCATCGGCGAGATCGGCACGGCCGGCGGCACCGGCTCGGTGATCGAATATGCGGGCGACGCCATCCGCGCGCTCTCGATGGAGGGCCGCATGACCCTGTGCAACATGTCGATCGAGGGCGGCGCGCGCGCCGGCATGGTCGCCCCCGACGAGAAGGCCTATGCCTATCTGAAGGGCCGCCCCAAGGCCCCCCACGGCGCCGCCTGGGACGAGGCCATGCGCTACTGGGAGACGCTCTACACCGACGAGGGCGCCCATTTCGACCGGATCGTGAAGCTCGACGCCAACAATCTGCCGCCGATCGTCTCCTGGGGCACGAGCCCTGAGGATGTCGTCTCGGTCGCCGGCAGCGTGCCCGACCCCGCCTTGATCGAGGACGAGACCAAGCGCTCCTCCAAGCAGCGCGCGCTCGACTATATGGGCCTGACCGCCGGCACGAAGATGACCGAGATCCCGCTCGACGTGATCTGGATCGGCTCCTGCACCAATGGCCGCATCGAGGATCTGCGCGCAGTGGCCAAGATCGTCGAGGGCAAGACCATCGCGGGCTCGCTCGACTACGCCATGATCGTGCCGGGTTCGGGGCTGGTGAAGCAGCAGGCCGAGGCCGAGGGGCTGGACAAGATCTTCCTCGCCGCCGGCTTCGAATGGCGCGAGCCGGGTTGCTCGATGTGCTTGGGCATGAACCCCGACCAACTCAAGCCGGGCCAGCGCGCGGCCTCGACCTCGAACCGCAATTTCGAGGGCCGCCAGGGCTTCAAGGGCCGCACCCATCTCGTCTCGCCGCAGATGGCGGCGGCCGCCGCTCTCGTCGGGCGCTTCGTCGATGTGAGGCAGTTGGGCTGAGGGGAGTTGGGCCGGCGGCGCTGCTGATCAACGGGAGCGACGCCGGTGCCGACGATCCTGAGATCGGGTCACTACCGCGTCTACTTCGTCAGTCACGACTGTCGCGAGCCCGCTCATGTTCATGTCGATCGCGACATGCTGACGGCGAAATTCTGGTTGCAGCCGCTCCGCCTCGCCAGCGCGATCGGCTTCTCCATCCATGAATTGCGTGACATCGAGCGTCTCGTCAGTGACAATCGCCAACATTGCCTGGAGGTCTGGCATGAGCACTGCGGAAGAGCTTCTGATTGAAGCACGCGTGCAGAACGTGCGCTGCACGGACGACCGGCTCATCGTCGATCTGACGGACGGCCGCGAATTGTCCGTGCCGATGCGCTGGTATCCCCGGCTCCTGAACGCGACGCACGCCCAGCGCGCGGATTGGGAACTCGCCGGGGCCGGTTACGGCATCCATTGGCCTCAGATCGACGAGGACCTCAGCGTGAAGGGCCTGCTGATGGGCTGGGCCGCTCCCGGCGTGGTGAAATGAGCACAGACCCCCGCGAAGCCGCCCGCGCCGCCGAGGCGCAAGCCGCGCTCGATCGCGTCAAGCGCGACAGCGAAAGCCTGCTCGGCTCCTCCATGGGCCGGGCGGCGGATCATTTCGGCGCGAAGGATGCTCCCGAGGGCGACGGGATCGAGCTCTGGGGCCGGCGCATCGGGCGCTCCCTGTCGCTGCTCGGCGTCGTCGTGCTCGCCTGGTGGCTCGGCCATCAGCTGAAGGTCTGGTGATGGGCAGCGTTCCCGCCATCGGCGCCGCGGCCGCAACCGGTCCGGAGATCGACTGGGACGGCGCCCGCGCGCCCTCGATCGAGGCCTTCGAGGTCATGGCGCAGGCCGCCTTCGACCGGCTGCCCGACGAGTTCCGCGCGCTCTGCAGCGACGTGATCTTCACCGTCACCGAGTTCCCCGAAGACGATATCTGCAAGGAGCTCGAGGCCGAGAGCCCCTTCGACATCCTCGGCCTCTTCACCGGCATCGGCCTGCCGCAGCAGGGCTACGCCCCGCAGACCGGCCAGATGCCCAACACGATCCATCTCTACCGCCGCCCGATCCTCGACTACTGGGCCGAGCATGACGAGAGCCTGGGCCACATCGTCACGCATGTGCTGGTCCACGAGATCGGCCACCATTTTGGCTTCTCGGACGAGGATCTGGACGCCATCGAACGCGCCGCGGAATAACCGGCGACACCCGTCAAGCAGCAAGGACCGACCGCTCATGCAGCCCTTCACCACCCTGACCTCGACGCCCGCGCCGCTGAAGGTGATCAATGTCGACACCGACATGATCATCCCCAAGCAGTACCTCAAGACGATCAAGCGCAC
>NCCO01000106.1:0-13842 GCA_002279705.1 Allobosea sp. 12-68-7
CGATGCGCCCGGGCCTTGCGGGTCGGTGAATGAACCGGCCGTGCTTCCGCCTGACCAGGCATGAGGGCCTGACTCGACCGACCAGTGTTCGACCCAGGACTTTCCGTCGGCAGCGCTGTAAACGGTTCGAAGGGTGCTGCGGCGGCTTCCTCACAGCACCCAGGTCGAGAGGCCGGGCACGAAGGCGATGACGAGCAGGCCCGCGAGCAGCGCGATCAGATAGGGCCAGATCGCGCCCATCGCCTCGTCGGGCGAGACATTGCCGATCTTGCAGGCGATGTAGAAGCCGATGCCGATCGGCGGGGTCATCAGGCCAATGTTCATCGCGGTGACCACCACCATCGAATAATGCACGTCGTTGATGCCGAGGCTCTTGGCGATCGGGAACATCAGCGGCGCCATCAGCACGATGGCGGGCAGCCCCTCGAGCACGCAACCCAGCACCAGGAACACGACGATCGTCACCACCATGAAGGTCAGCCAGCCGCCGGGCAGCCCGATCATGAAGGTCGCGAGGTCGCGGGCGAAGCCGGTCTGCGCGTAGAGCACCGCGATGGTCGAGACTTCCGTGGCGGTGGCGACGCCGCCGCCGACCGCCGCGCGGATGATGAAGGGCAGCACCAGGGCGGGGCCCGCGATCAGCGCGGTCTTTCCGATGACGGAGAGCGAGAGCCGGCGCACGCCGGCGAGGTCCTCGTGGCGCGCCTTCCAGCGCGCGAGAATGGCGAGCGCCAGCAGCAGCACCATGGCGATGGCGAAGCCGGCATTGAACAGGCCGGCGATCGAGACGCCTGCGACGGAGCCCAGCACGATCAGCACGATCGAGGGCGGCACCGTGTCGGCCATGGCCGCGCCGGTGGAGAGCAGCGCGATCAGCTCCTTGGGCTTGTAGCCGCGCCGCTTCATCTCCGGAAACAGCGCGGGCGCCACCGTCGCCATGTCCGAGACCTTCGAGCCGGAAATGCCCGAGACCAGGAAGAGCGAGCCGAGCAGGACATAGGACATGCCGGCACGGACATGGCCCAGCATGGAGGCGAGGAAGTCGACGATCGCCTTGCCCATGCCGGTGGCGTCGAGGATGCAGCCGAGCAGCACGAAGATCGGCACCGAGAGCAGGATGATGCTCGACATGCCCTCGTCCATGCGGCCGACCATCACCAGCATCGGCACATTGGTCGAGAAGACGAGGAAGCACAGCGTGCCCATGCCGAAGCAGAAGGCGATCGGCACGCCGGCGACCAGGCAGAGCGCGACGACGACGACGAGGAAGATCAGGATGTTGCCGTAGCCCAGCCCCTTCAGCACCGGCGTCAGCCACCAGAAGGCGGCGCCGATGGCGAGGATCAGCCCCGCCGCCAGGACGAGATCGCGCAGCGTCGAGGTGCGCCAGGCGTGGCGCAGCGCCAGCAGCGACATCAGGACGATGCCCGTGGCGAGCGCCGAGACGCGCCAGCTGTTGGGAATGTTGAGCGCGGCCGAGGTGACGAAGCTCTCCTCGATCGCATAGTCGATCGCCGGGTAGATCATCGCCAGCAGGAAGGCGGCGACGACGAGCAGCGCGAAGCTGTTGGCGAAGCCGCGCAGACGCTCCGGTATCATGCCGATGAAGAGCGTCAGCCGCAGATGCTCGTTGCGGTCGATCGCGATCGCCGAGCCGAGCATGGCCAGCCAGAGAAACGAGATCGAGGCGACCTCGTCGATCCAGATCACCGGCAGCGAGAAGACGTAGCGCGAGGTGACGCCGAGCAGCAGGACGCCGATGATCAGCGCCACGAGGCCGGCGGCGACCACCTCGACCGGACGCATGAAGGCCGAGCCCGGGCGGACATCCTCGAGCTCCGCGATGCCCTCGGGCAGAGCGATCCTGTCGGCGACGTCGACCATGGCGACTCTCAGCGCCTGCGGCGCGCGACGGCCAGGCCGGCCGGCGGCGTCACGGTT
Source organism: Allobosea sp. 12-68-7 (assembly GCA_002279705.1). Classification (GTDB taxonomy): domain Bacteria; phylum Pseudomonadota; class Alphaproteobacteria; order Rhizobiales; family Beijerinckiaceae; genus Allobosea. The sequence goes on from NCCO01000106.1 coordinate 1,942, forward strand.
GCGAGTGTGGGGCCGGACCCCTCGCAGGGCGCCTGCATCGACATTGGTTCGTCCTCCCGTCGCATCGCTCTTGTCTAGCCTGTCGGGCGGCCGCCGATGCGGTCCACACTGTGATCAGCGCCACTGTGGATCGGGCCAGAGATTACACGAGGTAACCCGCATTGCAATCGGCAATCGGGCGAACTAGGCTGAAGACACAAAAATGAGGTCCATATCATGGACCTTGGGTGAGGATGCCAGGGTGGCAGGAAGCGACGAAGCACGGGCCGGGATGTCCGGCTCGCAGAGCGTGGACCGCGCGCTGCAGCTGCTCGCGCTGATCGGCCGCGAGCCGGCAGGCGGGCTGCCGCTGGTCGAGATCGTCGCCGGCAGCGGCCTGAACAAGCCGACCGCGCGACGGCTGCTGCTGGCCCTGATCCGGGCCGGCCTCGTCGAGCAGGAGCCGCGGACACGGCATTACTGCCTGGGCGAGGAGGCCTTCGTGCTCGGCGTGCTGGCGGCGCGCCGGCACGGGCTGCTCGAACTCGCGATGGAGAGCCTGCGCCATCTCGCCGGCGTGACGATGGACACCAGCTTCCTCTCCGTGCGGCGCGACCATTACTGCGTCTGCCTGCATCGCGAGGAGGGCACCTATCCGGTGCGCACCCATGCGCTGCAGATGGGCGACCAGCATCCGCTCGGTGTCGGCGCGGGCTCGCTCGCCCTGTTGGCGGCGTTGCCCGACGACGATGTGGACCGCCTCCTGGCCGCCAATGAGCCCGCCTTGCGCGCCCGCTACCAGGGGTTCGCGCCGGAGATCCTGCGCGACGATCTCGCGCTGGCCCGCCAGCGCGGCTTTGCCCTCAACCCCGGTCGGCTCGTCGCCAGCTCCTGGGGCGTCGGCATGGCCTTTCGCTATCCGGACGGGCGCGTCGCCGGCGCGCTCAGCCTGGCGGCGATCGACAGCCGCATGGCGCCGGAGCGACAGGACGAACTGGCCGACCATCTGCGCGCCGAGGTCATGCGGATGGAGCGGCTGCTGGCGGACATGTTCGTGCCGGGTCGCAAGGTCGCGGACCGGGCCGGGCGCATCACCGCGCCGGCGATCGAGGCGAGGCGGGCGTGATGCATTTCCGCGTCAGTTCGACCACTCGCACCGCCAGATACAATTCTGCGCCGTCATCCCGGACGCAGCGAAGCGGAGATCCGGGATCCATGCCTGAACCGTTCAGGAATGGATCCCGGGTCTCCCGGAGCCTGTCCTTGGGCCGGCCACAGGCCGGACCCGAGGGGTCGCCCGGGATGACGGCGCGTTCTCTTTCAGGGAGACACTGAGATGACCGCAACGAAGGCCTCCGCCCCTGCAGGCGGCGTCGCGCCGATGACGCGGCGCGTGATGAATCTCGGCCATATCGTCGCGCAGAACGGGCGGCGGCTGGCCGCCCACCCCGCCTTCATCTGGGGCGACCTGACGCTGAGCTGGGCCGATCTCGATGCGGAGGTCTCGGCGCTGGCGGCGGGGTTGAGGGCGCGCGGCATCGGCAAGGGCGACCGCATCCTGGTCCACTCCAAGAACTGCGACGCGATGTTCGTGTCGATGTTCGCGACCTTCCGGATCGGCGCCGTCTGGGTGCCGACGAATTTCCGGCTGCTGCCGGATGAGGTCGCCTATCTCTCGACCTCCTCGGGCGCGAAGGCGTTTCTCTGCCATGGCGACTTTTCCGACCATGCGGCGGCCGTGGCGAAGGCCGCGCCTGCCCCGGAGTTCACCTGGCGGATCGGGCCCGGTGCCTTCGGCGAGGACGAGGTCGGCGCGGTGATCGCGCGCCATCGCGGCGAGCGCGTCGCGGATGTCGCGGTGGAGCATGACGACCCCTGCTGGTTCTTCTTCACCTCCGGCACGACCGGGCGCTCCAAGGCCGCGGTGCTGACCCATGGCCAGATGGGCTTCGTCATCACCAACCATCTCTGCGACCTCGTGCCGGGGACGACGGAAGCCGATTGCTCGCTGGTGGTGGCGCCGCTCTCGCATGGTGCCGGCGTCCATCAGCTGATGCTGGCGGCGCGCGGGGCGGCCTCGATCCTGCTGCCGACCGAGCGCTTCGACATCGACGAGGCCTGGCGGCTGATCGCGCGCCACCGCGTCACCAGCCTGTTCACCGTGCCGACGATCCTGAAGATGTTGGTCGAGCATCCGGCCGTCGAGCAGCACGACCACTCCTCGCTGCGCTACGTCATCTATGCGGGAGCGCCGATGTATCGCGAGGACCAGAAGCGGGCGCTGGCGACGCTGGGCTCCGTGCTCGTGCAGTATTTCGGGCTGGGCGAGGTCACCGGCAACATCACCGTGCTGCCGCCCTCGCTGCATTTCGTCGAAGACGGGCCGCATGCGCGTGTCGGCAGCTGCGGCTATGCCCGCACGGCGATGCAGGTCCAGATCCAGGACGATGCGGGCGAGGAGGTTGCTGCGGGCGTGCAGGGCGAAATCTGCGTGATCGGGCCGGCCGTCTTCGCCGGCTATTACGACAACCCGGAGGCCAATGCGAAGTCGTTCCGGAACGGCTGGTTCCGCACCGGCGATCTCGGCCACATGGACGAAGAGGGCTTCGTCTACATCACCGGGCGCGCCTCGGACATGTACATCTCCGGCGGCTCGAACATCTATCCGCGCGAGATCGAGGAGAAGATCCTGACCCATCCCGCCATCGCGGAGGTCGCGGTGCTCGGCCTGCCCGATCCGGTTTGGGGCGAGATCGGGGTCGCGGTCTGCGTCTGCCGCGGTGGCGCGCAGGCGAGCGAGGCGGAGATCGCCGGCTTCCTCGCGGAGAAGATCGCCCGCTACAAGATGCCCAAGCGCTTCTTCTTCTGGGAGGCACTGCCGAAATCCGGCTATGGCAAGGTGCCCAAGCGCCTGGTGCGCGACGAGCTCGAGGCCCGCGGACAACTGGACTGGCTGAGGGGGCCGGGCTCGTGAGGCGCATCCAGCAGCCCGGGCCGGAGACGCCTGGCCGCATCCAATGGGCGGAGTGCCACGGTCTGCGCTTTCCGCTGACGCTGCAGCCCGGCCTGACCCTGCTCGAGGGCATAAGGCGCGGCTTCGCAGCCGCCGGCTTCGTCAGCGGGACGGTGAAGCTCGACGGGCTGGCGCTCTCGCCCTTCGCCTATGTGATGCCGGCGCTGTCGCAGACGCCCGAGCATGCGGCCTTCTACAGCGAGACCTTCCGGCCCGTCGGCGTCGCCCGCATCCAGCTGGGCGCAATGACCTTCGGCCTGCGCGACGGTGCGCCCTTCTTCCATGCCCATGCGCTCTGGATCGAGGGCGACGGGCGGCACAGCGGCGGCCATATCCTGCCCGACGAGACGATGGTGGCGGAGGCGGTCACGCTGGCAGCGGTCGGGCTCGATGGCGCCGCCTTTCTGGGCGAGATCGACCCGGAGACGCATTTCAAGCTGTTCGGGCCGAAGCCGGCGGAGCCGCTCGGCGCGACGCGCGAGGGCCGCTTCTTCGCGCTCAGGGTCAAGCCCAACATCGATTTCTGCGGGGCGCTGGAGGCCTTCTGCGCCGAGCGCGGCATTGCCCGCGCCACGATCCATGGGGGCGTCGGCTCGACCATCGGGGCGCGCTTCGCGGAGGGCGGGGTCGTCGAGAACTTCGCCACCGAGGTCGCGATCACCGGCGGCCATCTCGTCGATGGCGGCGCCGGGCCGCAGGCGCAGATCGATGTGGCGCTGGTCGACTATACCGGGGCGATGGCGGCCGGGCGCTACCGGCGCGGCGACAACCCGGTGCTGATGACCTTCGAGCTGGTGCTGGAGGTGGGTTAGAGGGCGCGTCATTCTCGGGCGAAGCGAAGCGCAGACCCGAGAATCTCGGGCCGATGGGCGCGGCAGGCCTCCTCCGTCCAGAGATGCTCGGGTCCAGCCCGAGCATGACGCCCTTCACCCCGCTTTCCCCTCCCGCCTCCACGCCGCCTCCATGTCCCGCAGATCCTTGCGCCGGATCTTGCCCGTCGCGGTCAGCGGCAGTTCGGTGACGAACTCGACATGGCGTGGATACTGATAGGCGGCGAGGCGGTCACGGACGAAGGCCTGGATCTCGGCGGCCAGCGCATCCGACGGCGCGATGCCGGGCAGCGGCAGCACGAAGGCCTTGACCGCCTCGGTGCGGACCGGATCGGGCACGCCGATGACGGCCACCATCAGCACGGCGGGATGGCGGATGATGCAGTCCTCGATGTCGCCCGGCCCGATCCGGTAGGAGCCCGAGGAGATGATGTCATCGTCGCGGCCCTGGAACCAGAAATAGCCCTGCTCGTCGCGCGCCCCGGTATCGCCGGTCACGAACCAGTCGCCGATGAACTTGGCCGCCGTCGCCTCGGGCTGGTGCCAGTATTCCAGCATCATCACGGGGTCCGGCCGCGCCACCGCGATCAGGCCCTGCTCACCGGCGGGCAGGATCTCGCCATCGGCCGAGATCACCGCGACCCTGTGCCCCGGCACGGCGCGGCCCATCGAACCGGGCACGACGGGGAACAGGCCGGCGCAGTTCGACACGATCAGGTTGGCCTCGGTCTGGCCGTAGAATTCGTTGAGATCGAAGCCGAAGCTGTCCCGGCCCCAGGCGAGCATGTCGGCTCCCAGCGTTTCCCCGCCGGTGCCGACCGAGCGCATCGCGAACCCGGGGCGACGCGGGTTGGAGACCTGCCGCATGAGTTTCAGCGCGGTCGGCGGCAGGAAGGCGTTGCGGACCCTGTGCCGCGCCATCAGGTCGAAGGCGGCCTCGGGGTCGAATTTCCGGGCCCGCGAGGCCAGCACCGGCACGCCGAAATACAGGCTCGGCAGCAGGACATCGAGCAGCCCTCCCGCCCAGGCCCAGTCGGCCGGGGTCCAGAACAGGTCGCCAGGCTGCGGGAAGAACTCCTGCGGCAGCTGGACGCCCGGCAGATGGCCGAGCAGGACGCGGTGGGCGTGGAGCGCGCCCTTGGGCTTTCCGGTCGTGCCCGAGGTGTAGATGATCAGCGCCGGATCCTCGGCATCGGTCTCGCGCGGTGAAAACGCGTCCGATGCCTTCGCCATCTCGGCGTCGAGGTCGGGATGGCCGTGGCCGCCGATCACGAGCAGCCGTCGCAGCTCCGGCAGGGCGTCGCGGATCGCCTCGATCTTGGGCAGGTTCTCGCCGTCGGTGATCAGCAGGCTCGCGCCCGAATGCTGCAGCCGGTGCTCGAGAGCGTCGGGTCCGAACTGGGTGAAGAGCGGCAGGGCGATCGCGCCGAGCTTGTAGATGGCGAGATGGGCGATCGCGGTCTGAGGCCGCTGCGGCAGCAGGATGCCGATACGGTCGCCCGGCCGCACGCCCTGCGCCACCAGCAGATTGGCGAGCCGGTTGGACTGGCGCTTGAGCTCGTCGAAGCTCACCGTGGCGACGCCCCCCTCGTCCTCGTAGACCAGCGCCGGTCTGTTGGTCCCATCGGCGTGGCGGTCGCAGCAGGCGACGCCGATGTTGAAGCGCTCCGGAACCTGCCAGACGAAGCGCGCGACGGTCTCGTCATAGCTGCCATGGCGGGTCAGCATCGGTTCGGGTCCTGGTCGCGGCGCTTCATCAGCAGCTTCATCTGCCCGGTCTGGACCTGTTCGCCGCGCTGGTTGACGACAGCGAGCTTCAGTGTGACGACCCCGCGGTCGGGCTTGCGCGCGGGCTTGCGCTCCACGGTCGTCACGATCGCATGGACGGTATCGCCGATCCGGACCGGGCCTGAGAACGACCAATGCAGGTCGAGCAGGCCCATGGTCGTGGCGTCGATCAAATTCTGCTGCGACATCAGCCCGATCGCCATGGCGAGCGTCAGCGGGCCATGGGCGATGCGCTCGCCGAAGGGTGTCGTGGCGCAGTATTCGGCATCGACATGCAGCGGGTTGAAATCCCCCGACAGGCCGGAAAACAGGGTGATGTCGCCTTCCCCGACGGTTCGCCCGCGGGTGACCACACGTAGTTCGTCGGTGAAGTCCTCGAAGTAGAGCCCCATCGCGTCGTCCACCCCGGCTTGTCTCGTTGCCGCATTAGGCGCGCGCCGGTCGCGTGCTGGCAAGCATCGCGGGGCGGGCATTTGCTCACGCCCGGCTTGCGCTGGTTGGGCGGCGTCCGAGCCCCCCGTCGGCCCCACGGGCAGCGCCGGCCGACGTCTGGCGGTCAGGAACGGCGCCTGTTATACAAGTCGTACAACGGATGGAGCCCGATATGAACGAGACCGTGAAACCTTCGGAGGCCGATACCGTCGGCGACCTGGTCCAGCTCCGCAGGATCGGGAACTCGGTCGGCTTCATCCTGACCAAGGACATTCTGGCGCGCTTCCGCCTGGCGGAGGGGGACCGCTTCACGGTGGTCCAGCAGCCGGGCGGCGAAGTGAAGCTCGTTCCCTATGACGATGTTCATGCCCGGGGCATGGAGATCGCGCGGCAGGTGATGAAGGACTACGCCGGCACCATGCGCGAACTGGCGAAATGACCGAGCCGGTCTGGCTTCCCGTCAAGCTCGTTCAGGATATCCATTCCGAACAGTTGGCGCTCTATGGCGGCCCGGAGGGGCTTCGCGACGCGGGACTGCTTGAGTCCGCCCTGATGCGTCCGGTTAACCGCTTTGCTTATGGCGAAACCGATCTGGCGGCACTCGCTGCCGCCTACGCTTTCGGGATCGCTCGGAATCATCCCTTCATCGACGGCAACAAGCGCGTCGCGTTTCTCGCCATGATGACGTTCCTGCGTCTGAACGGCATTCGCTTCGCTCCCTCCGAAGCGATGGCCGCCGCCGCCATCCTCGCGCTCGCCGCAGGCGAGGTCGAGGAGGAGGGGCTGACGCGCTGGATTCGCGACAGTTGGCCGAAGGATGCGCCGACGTGAGGAGGGTGCGATGAGCCGACCCATCTGGATCGAGGCCGCGATCAACGGGCCCTGGGGCGTGGCGCGCCAGCCGGGCATCCCGATCGCCATTCCCGACATCGTCGCCGACGGCATCGCGGCGGTGGAGGCCGGTGCTGCGATCGTCCACCTGCATGTCTACGACCTCGAGACCGGGCGCCAGCGTGACGACTGGGAGCTCTATGCAAAGGCGATCGAGGGCATCCGCGCGAAAGTCGACGCGATCGTCTATCCGACGATTCCCATCGTCGGCTCGGCCTATGCCGGCGACATCATCGGGTCCGGTCGCTACACGCATCTGGAGGAGTTGGCCAGGCGCGGGCTGGTCGAATGGGGCGTGCTCGACCCCGGCTCCTGCAACTGGACGACCTTCGACGGCATCCCTGAAGGCGAGGCCGGCTTCATCTACCAGAACCCCGGCGAGCATATCCGCGAGGGCATGGCGGTGGCGCAGGCGCACAGGATCCATCCGAGCTATGCGATCTACGAGCCCGGCTTCACGCGGCTGGGCGCGGCGCTGGCCAAGGCCTATCCGGGCATGCCGACGCCGATCTACCGGCTGATGTTCTCGGAGGCCTTCGCCTGGGGCTTTCCGCCGCGCGACTGGGCGCTCGACGCGCATCTCAAGCTGCTGGCGGAGGATGCGCCCGAGGCGCCGGTGATGATCGCGGGGCTGGGTGTGGATCTGACCGGGTTGATCCCGGCGGCGGTCGCCCGCGGCGTCCATGTGCGCGCCGGGCTGGAGGATGCGCCCTTCGGCTGCGGGCGGACCAATGCCGATCTGGTGGCGGAGACGGTGCGGCGGGTCGAGGTGGCCGGTGGGCGCCCCGCCAGCGTCGCCGAGGTGCGGGGCCGGCTCAAGGCCGGGGTCTGAGGCTTCCATGGCGACGACGACCTGCGATGTCGTGATCCTCGGCGCGGGCCATAACGGCCTCGTCTGCGCGCACCGGCTCGCCAAAGCGGGGCTGTCGGTCACCGTGCTGGAGCGGCGCGGCGTCGTCGGCGGGGCGGCCGTGACCGAGACGTTTCATCCCGGTTTCCGCAATTCGACCGCGAGCTACACGGTCAGCCTGCTGCGGCCCGAGATCATCGCCGCGATGGATTTGCACCGGCACGGCCTTGAAATCGTCGAGCGGCGCATGGCGAATTTCCTGCCGCTGCCGGACGGGCGCCATCTCGCGGCCGGTCCGGGGCGGACGGCGGCGTCCGTCGCCGCGTTCTCCGTGCGCGATGCGGAGAGGCTCTCGGCCTATGAGGCGCGGCTGGAGACGGTCGCCGCCGTGCTGCGCGACCTCGTGCTGCAGGCGCCGCCCAATCTGGCTGAGGGCGGTTGGCTGGCTGCGCTGCCGGATCTGATCGATGCCGGGCGGGTGGCGCGGCGGCTGTCGCGGCTCGATCTCACCGCCAAGCGCAACGTGCTCGACCTCTTCACCAAATCGGCCGGCGACTGGCTCGATGGCTGGTTCGAGAGCGAGCCGATCAAGGCGCTGCTCGGCTTCGACTCGGTCGTCGGCCACTATGCCAGCCCCTACACGCCGGGCTCGGCTTATGTGCTGCTGCACCATGTCTTCGGCGAGGTGAACGGCAACAAGGGCGCCTGGGGCCACGCCATCGGCGGCATGGGCGCGATCACCCAGGCGATGGCCAAGGCCTGCGCGGAAGCCGGCGTCGCCATCCGGCTCGACAGCCCGGTCGCGCAGGTGCTGAGCGAGACAGGCCGGGCGGTCGGCGCGGTGACGGAGGCCGGCGATGTGGTGCGGGCGCGCGCGGTCGTCTCGAATCTCCATCCGCGGCTGCTGTTCTCCAAGGTCGATCCGGCGATCGTGCCTGCGGATTTCACCGAGCGGATGACGCGCTACGCCTCGGGCTCGGGCACCTTCCGGATGAATGTCGCGCTGTCGGAACTGCCGCGCTTCACCAGCCTGCCGGAACCCGGCGACCATCACACCGCCGGCATCATCATCGCGCCGAGCCTCGGCTACATGGACCGGGCCCATGCGCAGGCGCGGCTTTCGGGCTGGTCGCAGGAGCCGATCGTCGAGATGCTGATCCCGTCCACGCTCGACGACACGCTGGCCCCGCCCGGCTGCCATGTCGCGAGCCTGTTCTGCCAGCATGTCGCGCCTGATCTGCCCGACGGGCTCGACTGGGCGTCCTGCCGCGACAGGGTCGCCGATCTGATGATCGAGACGGTCGACCGTTCCGCGCCGGGCTTCAAGGCCTCGGTGGTCGGGCGGCTGGCGCTCTCCCCCGCCGATCTGGAGGCGCGCTTCGGGCTCGTCGGCGGCGACATCTTCCATGGCCGGCTGACGCTCGACCAGCTCTTCTCGGCCCGTCCCGTGCTCGGCCATGCCGATTACCGCATGCCGGTGCCCGGGCTCTATCTCTGCGGCTCGGGCGCCCATCCCGGCGGCGGCGTCACCGGCGCGCCGGGGTACAACGCCGCGGCCGCCGTGCTGGCCGACCGGCGGCGACGGCGGGTCTGAGGGGCGAGCCGGGCCATCGACGAAACGCGACGTCATCCCGGACCGGCGCTGCTTCGCAGCTTGTCCGGGATGACGGTGCGACACGGCGCCAGGGACCACCCGCCGCATTGGTGCTGGGCCTGCGCCACCCTACATGTGAAGCGCCGACACCCCCCGAAAGTGCCCCCATGTCCGACCGCGATTCCGAAGCCAACCGCTTTTCCGCCCGCGCCGCGCGCTATGCGCGTGTCGGGGCCAATGTCGGCGGGGTGGCGGCGCGGATCGCTGGCGCCCGGCTGTTCGGCGATTCCCGATGTGGTGCCGCCGGAATATGCCGCCGAGCTGCAGAAGCTGCAGTCGCAGGCGCCGCCGATGGGCGCGGCCTTCGTCAAGCGGCGGATGATGGCGGAGCTCGGGCCGCAATGGCGCGCGCGCTTCGGCGAATTCGACCTGCAGCCGGCGGCGGCGGCCTCGTTGGGCCAGGTGCATCGCGCCACGACGCTGGAGGGCGTCGCGCTCGCCTGCAAGCTGCAGTATCCGGACATGGAATCGGCGGTTGAGGCCGACATCTCGCAGCTCGACATCCTGTTTGCGCTGCACCGGCGCATGGACCCGGTGATCGACACCAGCGAGATCGCCACCGAGATCGGCGCGCGCGTCCGCGAGGAACTCGACTACCAGCGCGAGGCCAAGCATATCGCGCTGTATCAGGAGGTGCTGGCGCAGACCCCGGAAATCCGCGTGCCGGCGCTGGAGACCTCGCTGTCGACGAAGCGGCTTTTGACCATGCACTGGCTCGAGGGCGACGGCATCCTGACCCACAAGCAGGATGAGCAGCAGGCCCGCGACCGGATCTCGACGGCGATGTTCAAGGCCTGGTGGCGGCCCTTCAGCCATCACGGCCTCATCCATGGCGACCCGCATCTGGGCAATTACACCGTCTTCTCGGAGGACGGCGCCCCGCAGGGCATCAACCTGCTCGATTATGGCTGCATCCGCATCTTCCCGCCGTCTTTCGTGGGCGGTGTCGTCGATCTCTATCGCGGCCTGCTCGAGGGTGACGAAGCCCGGGTCGTCCATGCCTATGAGGTCTGGGGCTTCAAGGGGCTGACCAAGGAGCTGGTCGACACGCTCAACATCTGGGCGCGCTTCATCTACGGGCCGCTGCTGGAGGACCGGACGCGCCGCATCGCCGAGGATGTCAGCCCGGCGGAATATGGACGGCGGCAGGCCTTCGAGGTGCATCAGGCGCTGAAGAAGCGTGGGCCGGTGACCGTGCCGCGCGAATTCGTCTTCATGGACCGCGCCGCGATCGGGCTCGGCGGCGTCTTCCTGCATCTCGACGCGGAACTGAACTTCCACCGGCTGTTCGAGGCGGAGATCGAGGGCTTCCAGATCGAGACGGTCGCGGCCGACCAGGCCTCGGCGCTGGCGCGGGCGGGGCTGGTGGCGACGGCTTAGGTCCCGGCATATCGCGAGGAAACACAGCGTCATCCTGGACAAGCGGCGCAGCCGCGCAGGCCGGGATCCATCATAAGGCACCGTCGATGCCCTATGATGGATCCCGGGACGACCTGCGGTCGCCCCAGGATGACGGCGTGTTTTGGCCAGCGCTGGCGATTCAGGCGCGGCGCCCCGATTCGGCGCTTGCTTGTGCGGCGTTGGGCGGTCTAGATCGCGCGCTTCCCGTCCAGCGTTTCCGGAAGCGCTTCCCGCCATGGCCACCACGTCTTCGCCCGTCGCCATCATCATGGGCAGCCAGTCCGACTGGGCGACCATGCGCCATGCCGCCGAGACGCTCGATGCGCTCGGCATCGGCCATGACGACCGCATCGTCTCCGCCCATCGCACGCCGCAGCGCATGGTCGCATTCGCGACCGGCGCCAAGGCGGAAGGTTTCAAGGTGGTGATCGCGGGCGCCGGCGGTGCGGCGCATCTGCCGGGCATGACGGCGTCGCTGACGCCGCTGCCGGTCTTCGGCGTGCCCGTCGAATCCAAGGCGCTGTCGGGGCAGGATTCGCTGCTCTCGATCGTGCAGATGCCGGCCGGAATCCCGGTCGGCACGCTCGCCATCGGCCGGGCCGGCGCGGTGAACGCAGCGCTGCTGGCCGCGGCCGTCCTGGCGCTGTCGGACGACGCGCTGGCGGAACGGCTCGACGCCTATCGCGCCCGCCAGAGCGCGGCGATCGCGGAACGGCCCGTGAAGGACGAGGCGTGAGCGTGCCGGTGGTCGAGGGCGTGCCTTTCGCGGGACTCGCGCCCGGCGCCGTGCTCGGCATCCTCGGCGGCGGCCAACTCGCCCGGATGATCGCGCTGGCAGCGGCCGATCTCGGCGTGGCCAGCCATATCTTCGCGCCCGAGCCGGAGAACCCGGCCTTCGACGTGGCGGCGGCGAAGACCGTGGCGCCTTACGAGGACGAGGCGGCGCTCGCGCGTTTCGCGGATGCCGTCGATGTCGTGACCTATGAGTTCGAGAATGTGCCGGCCGCGACGGCGGCGTTTCTTAGCAAGCGCAAGCCGCTGCATCCGGGCGCGCATGCGCTGG
>NCCO01000106.1:13855-15181 GCA_002279705.1 Allobosea sp. 12-68-7
GCGCATGCGCTGGCGGTGACGCAGGACCGGCTCAGCGAGAAGCGCTTCGTCTCCGAGCAGGGGCTCACCGTCGCGCCCTTCCGCGCGGTGGATTCACTCGCCGATCTCGAAGCCGCTGTCGCGGCGCTGGGGCGGCCGAGCGTCCTGAAGACCCGCCGCTTCGGCTATGACGGCAAGGGCCAGGTCAAGATCCTGCCCGAGACTGATCTCGCCGAGGCCTATGAGGCGATCGGCGGCTCGCCGGCGGTGCTGGAGGGTTTTGTCACCTTCGCGCGCGAGGTCTCGGTGGTCGCGGCGCGCGGCGCGGATGGCAGCTTCGCCGCCTTCGATCTCTGCGAGAACGAGCATCGCGACCACATCCTCGCCTTTACCCGCATCCCCGCGCAGGTCTCGGCCGCGACGGAGGCTGCCGCCATCGAGGCGGCACGGCGGATCGGGGCCGCGCTCGGCTATGTCGGCGTCTTCGCGGTCGAGATGTTCGTGGTCGGCGAGGGGGCGGGCGAGAGCGTCGTCGTCAACGAGATCGCGCCGCGCGTCCACAACTCCGGTCACTGGACCAGCGAAGGCGCCCAGACCTCGCAGTTCCACCAGCATGTGCGCGCCGTCTGCGGCTTCCCGCTCGGCTCGGCCGCCCGTCGCGGCCGTGTCGAGATGGAGAACCTGATCGGCGACGCGGCGCTGCGCTGGCGCGACCTGCTGGCCGAGCCCGGCGCGCATCTGCATCTCTACGGCAAGCGCGAGGCCCGGCCCGGGCGCAAGATGGGCCATGTCACCCGGGTTGTCCCCGAGCAGGGCTGACGCGCTTCACAGCCGAGCCTTGTTTCCTGGAAGGTGTGAGCCCTCATCCTGAGGAGCCGCGGCACGCGGCGTCTCGAAGGATGCGCCAGATATCTCCAGAGCCTCCTGAAGCATCCTTCGAGACGCAGCCTGAAGGCTGCTCCTCAGGATGAGGGCTGCGAAAGACCGCGAATGGCTGAGCGCTTTCAGAGCACCCGCTGCAGCGGCTCGCCGCGCGCGAGCCAGAACGCCTTGAGTGGCGCCGGGACGATGCCCAGCTTGCGGTAGAGGAACAGGGCGAAGACGCCGGGCTCGGCGCCGCCGCTTGCGCGATAGGGCTCCATCAGCCGCTCCAGCACGATCTTGCGATGGCGCTGGCGCGCGGCCGGCCGCAGGGCCGAGGGCGGCGTCTGCATGATCAACTGCACCAGCCGGTCGAGGATCGCGTCGTCGGTCGTGCCGGCGAGGCTGGCGAGATCGGCCTCCAACACAGCATGCTTGGCCTCGAGAAATGTCGCGCCCTTGGCATAGGCCTGCTCGACGCGCTAC
>NCCO01000106.1:15211-29737 GCA_002279705.1 Allobosea sp. 12-68-7
GGCGAGGTCGTTGGCCAGAATCATGATGCGGCGTTCGACCTCGGAATCATGGGGTTGTTCGGGGCCGGCGCTTGTCATCGATTTTCCCGGTTTGGCGGCGTGGACAGCCGCAGGCTTTTCTGTTATCCGCACGAACCTTCGAAGGGTCTGCTTCGCCGATCCTCCGTCCACCCTTATTAGACCAACCCGCTAAAGACGGACACTCACGTGCAGGTTCTCGTTCGCGACAACAACGTCGATCAGGCTCTCCGCGCTCTCAAGAAGAAGCTGCAGCGCGAAGGCGTCTTCCGCGAGATGAAGCTCCGCGGTCATTACGAGAAGCCGTCCGAGAAGAAGGCCCGCGAGAAGGCGGAAGCCGTTCGTCGCGCCCGCAAGCTGCAGCGCAAGAAGCTCCAGCGCGAAGGCCTGCTGCCGGCGCCGGTGAAGCCGAAGCGCCCCTGATCTCGCCAGGGCTGCGGCGTTTCGCCCGCCCTCGACGATCCGACAAGAGACCCGACTGCGCCTGGAGCCGTCTCCGGGCGCTGTTGCTTTTCCGGCGGCGTTAACCAACTCTTGTCACAAGCAGGCGCTTTCCTCAGCGGAGCGCTGTCGGTTGGGGAGCGCGCGAGGCGGTGTCGATCCGGATGGGTCGATGCGGCGGACGAGGCACGAAACCGGACCGATGAGGCGAAGCATGATGCGTGGCAGGAACTGGCTTGCGGCGGCGGGCCTGGCGGTGGCGCTGGCGGGCTGCGACACCGTTTCGACCATGACGGCCCAACCGATCGCCGAACTCGACACCGCCTCGGCGGCCGAGGCCAGCGTCAACATCGGCTCGCTGAGCGAGGTCATCGCCCGCAATCCCAACGATCCCGGCGCCTATAACACGCGCGGTGCGGCCTATGCCCGCGTCGGCCGCTTCTCGGATGCGATCGCCGATTTCACCAAGGCGGTGCAGCTCGATCCCAACCTCGCCGCGGCCTACACCAATCGTGGCCTGGCGCTGCGCCAGAGCGGCCGCAATGATGCGGCGCTGGCCGATTTCAACAAGGCGACCAGCGTCGCGCCCAACTATGCGCCGGCCTTCATCGCGCGGGCCAATCTGCTGCGGGCGCAGGGCAACAGCCCGCAGGCGCTGGCCGATCTCAACACCGCGATCCGCCTCAATCCGGAATCGGCGGAAGCCTTCCATGCCCGCGGGCTGGTCTATCAGCGCGAGGGCCAGCACCAGTACGCGATCTCCGACTTCGACTCGGTGATCGACCGCAATCCCTACAACGCGCCGCCCTATATCGCCCGCGGACAGAGCCTGAACGCTGTCGGCAAGTATGATTCGGCGCTCGAGGACTTCACCGCCGCGCTCAATGTCGACAACCGCAACGCCGATGCCTGGGCCGGCCGCGGCTTTGCGCAGGAAAAGCTCGGCCAGAAGTCGGAAGCCTCGCAGAGCTACCAGCGGGCGCTGGGACTGGACGGCAACAATGCGGCCGCGCGCGCCGGCCAGGGCCGTCTCGGTGGCGGCGGGCTGTTCCGCGGCTGATCACTCGACGGTGCGGCTCTCCGCCGCCTGGACGGCTCCTCGCGTCACCTCGGCGAGGAAGCGCCGGACCTCAGGCAGCGAGCCATGCGCCGGCAGATCCTCATGCCCGCCCTTGGGGAAGCGCAGGAAGCGTTTGGGGGCGTTGGCGAGGCCGTAGAGCGCCTCGCCCTGGGCGAAGGGGATGATCCGGTCCTGCTCGCCATGCAGCACCAGCAGCGGCGCCCTCACGCGGTCGATCACCGCATCTGAGCGGAACGGATCCAGCATCAGCCAGGCGACCGGCACGTAAGGATAGATCCCCTGCGCCACCGCGACGGTGGAGAGATAGGGCGCCTCCAGCACGACGGCGGCCAGCGGCGTCTCGGCCGCGAGTTTCAGCACGACGCCCGTCCCCAGCGATTCGCCATAGCCGACGAGCTGGGCGGCCCCGAAGCGCTCGGCGGCGAAGCCATAGGCGGCGCGCGCGTCGAGATGCAGCCCGGCTTCGCTGGGCCGCCCGGTCGAGCCGCCATAGCCGCGATAGCTGACGGCGAGCAAGCCGGTGCCGTCCTCCGTCAGGGCGCGGAAGCGGGCGACGCGGCCGGGGCTGCCGAGATGGCCGGCATTGCCGTGGAAATAGAGGATCACTGGCCTGCCCGCGCGTGGCGGCACCGCCCAGGCCATCAGGCGCTCGCCATCGGCGGCGGTCAGGGTCAGTTCTTCCGCCGCAGGGAGGCCGGCGGCGGCGAGGTCGGCCCGGGCAGGATTGCGCGGGAAGATCAGATCGCGCTGCCGAACGAAGAGCAGCCCGAGCAGACCGACATAGACGGCGAGAGCAAGGCCGAGCAGACGGATCAGGATCATCATCGCATCGCTTCTCCCCCAGCAAGGTGGCGATTGCGCGACGCTCAGTCGAGCCGCTTGAGCATCTCGTAGGAGACGGCCTCGAAACCGGCGCGGCGATAGGCCCGCAGCGCCGGGTCGTTGCCGGTCAGCGCGCCGAGCTGGAGCGCACGGCAGCCGCGCTCGCGGGCAAACCGCTCCGCCTGCGCCAGCAGGATCTGGCCGACGCCGGTGCCGCGCTGGCCGGCATCGACGACGATGTTCTCGATCAGGACATGGTCGCGTAGGTCATCATGGACATAGGGGCCGGTGCGGCCGAGCCGCAAGGCGAGATAACCGATGCAGGCGCCTGCCAGCTCGGCGACGAACTGCGCGCCGTCGTGGTCCTGCGTCTGCGCGCTGTCGGCCTCGAGCAGCGCCCGGGCGGTGGCGAGGCCGCTGGCGCGCGTCGGGCTCAAATCCGCCTCATGGGCGGCCAACTGCATCAGCAGGCCGGTCACGGCGTCGCGGTCGCCATCCCGCATCGGGCGGAGGGTGATGCTCACGGTGTCAGGCTCCAAACGAAAAAGACCGGCACGAGGCCGGCCTTTCGCAGCGGGACGGGCGAAGGCGCCTCAGTGCGCCATCGCCTTGACGATGTCGTCGGTGACCTTCTTGGCGTCGCCGAAGAGCATCATCGTGTTGGGGCGGAAGAACAGCTCGTTCTCGACGCCGGCATAGCCGGCGGCCATGCCGCGCTTGATGAAGAGCACGGTCTTGGCCTTCTCGACGTCGAGGATCGGCATGCCGTAGATCGGCGAGGCCTTGTCGGTCTTGGCGGCCGGGTTGGTGACGTCGTTGGCGCCGATGACGAAGGCCACGTCCGCCTGGCCGAATTCCGAGTTGATGTCCTCGAGCTCGAAGACCTCGTCATAGGGCACGTTGGCCTCGGCCAGCAGCACGTTCATGTGGCCGGGCATGCGGCCCGCGACCGGATGGATGGCGTATTTCACCTCGACGCCTTCCTTCTTGAGCAGGTCGGCCATCTCGCGCAGCGTGTGCTGGGCCTGCGCCACCGCCATGCCGTAGCCGGGCACGATGATGACCTTGCCGGCGTTCTTCATGATGTAGGCGGCGTCGTCCGCCGAGCCCTGCTTGACCGGGCGGGCCTCGACCGCACCACCGGCGCCGGCCGCGGCATCGTCGCCGCCGAAGCCGCCGAGAAGACGACATGGCTCTCGGTCTTCAGGAAGATCAGCAGCAGCACGACGAGCGCGATGCCGAGGCCGATGTTGATGCCGTGGCGCTGGGGCAGCATGATCGGCTTGCCGCTCATACGCCCGTCGAGCTTGAGGAAGGCGATGATCGAGCCGGTGAAGGTGATCGCGCCGATGGCGACGCCGAGTCCCATCTCGAACAGGCTGGCGCCGCTGATGCCGCCGACCTTGCCGATGCCGAAGGCGCTCGGCGCATAGAGCGCCGCCGCCGCCACCAGCACCGCGGCGAGGCCGACGAGCGAGTGGAAGAAGGCGACGAGCTGCGGCATCTGCGTCATCTGGACGCGCTTGGCCATGAAGGCGCCGATGCCGCCGCCGATAGCGATGCCCGCGATGACCAGCAGCCAGCCCGAGAAGCCGGCCGGCGGGAAGAAGACGACCGTGGTGGCGATGGCGATGCCCATGCCGACCATGCCGTAGAGATTGCCCTGGCGCGAGGTCGTCGGGTGAGACAGGCCCCGCAGGGCCATGATGAAGAGGACGCCGGCGACGACGTAGAGAAGGGCGGAGAGGTTCGCGGCCATCGGCGCTCAGCCCTTCTTCTTGTACATGGACAGCATCCGCTCGGTGACGAGGAAGCCGCCGAAGATGTTGACCGAGGCGAGGACCAGCGCGAGGAACCCGAAGATCTTGGCCCAGACCGGGCCGTCGCCGAGCGCAGGCGCCGCCTCGACGCCGACCGCGAGCAGCGCGCCGACGACGATGACCGAGGAGATCGCGTTGGTGACCGACATCAGCGGGGTGTGCAGCGCCGGGGTCACCGACCAGACGACGTAGTAGCCGACGAAGACGGCGAGCACGAAGATCGCCAGGCGGAACACCGTGGGATCGACGACGCCGCCGGTCGCGGCGCTCGCGCCAGCCGCGATGCTGTCGGCATGCTGGGCGGCGAGATCGGCGGCCTGCCTGGCCGCGGCGGCGACGGAGCGGGCCTGCTCGAGGGCCTGTTCGGGTGTCGGATTAGCCATTGGTGACGCTCCCCTCGACGGCCGGCACGGGCTCTGGTTCTAGCTTGGGCGCGGGCTTGGCCGCGAAATTCGGATGGATCACGGCGCCGTCGCGGGTCAGGGCGGTGGCCTTGACCAGCTCGTCGTCCCAGTTCACGGCGACCTTCTTCTCGGCCTTGTCGATCAGCGTCTCGACGAAGGCGAGCAGGTTCTTGGCGTAGAGCTGCGAGGCGGTGGCCGGCAGCCGGCCGGGCACGTTGAGATGGCCGACGATCTTGACGCCGTTGGGCGTCACCACGACCTCGCCCGGCTTGGCGAGCTCGCAGTTGCCGCCGCGCTCGACCGCGAGATCGACGATGACGGAGCCGGCCTTCATGCTCTCGACCATGGCGGCCGAGATCAGCTTCGGGGCCGGGCGGCCGGGGATCAGCGCGGTGGTGATGACGATGTCCTGCTTGGCGATGTGGCTCGCCGTGAGCTCGGCCTGCTTGGCCTGATACTCTTTCGACATTTCCTTGGCGTAGCCGCCGGCCGTCTGCGCCTGCTTGAACTCCTCGTCCTCGACGGCGAGGAACTTGGCGCCGAGCGATTCGACCTGTTCCTTGGTGGCGGGGCGCACGTCGGTGGCGGTGACGATGGCGCCGAGGCGCCGCGCGGTCGCGATCGCCTGCAGGCCGGCGACGCCGACGCCCATGATGAAGATGCGCGCGGCTGGCACGGTGCCCGCCGCCGTCATCATCATCGGCAAAGCGCGGCCATATTCGGCGGCGCCGTCGATGACGGCGCGGTAGCCGGCGAGATTGGCCTGGGAGGAGAGCACGTCCATCACCTGCGCGCGGGTGATGCGGGGCATGAATTCCATGGCCATGGCGGTGACGCCCGCCTTGGCCTTGGCGAGCGCCGCGAGCGCGGCCTCGTTGCCATAAGGATCCATCGTCGCGACGACCAGCGCCCCGGCGGGCAGGCCCTCGATCTCGCTCTGGGCGGGGCGACGGACCTTCAGCACGATGGCGGCGCCTGCCAGCGCGGCGGCCGCAGTGGCGGCGATCGACGCGCCCGCGGCCTCGTAATCGGCGTCCGAGATGCCCGAGGCGAGGCCGGCTCCGGTCTCGACGACGACCTCGGCCCCGAGGCCCTTGAACTTGCGGACGGTCTCCGGCGTCACGGCGACGCGGGTTTCGGCCCCTTGCGTTTCGGCAGGCACGGCGATGCGCATGGCGGCGGAACCTCTCGGGCGCGGGTGCGGGGGGTCAGTGCGAGGCGGGCAGGAGCAGCAGCGCCAGCATCAGCAGCCCAAAGGGAACCGCCGGCGCGCGCCAGCCGATCGACTTCGAGGCGAGACCGATGCCGGTGCCGGCCAGCGTCAGCAGCGTGCCGATGATCGCGATGCCCCAGGCATGCTTGGTGCCGCCGACGGCCAGAGCCGCTACGATGGCGAGGCAGGCGACCGTCCCGACCTCGGAGAAATGCACGAAGCCCTGATAGGTGCGCTCATGCTCGCGATAATCCATCTGCGGGATGTCGGAGGCGGGGTGTCCGTGGTCGGCCATGGTCTGATCCCAAGAAAACACTCGTCGCATGCCTGTAGCGCACCTGCGGGAGGTCGGCAACGGAGGGGCGATCGAGCCCTGCGCAGCGACAGGCCCCCTGTCGGCGCGGCCCGGCTCTCATGGGACGGAGCGGGTATGCAAATTGATTTAAATCGATTGACGGGCGCTGGCCGATCGGCTCAGGCGATGATGTCGGGGGTCAGCGCGTCCTCGATCTGCGAGATCCGGTCCTTCAGGTAGAGCTTGCGCTTCTTCAGCCGCTGGACCTGGACCTGGTTGATCGCGCCGACACGCTCCAGCGCATCGATCGCGCTGTCGAGGTCGCGGTGCTCCTCGCGCAGGCGGGCCAGTTCGGTGGTGAAGGCCTCGACCTCTTCCGGGCTCAGTTCAAATCCCATGGCCGTCCCATCATCGCCGCGATTGGCGGCGACTATGGTCAGACGCCGGGCCCCCCGCAAGAGCGAGGGCGGCCGGCGCCTTCGCGGCCTGTCGCATTCATGACGTCGCGGAAAGTCGTTGGTGACGATCACAGAATGTCATGCGTGCCCTGCACGAAACCGACGCAGACGCGAAGCCGGCTCTATGTCACACTGATTCTGTCAACCGCTCATCAGGAGGATCCAGATGTCGCTGCAGACCCATCTCGTCGAACTCGAACGCAAGCATCGTCAGCTCGAGGAAGCCATCGCCCAGGCCGTGGCCCGCCCCTCCTCCGATGATCTCACCGTGGTCGAGATGAAGCGAAAGAAGCTGCTGCTGAAGGAGGAGATCGAGCGCGTGCGGCAGACCATGCCGGACCGAACGCTGCATTGAGCGCCGGCGGGCCGATCGTCCCGACGGAGGTTGTGTCGAGAGAGTTGCGCCGGCCCCGGAAGGGGCCGGTTTTTTGTGTGAACTCGGCAGCGCGATGTGATCAAGCGGAAAGCTTCAGTCCCCTTGTCCCTGTGGCCACGGGCAGGACTATGGGGCAGGCGCTCACAGCGCCTTCGCCATCTCGCGCAGTCGGAACTTCTGGATCTTGCCGGTCGAGGTCTTCGGGACTTCCGTGAAGACCACGGTGCGCGGGCATTTGAAGGCGGCGAGGTGCTGCCGGCACCAGGCGATGATCTCGGCTTCCGTCGCGGACTTCCCCGGCTTCAGCTCGACGAAGGCGCAGGGCGTCTCGCCCCATTTCTCGTCGGGCCGCGCGACGACGGCGGCGGCCTGGATCGCCGGGTGCTTGTAGAGCGCGTCCTCGACCTCGATCGAGGAGATGTTCTCGCCGCCGGAGATGATGATGTCCTTGGAGCGGTCCTTGAGCTGGATGTAGCCGTCGGGGTGGCGCACGCCGAGATCGCCGGTGTGAAACCAGCCGCCCGCGAAGGCGGCCTGCGTCGACTTCGCGTTCTTGAGATAGCCCTTCATCACGACATTGCCGCGCATCATCACCTCGCCCATCGTCGCGCCATTGCGCGGGACCGGCTGCATCGTCTCCGGATCGAGCACGTCGAGCCCTTCCAGCGCGGGATAGCGCACGCCCTGGCGCGCCTTCAGCGCCGCCTGCTCGGGCGCCGGCAGGGCGTCCCAGGCCCGGTTCCAGTCGTTGACGACGGCCGGCCCATAGACCTCTGTCAGCCCGTAGAGATGCGTCACCTCGAAGCCGGCCTGCTTCATGCCGGCGAGCACGGCCTCCGGCGGCGGTGCGGCGGCGGTGAAGAAGGCGACCGTCTGCGGGAAGTCGCGGCGCTCCTCCGCGGGCGCGTTGAGCAGCGCCGACATCACGATCGGCGCGCCGCAGAGATGGGTCACGCCGTGGTCGGCGAGCGCGTCGTACATCGCCCTGGCGCGGACCTGGCGCAGGCAGACATGGGTGCCGGCGACGAGCGAGATCGACCAGGGGAAGCACCAGCCGTTGCAGTGAAACATCGGCAGCGTCCAGAGATAGACCGGGTGCCGGCCCATCTGCCCAGTGATGATGTTCGAGGTCGCCAGCAGATTGGCGCCGCGGTGGTGATAGACCACGCCCTTGGGGTCGCCGGTCGTGCCGGAGGTGTAGTTCAGCGCGATCGCGTCCCACTCGTCGTTCGGCATCGCCCAGGCGAAATCGGGGTCGCCGCCGGCGATGAAGGCCTCGTACTCGACGCTGCCCAGCCGCTCGCCGGGGCCGTCATAGACGGGGTCGTCATAGTCGATGACCAGGGGCTTGGCCTTGCAAAGCGCCAACGCCTCCTTGATCGTCTTCGCGAACTCCCGGTCGGTGATCAGGACCTTGGCCTCGCCATGGTCGAGCGAGAAGGCGATGATCGCCGCGTCGAGGCGGGTGTTGAGCGTGTTGAGCACGGCGCCGCACATCGGCACGCCGTAATGGCATTCGAGCATGGCGGGCGTGTTGGGCAGCATGGCGGCCACCGTGTCGTTCTTGCCGATGCCGTGGCGGGCGAGCGCCGAGGCGAGGCGGCGCGAGCGGGCGTAGAAATCCGCATAGCTGCGGCGCAGCGGGCCGTGGATGATCGCGATGTGGTCGGGGAAGACCGAGGCCGCGCGCTCGAGGAAGGGCAGGGGCGTCAGCGGCTGGTGGTTGGCCGGGTTGCGGTCGAGATCGGTGTCGTAGGCGGATGTCGTCATGCGGTGTCCCCTCCCGTTCGGCTTAGCCTCTGCGGGCCTTGACCGTAATCCATCCCTTCGGCCGAGATCGCGCAAGGGGGCACGGGCGCATCACGTCAGAGCCAGTGCAGCCCCTTCAGCCCGTCATAGGTCAGTTTCAGCCCGACCAGCAGGAGCAGGCTGTAGATGATCCGGTAGAAGCGCTTCACCGGGACCTTGCGAACCAGCCAGACGCCCGCGACGGTCGAGACGATGGCGACCGGCAGCAGCGCCAGCGACGCCGTGAGGTTCGCCGTCGTGAACTGGCCGAGCGCGATGTACGGAAAGACCTTGATGACGTTGATCAGCGCGAAGAAGATCGCGCCGGTGCCGACGAAGACGGCCGGCGGCAGCCTCAGCGGCATGGTGTAGATCTGGTAGGGCGGCCCGCCGGCATGGGCGATCATGCTGGTGAAGCCCGAGAGCGCGCCCCAGAACGTGCCCTGCGGATAGCTCGACCGCGTCGGCGGCCGCTCGGCTCCGCCGCCGGCGAGCAGGTTGCGCAGCGCGAAAACGACCGAGATCAGGCCGATCGCCAGCACGACGGCGCCATCCGCCACCCGCGCGGCCAGGAGATAGCCCGCGAAGATGCCGAGCGCGGCGCCGGGCAGCAGCGTCGCCAGCGTGCGGCGGTCGAAATCGCGCCGGTAGGACCAGACGGTGACGACATCCTGCGCCATCAGCACCGGCAGCATGATCGCGGCCGCCGTCACCGGCGAGACGACCTGCGCCATCAGCGGCAGCGAGAGCAGCCCGAGCCCCGAGAAGCCGCCCTTCGACAGCCCCATCAGGATGACCGCCGGCACCATGGCGGCGAAGAAGGCGGGGTCGAGCAGCATGATCGGGAGGGGTCCGAAAGGCGAAGGGCGGCGCTTGCGCCAGATCAACCGTGGCATCTCCCGAAGCGCGGTAGAAGATCAAGGGCGCAGGGGCGCCATGTGCGAAAGTCGCTCTCGACGGCGCGCCGCGCCTCTGTGAAGGGATGGCGACAACAAAAAAGCGAGGGGGAGGGTGCCATGACGGAACAGGGCCGCTACGGCGAAGTCTATGGGCGCTGGCAGGCTGATCCGGAGGGGTTCTGGGCGGAGGCCGCGCAGGCGATCGACTGGATTTCGTCGCCGCAGCGCATCTTCGATCCCGCCCAGGGCGCCTATGGCCGCTGGTTCCCGGACGCGACCTGCAACACCTGCTTCAACGCGCTCGACCGGCATGTGCGCGACGGGCGCGGCGAGCAGCCGGCGCTGATCCATGACAGCCCGGTCACGGGCACCAAGAGCGTCTACACCTATGCGCAGATGCTGGACGAGGTCTCGGCCCTCGCGGCGGTGCTGCAGGATCTCGGCGTCGGCAAGGGCGACCGCGTCGTCCTCTACATGCCGATGGTGCCGGAAGCCGCCTTCGCCATGCTCGCCTGCGCCCGCATCGGCGCGGTGCATTCGGTGGTGTTCGGCGGGTTTGCGGCCAAGGAACTGGCGACGCGCATCGAGGATGCGACGCCCAGGGTCATCCTGGCCGCGACCTGCGGCATCGAGCCCAGCCGCGTCGTCGAGTACAAGCCGCTGCTCGACCAGGCGATCGAGTTGTCCGCGCACAAGCCGCAGACCTGCCTGATCCTGCAGCGGCCGCAGGTCGAGGCCTCGATGCATGCCACCCGCGACAAGAACTGGCGCATGCTGGTCGCGGCCGCCAAGGCGCAGGGGCGACGGGCCGAGTGCGTCCCCATCGCGGCGACCGACCCGCTCTACATCCCCTACACCTCCGGAACGACCGGGAAGCCCAAGGGCGTGGTACGCGACAATGGCGGCCATATGGTCGCGCTGAAGTGGACGATGGACAATCTCTACGGCGTCAAGCCGGGCGAGGTGATGATCACGGCGTCGGATGTCGGCTGGGTCGTCGGCCACAGCTACATCGTCTATGCGCCTCTCATCCAGGGCGCGACCTCGGTGCTCTACGAGGGCAAGCCGGTGGGCACGCCCGATGCCGGCGCCTTCTGGCGGCTGATCGCCGAGCACAAGGCGGTCGTGCTGTTCACCGCACCGACGGCCTTCCGCGCCATCCGCAAGGAGGATCCCGACGCGACGCTGCTGCCGGCCTATGACCTCTCGCGGTTCCGGGCGCTGTTCCTGGCGGGCGAGCGGGCCGACCCCGACACGCTGGTCTGGGCGCAGGACATCCTGAAGGTACCGGTCATCGACCATTGGTGGCAGACCGAGACCGGCTCGCCGATCGTCGGCAATCCGCTCGGGCTCGAACTGCTGCCGGTGAAGCCGGGCTCTCCGACGGTGCCGATGCCGGGTTATGACGTGCAATGCGTCGACGAGGGCGGGCGGCCGGTGCCGGCGGGCACGATGGGCGCGATCGTGATCAAGCTGCCGCTGCCGCCCTGCGCGCTGCCGACTTTGTGGCAGGCCGACGCGCGCTTCGTCGAATCCTATCTCGCGGCCTATCCGGGCTACTACAACACGTCGGATGCCGGCTTCATCGACGCCGACGGCTATGTCTTCATCATGGGGCGCACCGACGACATCATCAACGTCGCCGGCCACCGCCTCTCGACCGGCGGCATGGAGGAGGTGCTGGCCTCGCATCCGGCGGTGGCGGAATGCGCCGTCGTCGGCATTCGCGACACGATCAAGGGCGAGCAGCCCTGCGGCTTCGTGGTGCTGAAGTCGGGCATCACCCAGAGCCCCGACGCGGTCGAGCGCGAACTGGTCGCGCTGGTGCGCGAGAAGATCGGCCCCGTCGCCGCCTTCCGGCTGGCGCTGACGGTCGGGCGGCTGCCGAAGACGCGCTCGGGCAAGATCCTGCGCGCGACGATGAA
This sequence comes from Allobosea sp. 12-68-7, assembly GCA_002279705.1. Classification (GTDB taxonomy): domain Bacteria; phylum Pseudomonadota; class Alphaproteobacteria; order Rhizobiales; family Beijerinckiaceae; genus Allobosea. The sequence goes on from NCCO01000106.1 coordinate 26,752, forward strand.
GAAGATCGCCGATGGCGAGGATTACGCCATGCCGGCGACGATCGAGGACCCCGCCGTGCTGGACGAGATCGGGCTGGCGCTGAAGGCGAAGGGGCTGGGGTAGGGCGCCTGCGCGGATCGCCGGGCTAGAAGCCGATGGTCGCGCCACTCCATCGGAGCAGGCGCTGCGGCCATTCCAGCCGCATCAGATCCTCGCCGATGATCAGCGGCCCCGCATAGCCGCTTGCGCGAATTTCCGCGGCAAGCAGCGCGGTCTCGGCGCCGGGCGGCACGATGTGCGTGATCGCGAGGGCCCTGGCGGCGCGCGAGCGCGCGAGATCGCCGACCACCTGCGGCGTCATGTGGTAGCTCTTCACGGCTGCGACGGTGGCGGCCGTGCGGATGCCGGCGACGACCGGCATCTGGCTCTCGACATAGACCTCGCTGACGAGCAGATCGCAATTCTCGGCGGCCTGCTCGAGCGTCGGGGTGAGGCGGGTGTCTCCGGAAAAAACGATCCGGCTCGTGCCGTCGCCGAGCGTCAGCCCGAAGGCCGGCTCCACCGGTTTGTGGTCCACCAGGAATGCCGTCACGGAGAGGCCCTGGAGTCCGGCGACCGGCCCCTCCTGCAGTTCCTCGAAGACGACGTCGAGGCCGCTGGCATCGGGACGCTGTTCGAAGGCGATGCGCAAGCGGCGCTCGCGCGCGAAGGCCTCGTACTGGTCCCGCAGGTTGGCCAGTGCGGGGGCGGGCGCCAGCACGCGCCAGGGGCGGTTCCGGCCCTGGTGCCAGGAGGAGATGACGAGCTGATAGAAATCGACCAGGTGGTCGGAGTGCTCGTGGGTGACGATGAGCAGATCGATATCGGCGCCGCGATGGCCGGCCGCGACAAGCCGTTGGCTGACACCCGAACCGCAATCGATCAGCAGCTTGCAGCCGCCGGCCTCGACGAGATGAGAGGGACCGGCGCGCCGCAGGCTGACTGGCGGCGCGCCGGTTCCGAGAAAGGTGAAGGCTAGTCCGGCACTCATGCCGGCAAGGTGTCAGCGCGAACCGTCATCGGCAAGCCGTAGCCGCCTCACGCCTCGTCGTCCTCGTCGACCGGGCGCTTCATCTGCTTGAGCTTGGCGAAGACGGAATTGACGTCGATCGCGGCTTCTTCCTCGCGCTTGGGCTTGCCCATGTCGGCGAAGGTCTGGCTCAGCGGTGCCGGCTCCGGTGCGGTGGTCTCTTCTGCCGGCAGCAGGGTCGAGCCGATCTCGGCGACCATGGCGGGGCGGTCCTTGGCGGCGCGGCCGACCTCGAAATCGAGGTCGATCTGCGAGCACAGACCGAGGCTGACCGGGTCGATCGGCGAGAGCGTCTGGGCGTTCCAGTGGGTGCGGTCGCGGATCTGCGCGATCGTCGACTTGGTCGTGCCGATCAGGCGGATGACCTGCGCGTCCTTGAGCTCGGGGTGGTTGCGCAGTAGCCAGAGGATGGCGTTGGGCCGGTCCTGCCGCTTCGAGACGGGGGTGTAGCGCGGGCCCTTCGTCTTCTTCATCTCGGGCACCTTGACCTTGCGCTCGGCGAGCTTGAGGTGGTGGGCCGGGTTCTGGGAGGCGCGCTCGAGCTCCTCGCGGGTGAGCTGCCCGGAGTTGATCGGGTCCAGCCCCTTGATGCCGGCCGCAACCTCGCCATCGGCGATGCCGCGCACCTCAAGCGGATGGAGTTTGCAGAACTCGGCGATCTGCTCGAAGGTCAGGGACGTGTTCTCGACCAGCCAGACCGCGGTGGCTTTCGGCATCAGCGGGGGTAACGACACGGGCTGTCTCCTGGAATCTCGGAATCCGGCGCTCGGCCGGGGCAACGTCGCGGACAATAGCTCTCGGGCGCCGACCAGCCTCTTCGGCCGGCCATCCAAATCATCGACGATGAACAGGATGGCCGGCTTATAGGCGAGGCGGGGGCTTCTGTCCAAGAAAAAGAGCCGGCGAGACGCCTCGCCGCGGCGGTGGCGCGGGCCGGTCGAGAGGCGTAATCTGCCGCGATCGTCACGCGAGCGATCGTGGAGAGGAGGCGCCGATGTCGCTGTTTTCCGATGATGATCGGCCCAAGCCGAAGCCCGTTCACGAAATCGGGCAGGATCTGTCGATGCTGTCCCTGGCCGAGATCGACCTGCGGGTGGCGGCGCTCCAGGCCGAGATCGAGCGGCTGGCGGAGGCGCGGGTGAAGAAGGCCGCCTCGCGCAGCGCCGCCGACGCCTTCTTCCGGAAAACCGATTGAAAAGCAGCAGCGGGCCGCGCCGTTAAGGGGCTCTTAACGATTCCAAAGTATGAATCGCGTCATCCAGTTTGTCTGGATGCGAGTGGCTCCTGCCCGCTCTGTTTGACGCCTCCCTGTTGACCTTCGAGCCGCCTCCGGGCGGCTCTTTTTTATGGTCTGTACCCGCGTTAAGGTTAACCACACGTTACCGACGCGGCGCCTGCCCATCGGCGCTATCCTTGCGACATCGGCGGCATGCGTGAAGTCCGATGCCTTCATGGTGCTGTTCCGCGAGGGGATGGGGCTGGTCGAGAACACCGCCGCCTATCTCGACGGCGAGGGCCGCACCCAGTCCGCGGCGCTGCCGCGCGAGGTCGCGCTCAGCTATGCGACCGAGAGCATGCGTCTGACGACGCGGCTGATGCAGATCGCCTCCTGGCTGCTGGTCCAGCGCGCCGTCGCCGAGGGCGAGATGACCGCCGAACAGGCCCGCGCCGAGAATGCCAAGGTCCGCATCCCCGAGACCGGCTTGTCGGGCACGCCCGCCGAGCTGCAGCGACTGCCGCAGGGCCTGAGCGACCTGATCGCCCATTCCTTCCGGCTGCAGGCCCGCATCCGCCATCTCGAAGGCCAGATGAACGCGCCGGCTCCGGCCGAGAAGGCCAATCCGGTCCAGGACCAGCTCGCCAGCCTGCACGCCCGCCTCGGTCTTGCGCTATGATTTCGCGGCGCGGCCGATCGCCGCGCCGGGACACGCGCCAAA
>NCCO01000106.1:29742-34942 GCA_002279705.1 Allobosea sp. 12-68-7
CCCGGTCGAAAGACCGGGCCGTTCTTGATTGAGATCAGCACAGGCGGGCGCACCCGCCGGCAGATCACTTCTTGCCGAGCGAGCCGATCGCGGAGAAACGCGAGTTGAAGCGCGAAACGCGGCCGCCACGGTCGAGCATCTGCTGCGAGCCACCGGTCCAGGCCGGGTGCGTCGTCGGGTCGATGTCGAGGTTCAGCGTGTCGCCCTCCTTGCCGAGCGTCGAACGCGTGAAGTATTCCGTGCCATTGGTCATGACGACCTTGATGGTGTGGTAGTCGGGGTGGATGCCGGTCTTGGCCATGGCTAAATCCTCAAACGTCGAAAACGGGCGTGGTCGACAAGCAGGCAAGCCTGCCCGGCCCGTCGAAAAATTCGTATGAGCCTGTCGTGAAGTCGCGTGCACATATCTCAGCCGGGCCGACAGCGCAAGCAGAACAGGACAAAGACGCGTGCCCGCAGCCGAAAAAGACAACACCAAAGCACGGCCCGATTTCCGCTCCCTGGCGTCCTTCTGGCCCTATGCGCTGAGATATCGCAAGCGGATCGCGCTGGCGCTGCTGGCCCTCGTCATCGCCTCGGCGGCGACGCTGGCGCTGCCGCTGGCGGTGCGGCGCGTGATCGATGTCGGCTTCTCCGGCGGCGAGCAGCAGCTCGCCAACAGCTATTTCGTGCTGCTGATCGGCGTGGTCGCGGTGCTGGCGCTCGCGAGCTCGGCGCGGTTCTACCTCGTCATGACGGTGGGCGAGCGCATCGTCGCCGATCTGCGCGCCGACGTCTTCGCGCATCTGACGCGGCTGGAGCCGGCCTTCTTCGATTCAAGCCGGGCGGGCGACCTGGTCTCGCGGCTGACCGCCGACACGACGCAGATCAAGTCGACCTTCGGCTCGACGGCCTCGATCGCGCTGCGCAACGTGATCATGACGATCGGCGCGCTCTCGCTGATGATCGCGACCAGCCCGCAGCTCGCGGCGATCGTGATCGGCGCGATCCCGCTGATCGTGCTGCCGCTGGTGTTTTCCGGGCGCTCGGTGCGCCGGCGCGCCCGTGCGGCTCAGGACCGGCTCGCCGACGCCTCCGCCTTCGCCTCGGAAGCGGTCGGCGCGATCCGCACCATGCAGTCCTTCGGCGCGGCGCGGCAGACGGCGGCCCGCTTCGGCCAGGCCTCGGACGAGGCCTATGGCGCCTCGCGCGCCGCGACCGCCTCGCGCGCGCTGCTCTCGGGCGTGGCGATCTTCCTGGTCAGCGCCAGCGTGGTCTGGGTGCTGTGGACGGGTGCGACGGAGGTCTTCGAGGGGCGGATGAGCGGCGGGCGGCTGTCGCAGTTCCTTCTCTATGCCGTGCTGGCGGCGAGTTCGCTCGGCCAGCTCTCGGAGGTCTATGGCGATGTCTCGGCGGCGGCCGGCGCCGCCGGGCGGCTTGGCGAGATCCTCGCGCTGAAGCCCGCCATCGCCGCCCCGCCGAACCCGGCGCCGATGCCGGAGCCGGCGCGCGGCGAACTCGCTTTCGAGGGCGTCTCCTTCAGCTATCCCGGCCGCAGTGTCCGGGCGTTGTCGGACCTCACCTTCTCGGTGCGGGCCGGCGAGCGGGTGGCGCTGGTCGGGCCTTCGGGCGCCGGCAAGAGCACGGTGCTGCAACTGGCGCTGCGCTTCTACGATCCGGCCGCCGGGCGCGTCGTGGTCGACGGCATGGCCGGGCCGAAGGTCGACCCCGAGGCCTGGCGGCAGCGCTTCGCGCTGGTGCCGCAGGAGCCGACCGTCTTCGGCGTCTCGGTGCGCGACAACATCGCCTATGGCCGGCCCGAGGCGACGCTGGCCGAGGTCGAGGAGGCGGCGCGGCTGGCGGCGGCCGACGGCTTCATCCGCGAGCTGCCACAGGGCTACGACACCATCGTCGGCGAGCGCGGCGTGACGCTCTCTGGCGGGCAGCGGCAGCGGCTGGCGATCGCGCGCGCGGTGCTGAAGGACGCGCCGATCCTGCTGCTCGACGAGGCCACGAGCGCGCTCGATTCCGAGAGCGAGCGGGCGGTGCAGGATGCGCTCGACGCGCTGATGAAGGGCCGCACCACGCTGGTCGTGGCGCACCGCCTCGCCACCATCCTCTCCGCCGACCGCATCCTGGTGATGGAGGACGGCCGCGTCGTCGAGGAGGGGACGCATGCCGAGCTCAAGGCCCGCGGCGGGCTCTATGCGCGGCTGGCGGCGCTGCAGTTCGGGCTGGAGGCGGCGTGAGCGCCGCCTCGGGGGCCCGCGCTCAGGAGTTCAGGTTGATGGTGTACTTGCCGGCGTTGGGCACCGTGCCCTTGAAGCCGACGCTGCGTTCGCCCGCGGCGCAGGTGCCGCCGACGATCTCTCGGGTGATGGCGCGCGAGGGCACGCAGAAGGTCTTGTCGACGCCGGCCTTGGCCGGCCAGTGGAAGGTCCGGCCTTCCTTCTCCGCATAGTAGTAGAACAGCGCGGTGTTCCAGCGGCCGACGCTCTTGCAGCCTCCGGCGGGAATCGTCTGCCAGGCGGTCAGCGTCCATGTCTTGGTCGCCTGGGGGACATGGGCCAGCGCGGTGAAAATCTTCGAGCCGGTCTTGTTGCAGAAGACGATCTCGCTCTGCTGCTGGGCGACGGCCGGCGTGCCGACAGACATCATGGTGGCGAAGGCCACCAAGGCTGCCATCCTCATCAAAATCCCCTGCCCATCCATGCTCAGTCCCGCGCATCTGGCTTCCGCAAGGGCAGATTTGTCAAACGCCGTTAGGGCGCCCGTCGCAGGCTTGCCCGTCAGAGCCCATGCGTGCGCGGATAGGCGCTGGGCTGCGGCGAGGCCCAACCTTCCAGAAGGCCCGGCTCGGTGCGGAAGATCTCGACCTTGAGCGGGTAGCAGGCGGCGACGTCGCTGGAATGGGTCGTGCTGCAATCGCCGCCCGGGCAGGCCGAGAGCGCGCCGAGCAGGTCGATCTCGGCGAAGAATTCGAGGTAGTCGCCGGGGCGCACCGGGCTCGCCTTCATGAAGTACTGGTGCGTGTCGCGGGTGAAGCCGGTGCACATGAAGACGTTGAGCACGTCGTGGACATGCATCTCGGCCTCCTTCACCGGCAGCCCGGTCGCCTTCGCCAGCGCCCGCGTCAGGTTGGAATGGCAGCAATGGTCGTAGTCGCCGCCCGAGAGCAGGCGGTTGGTGTAGGGGTCGCAGCGCGTGCCGATGACGTCATGGATGCCGCCGCCATCCTCGTCCCAGCCATACCAGGCGAGCGTGTCGTGGGTGATCGTGGCCATGGGCCGCAGGCAGGGCAGGCTGCTCCAGAGCCGGTCGCCGGTCGAGACATGGGTGGCGTGGAGCTGGCGCGTCTTGCCGCTGAAGAAGCGCTCGGAGAGATCGTTGATGTTCCAGAGGTTGAGATCGCCGACCTGCGGTCCGTCGACGCCGATGATCCGGAAGAAGTGGCCGGCGGGCACATGGAAGGCTTCGGCATCGCGGGGCGCGACCATGACCTCGCCGGTTTTCGTCAGATGCTGCCGGGCGCGCGCCATCATCGCCATGTCGGGCTTCGGCAGGCTCTCGACGGGGTAGCAGACGGTCGGGGGTCTCGCGCGGCGCTGCGCGGCGTCGGCGGGCTCGGCTGTGATCATAGGTCCCTCTCCCCCGATCGGACGGCGGTCAGCGCGGCGGCAGCGCCGCGTAATAGGCGGCGAGCGCCGCGATCTCCTCGACGCTCATGTGGCGGGCCATGTAGCGCATCTCCTTGTGGACGCGCTTGCCGGTCCGGAAGGCCATCATCTGGTTGAAGAGATAGCGCTCGTTCTGGCCGGCGAGATGGGGCACCTCGGTGTCGCGCGCGATGCCGTCGAGGCCGTGGCAGGCGGCGCAGTCCTCGACCGCGGAGCGGCGCGGCTCGGCCAGGGCGGGAGCGGCGGCCGCTGCCGCCGCCAGCGCGAGCAGGATGGCCAGGCCCCTGATCGTCGTTCGCAGGTGAGACACCCGCTTCACCGCTCGGTGATCTTGAATTCGATGCGACGATTGCGGCGCCAGGCGTCGTCGGTGTTGGCGACGTCGAGCGGCTGGAACTCGCCGAAGCCGGTGGCGGCGATACGGTCGGCTGAAATACCCTTGGTGACGAGATACTCGACGACCGCGATGGCGCGACCCGCGGAGAGATGCCAGTTCGAGGGGAATTGAGCGGAGCGGATCGGGCGGTTGTCGGTGTGCCCGTCGACGCGCAGGATCCAGGGCAGGTCGGGCGGCATCTCGCGGCCGAGATCGGCGATGATCGCGCCGAGCTTGTCGAGTTCGCCGCGCCCTTCCGGCTTCAGCACGGCCTGGCCGGCGTCGAAGAACACCTCCGACTGGAAGACGAAGCGGTCGCCGACGACGCGGATGTCAGGCCTCGTGCCGAGCACCTGGCGCAGCCGCCCGAAGAAGTCCGAGCGGTAGCGCGCCAGTTCCTGGACGCGCTGGGCGAGCGCTACATTGAGACGGGAACCGAGTTCCGAAATCCGGGCCTGCGCCTCCTTGTCCTTCGCCTCGGACGCGCTGAGGGCCTCTTCCAGCGCCGCGAGCTGGCGGCGCATGGCCTGGATCTGCTGGTTGACGAGATCGACGGTGGCCTGGGCGCGGGCGGTGAGCTGCTTCTCGGCCTCCAGCGCCTTTTGCGCCTCGCCGAGCTGGGCGGCCTGGTTGCCGGGCTGGGCGTTCAGCAGGTCCTGGATGCGGCCGCGCTCGCTCTGCTCGCGGGTCAGCGAGGATTGCAGCAGCTGCAGGTTCTCCTGCGCCTGGCGGTTGGAGGAGCGCTCCAGTGCGAGCAGGTCGGTCAGTTCCGAGATCTGCCGGTTGAGCCGGTCGAGCGCGGTGTCCTTGCCGGTCAGCTCCTGTGACAGGAAGAACTGCCCGAGCACGAAGACCGAGAGCAGGAAGACGATGCCGATCAGCATCGTCGAGAGCGCATCGACGAAGCCAGGCCAGAAATTGACCTCGTCGCGGCGGTGGGAGCGGGAGAGGGCCATCGCCGTCAGGGCTCCATCACATTGTCGGCGGTGAGGCGTTCGAGCAGGCGCTTCATGTCCTTCTCGCGGGCGGCCTGGGCCTCGACCCAGTCGCGAATCAGCTGCTGCTCGGAGCGCATGTGCTGGACGAGACCCTGGATGCCCTCGGCCAGACTGGCCAGCGCCTGCGTCGCGGCGCGGTTGTTGGCGCCGCTCTCGGCCATGGCGGCGCC
>NCCO01000106.1:34982-66571 GCA_002279705.1 Allobosea sp. 12-68-7
CCGGTCGAGCCGGTCACCGAGCGGATCGCTGGCCAGCGGCTGGAGGCCCGGCAGGCTCGCGCCGCCGGTGCGGGTGCCGAGCCAGCTTTCCATCTCGTTGCGGAAGCGCCTCTGCGCCTGGGCGACCTGCAGTTCGAGGAATCCGAGGATCAGCGAGCCGGCGATCCCGAAGAGCGAGGAGGAGAAGGACAGGCCCATGCCTGCCAGTGGCGCGGCGAGACCGGCCTTGAGCTCATCGAACAGCACGCCGGCCTCGGCGCCGGTGCGCAGGCTCTTGATGACGTTGCCGACCGAGGACACCGTGTCGAGTAGGCCCCAGAAGGTGCCGAGCAGGCCGAGGAAGACGAGCAGGCCGGCGAGATAGCGCAGCACCTCGCGGCCGTCGTCGAGCCGCACCGCAACCGATTCGAGCACGGTCGCCGCCTGGGCGGGCGCGAGGCTGCGGCTGTCGAGCGCGGGCAGGACGGGCCCGAGCGGCGCGATGACCTGGCCGCGGCGAATCTGTGCCGCGCCGGGGTCGGCGGCGAGGCGGGTGGCGGCGCGGGCCTCGGAATGGAGGCGCCAGAGCTCGCGCAGCGCGATCAGCACGCCGACGAAGAGCGCGCCGAGGATCAAGCCGTTCAGGCCCGGATTGGTCATGAAGGCGGTGACGAGCCCGGCCTGCAGGATGAAGCCGAGGAATCCGATCAGGGCGAGGAAGACGAGGGTCCGGATGACATAGCGCAGCGGCCGCGAGAAGCGCGTCTCGTCCCGCGGGGGCGCGGCGACGTCCCGTTCGGCTGCAAGATCCTCAGTCGCCATGCTCAATGTTCCGTTCGCCACCGTGACGGGAGGGACTGTCGCTTCCCATGCCGCGATGATCAAGCGCGAAAGATCAAGGAGATATGACCAAAGCCCGGGCTGTTGCCGCGAGGCTGCGCGGTTCAGGCCGCCTTGAGCGCCGCGCGCAGGGCCTGCTCGCCGATCTCGTTGCCGCAGATGATGTCGCGGGCCATGGTGGGTTGCTTGCCGTCGAGCGTGCCGAAGGTGCCGCCCGCCTCGCGGATCATCACGGCGCCGGCCGCGAAGTCCCAGGTGTTGAGGTCGCGTTCCCACCAGGCGTCGAAGCGGCCGGCCGCGACATAGGCGATGTCGAGCGCCGCACAGCCCATGCGGCGGACATTGGAGAAGCGGGTCATCACCGCGCCGAGCTCGCGCAGGAAGAGCGGGTGGCCGCCCTTGCCGATATGGGGCACGCCCATGCCGACGAGCATCTCGGTCGGCTCGCGACGGCCCGAGACGCGCATGCGGCGGTTGTTGACATAGGCGCCCTTGCCCTTCTCGGCGATGAAGAGCTCGTCCTTGGCGGCGTCGTAGATCACGCCCGCGACGAACTGGTTGTCGCGCTCCAGCGCCACCGAGATGTTCCAGTGCGGGATGCCGCGCAGGAAGTTGTGGGTGCCGTCGAGCGGGTCGATGTGCCAGCGGTTGCTCTCGTCGGTGCCGGCGACGCTGCCGGCCTCCTCCATGACGAAGCCGTAGCCGGGGCGGGCCTTTTCCAGCGAGGCGCGGATGATCTCCTCCGCCTTGGTGTCGGCCTTGGAGACGAAGTCGCCCGGGCCCTTGGCCAGCACCTGCAGGTTCTCGACCTCGCCGAAATCGCGCTTCAGGGAGCGGGACGCCTTCATCACGGCGTCGGTCATCACGGTCATCAGGGGTGAGCGGATCATCGGTAACCTCGTTCGCGCCGTTTCGGCGCAGCAGGCGGATCTCGGCAGGCGAGCATCCGGTTCAGACAGCGGGCCCGGGGTCCGAGGCGCAGGGCGCGCTCGGTGGGGAGGGCTTGAGAAAACTCGCCCGTCCCTTGCTCGCCTGTCAGGGCGACGTCAAGGCCGCGCCCTCGATCCGGCCGGCGGCGAGGCGGGCGGCGCGCCCCTGCTGCTCGGGGTTGAGGCGGTCGAAGAGCTGGTCCAGCGCGGGATCGTCGAGGCCGCGCGCGCGCGCCGCCAGATGCCAGGCGGCGGCCTCGATCGAGTCCGGGGGAATGCCCCGCCCGCTCTGGTAGAGCCGCGCGATGCGGTTCTGCGCGATCGGGTTGCCCTTGCCGGCGGCGCGCAGGAAGAGCTTGGCGGCCGCGGTTTCGTCGCGGGCGACGCCGGTGCCGTTGAACAGCATGATCGCGTATTCGATCTCGGCGGGCAGGTGCCCGGCGGCGGCGGCCTGCGCCATCCAGCGCGCGGCCTGTTCGTCGTTGCGGGGCATGCCGCGGCCCTGCCGTGCCAGGGTCGCCAGCGCGTGCAGCGCGTCGGGAACGCCGCCCTTGGCCGCGATCTCGAGGCTCTTGATCGCGCGGGCCTCGTCATCGACCTGGCCGGTGGCGAGCCAGGCGAGGGCGAGGTTGTAGCTCGCGGCCGGATGCCCGGCCTCGGCGGCGCGGCGCATCAGGACGGCGGCGCGGTCCGGATCGCGCTTCGGGCCGGTCGTGTCGAGCAGGGCGATGGCGAGCGCATAGGCGGCGTTGATGTCACCGCGCTCGGCGGCGCGCTCGTACCATTCGGTCGCCACCGTCTGGTCCGGCCGGACGCCGAGGCCCTGGCGGTAGATCTCGCCGACCAGCGTCATTGCGGCGGCATCCTTGCTGTCAGCCTCGATGCGCTTCAGCGCTTCGGAGAGGGCGCGGCGGTAATGGCCGGTCTGGTAGGCGGCATAGGCGGCGTCGCGCTCGGCTGCCGCCACGGGGGATGCGAGCGGCAGGCCGGCCAGCAACAGGCCGGCGAGGGCCCGGCGGCAGCGCCTCATCGGGCCGCGGCCCTGCGGAGCACGCAGGCGGCGATGGCCTCGTTGGCCTCGCCGACGATGGCGCGGATGTCGCTGCCCTCCGCGAAGGCCCAGTCGCCGAGCGCGATGAACTCCGCCCCCGTCTCGGCGAGCGCGGCGACCGAGTCAGTGTCGGGCGCATAGGCGACGCAGGGCGTCTGGAAGATCTCGGCCCACCAGCCGGCCCGCTCGATCACGGCCGGCAGCGGCGGCATCGAGCCGTCGGGGCGGGGCTCGCCGAAGAGGACATAGTCGACGCCGGCCTCGCCGACATCCATGGCGTCGTGGCGGGCGCGCAGGCCGCCGGCGCCGATGATGCGCTCGCTCTTGAGGCTGGAGCGCGCCTCGGCGATCACGTCCGGCCCGCCGGTCAGGTGGACGCCATCGGCACCGCCGCGCGTCGCGACGAGGGCGCTGTCCTCGACGACCAGCGCGACATTGGCGGCCTGGACCGGGCCGGCGAGGCGCTTCACGCGCTCGATGCGGCTGCGCTCGTCGCCGGGCGCCAGCCGTAGCAGCACGGCCGCGAGGTCGCCGCCGGCCTGGGCCTGCATGAGCCGGAAGGCCATCGCGTCGGCATCCGCCACGAGCGGGGTTACGAGCATCAGGCGGGTGGGGGGAGAGGTCGTGGTCATGATCTTGCGCGCAAACGGCCCGCGATGGCGTCCAATGTCAAGACTCCAAGGCCGGCAACGAGGCTCCAGAAGGCCGAGCCGACGCCGAACAGAGTCAGGCTGGAGGCCGCGACGGCGAAGGTGACGACCGCGGCGAAGCGATGCCTCTCAGAGGAGGTCGCCTGCGTCAGGGCGCCGGTCAGCGAGCCGACGAGGCCAAGGCCGGCGACCGCGACGATCAGCGCCTTGGGCATGGCGAGGATGAGGGCGAGCAGCAGCCCCGCGGTCGCGGCGATGGCGAGCCAGGCGAGGCCATAGACGATCCCGGCCTTCCAGCGCTGCGCGGGATCGGGATGGGTATCGGGCCCGGTGCAGATCGAGGCTGATATCGCGGCCATGTTGACCATATGGGCGCCGAAGGGGGCGGTGAGGACGGAGGCCAGGCCCGTGGCGAAGAGGCAGGCCGGAACCGGGGGCTGGTAGCCGGCGGCGCGCAGCACGGCGAAGCCGGGCAGGTTCTGCGCCGCCATGGTGACGAGGTAGAGCGGGATGCCGATGCCGAGCATGGCGGCGGTATCGAAGCGCGGTGTGACGAATTCGAGGCCGGAGAGGGCAAACCCGCCCGCCGGCCACGCCGCCAGCCCGCCGGCGAAGCTCAGGACGATGCCGGCGCCGAGCGCGGCGATGACGCCGAGGAAGGGATTGACCAGCCGCGCCAGCAGGAAGACCGCCAGCAGCGGCAGGACGAGGCCGGGCGAGAGCCGCATCTCGTCGAAGACCGCGACGACGAAGCGGAAGATCACGCCCGCCAGCATGGCGGCGGCGATCGGCATCGGGATCTTCTCGATCAGCGCGCCGAGGGGGCGGAAGGCGGCGGTCAGCATCATCAGCACGGCCGCCAGCAGGAAGGCGCCGACGGCGGCGGCCATGTCGAGCCCGCTGCTGGCGGCGATGAGCGCGGCGCCCGGCGTCGACCAGGCGCAGATGATCGGCAGGCGGTGGCGCCAGGACAGCCAGAGGCTGGCGGCGCCCTTGGCGAGCGCGAGCCCCGCGACCCAGGACACGGTCTGGGCGGGCGTCGCGCCGAGCGACTCCGCCGCCGCCAGCACGACCGCGACCGAGGCGGCGAAGCCGACGAAGACCGCGACGAAGGCTGAGAAGACGAGAGACATGCGGGTCCTGCGCGGCGCGGACGGGCGCTCCTTCAACCAGAAAGAGCCGTCGACCGGAAGGGGCTGCGCGGGCGATGGGCATGTCCGGCGTGCGTTGCCGGAACGGCCGCCGTCACCGCCACGTCACGGCGACAGTCTAACGCTGGAGCTCGTCCAATGCCAATCTGATCCTTCGCCAGGACCGCACCCATGACCGACGAAACGCAATACGAATCGACCTTCGGCGCCAGCCTGCTCGAGCATGAGGATGCCGAGCCGCAGAACCTCAGCGACAACGCCACGATGGGCGAGCTGATTTCGCAACGCTTCTCGCGCCGCGGGCTGCTGAAGGGGGCGCTGGCGGTGTCCGCGATCTCCGCGACCGTCGGCACCGTGGCGCTGGCCACCGCCGATGCGGCGAGGGCCCAGGCCGGCGGCTCGGCCTTCGCCTTCAAGGAGGTCGAGGCCGGCGTCGATGCCGACCATCACGTCGCCGAGGGCTATGACGCCCAGGTCCTGCTGCGCTGGGGCGACCGCGTCACGGCTGACGCGCCCGCCTTCGACCCCGCGAACCAGACGCCTGAGGCGCAGGCGAAGCAGTTCGGCTACAACAACGACTTCGTCGGCTATCTGCCGATGCCGGGCGCGGCCAACCCCTCCGCCCATGGCGTGCTCTTCGTCAATCACGAATACACCAACCCGCATCTGATGTTCCCCGGCGTCGTCGAGATGAAGGACGGCAAGCCGGTGCTCAAGAACGCGACGCCCGAGCGCTACCGCATCGAGGCGATGGCGCATGGCGCGACCGTCGCTGAGATCCGCCGCACCGACGGCCGATGGGCGCTGGTGACGGATTCGAAGCTGAACCGGCGGATCACGGTCGCCACCGAAATGCAGCTCTCGGGCCCCGTCGCAGGAACCGACCGGGTGAAGACCGCGGCGGATGCCACGGGCCGCAAGGTTCTCGGCACGCTCAACAACTGCGCCGGCGCGATGACTCCCTGGGGCACCTTCGTCTCGGGCGAGGAGAATTTCCACGGCTATTTCTCCGGCAAGCTGCCGGAGGGCCATCGCGAGGAGGTCAACTACAAGCGTCTCGCGCTCCCGTCCTCGCCCTATGCCTGGGGCCGCTTCGAGGAGCGCTTCGACATTTCCAAGGAGCCCAACGAGGCCAACCGCTTCGGCTGGGTCGTCGAGGTCGACCCGTTCGATCCGACCTCCGTGCCGAAGAAGCGCACCGCACTCGGCCGCTTCAAGCATGAAGGCGCCGACATGATCGTGGCCAAGGACGGCCGCGTCGTCGCCTATCTCGGCGACGACGAGCGCTTCGACTATGTCTACAAATTCGTCACGGCGGGCCGCTTCGACCCCGCCAACCGCGCCGCCAACATGGACCTGCTCGATAGCGGTACGCTTTACGTCGCGAAGTTCGCGGCCGAGGGCACTGTCGAATGGCTGCCGGTCGTCTTCGGGCAGGGCCCGCTCAGCCCCGCCAACGGCTTCCAGAGCCAGGCCGACGTGCTGCTCGAGACGCGCCGCGCCGGTGATCTGCTGGGCGCCACCAAGATGGACCGGCCGGAGGACATCACGCCCAACCCGGTGACGGGCAAGGTCTATGTCATGCTGACCAACAACACGCGTCGCACCGAGGCGCAGATCGACGGCGTTAATCCGCGCGCCAAGAACGCCTTCGGCCACATCATCGAGATCATCGAGGAGGGCGGCGATCACACGGCGACCAAGGGGCGCTGGGAGATCCTGCTGAAATGCGGCGATCCGTCGGTGGCGGCTGTCGGCGCAACCTTCTCGACCGACACGACCAAGAGCGGCTGGTTCGGAATGCCCGACAATTCGGTGGTCGATTCCGCCGGGCGGCTCTGGGTCTCGACCGACGGCAACGGGCCGAAAGCGACCGGGCGCACCGACGGGCTCTGGGCCGTCGACACGGAGGGCGGCGCGCGCCGGACCTCGAAGCTGTTCTACCGCGTGCCGCATGGCGCCGAACTCTGCGGCCCCTGCTTCACGCCCGACGACACCACGGCCTTCGTGGCGGTTCAGCACCCCGGCGATGATGGCACGGACTGGCCGGAATTCGGCCGCCGCTCCTATTACGAGGATCTCTCGACGCGGTGGCCGGACTTCAAGCCGGATATGCCGGTTCGCCCCTCGGTGGTGGCGATCACCAAGAAGGGCGGCGGCAAGATCGGGGTTTGATCGCAAGCGTCATGGTCGGGCTTGACCCGACCATCTCCTGAAAAGGAAACGCCCGGCGAAATGCCGGGCGTTTTTGTTGCCTCATCACCAGGAGATTCTCGGGTCCGCGCTGTGCGCGGCCCGAGAATGACGGCTTGGTCTCAGGCGGCCTTGCCGAAGGTCGGGTCGAGCTCGCCCTTGGCGTAGCGCTTGGCCATGTCGGCGGTGGTGAGCACGCGCTTGATCTTGCTGGCCTGGCCGGCGGTGTTGAACTCCTGCAGGCGCTGCGTGCAGAGCCTGGTCATCGCCTCCATGGCGGGCTTCAGATACTTGCGCGGGTCGAACTCGCCGGGATGCTCGGAGAGGATCTTCCGGATCTGGCCGGTCATCGCCATGCGGTTGTCGGTGTCGATGTTGATCTTGCGCACGCCGTGCTTGATGCCGCGCTGGATCTCCTCGACCGGCACGCCCCAGGTCTGGGGCATCTTGCCGCCATACTGGTTGATGATGTCCTGGAGGTCCTGCGGCACGCTGGACGAGCCGTGCATGACGAGGTGCATGCTCGGCAGCTTCTTGTGGATCTCCTCGATGACGTTCATCGCCAGGATCGCGCCGTCTGGCTTGCGGGTGAACTTGTAGGCGCCGTGCGAGGTGCCCATGGCGATGGCGAGCGCATCGACCTTGGTCTCGGCGACGAATTTCACCGCCTCGTCCGGGTTGGTCAGGAGCTGGTCATGGGAGAGCTTGCCCTCGAAGCCGTGGCCGTCCTCCTTCTCGCCCTCGCCGGATTCCAGCGAGCCGAGCACGCCGAGTTCACCCTCGACCGAGATGCCGCCGAGATGGGCCATCTCGGTGACGGTGCGGGTGACGCCGACATTGTAGTCCCAGTCGCCCGGGGTCTTGCCGTCGGCCTTCAACGAGCCGTCCATCATCACCGAGGTGAAGCCGGCCTGGATCGCGGTCATGCAGGTGGCGGGCTCGTTGCCGTGGTCGAGATGGACGCAGACGGGGATGTGCGGGTAGATCTCGGTGACCGCGTCCATCATGTGCTTGAGCATGATGTCGTTGGCGTAGCTGCGCGCGCCGCGCGAGGCCTGGATGATGACCGGGGCGTCGGTGGCATCCGCGGCCGCCATGATCGCCAGCGCCTGCTCCATATTGTTGATGTTGAAGGCGGGCACGCCGTAGTCGTTCTCGGCGGCATGGTCGAGCAGTTGGCGAAGCGTGATGCGGGCCACGTTGGCACTCCCCTTGAGGCATGGATGTGGGGAGGATGTAGTGCGCCGCCGACCGGATGGCAAAGCGAAAGCGGCGTTCGGTGAACGGATTCAGCGTCCTCGGGCTTCGAGAACCCGCACGCGCTCTTCGATTGCGGCGAGGTCCTCGGCGAACTGTCCGGTCGTCGCCTTGGCCATCACCAGAAGACCTGCGGTGTCACGGCGCTGTTTGCGTACGAGGTCGCCGATCTCGTCGAAGCGCCTTTCGGAGGCTTCGAAACGAGCGTTCACTTCAGCTCGAAATGACGACAATTCGGCCTGAATCCTCTTTAGGATCTCGAACATCGCCGTCTGAACGTTCTCGCTCATCGCCGCTCTCTCCGAAAGGCGATGAGAACATAGCATAAACGCGCCCTGCTGCAAACGGCAGGGCCGTTCAGCCCTTCCGCAGCGCCTCGACGCCCGGCAGAGGCTTGCCTTCCATCCACTCCAGGAAGGCGCCGCCGGCGGTGGAGACGTAAGTCAGGTCGTCCGCCATACCGGCATGGTTCATGGCCGAGACGGTGTCGCCGCCGCCGGCGACCGCGACGAGCTTGCCCGCCTTGACGCGCGCGGCGGCGGCCCGGGCGACGGCAACGGTGGCGGTGTCGAAGGGCGGCAGCTCGAAGGCGCCGAACGGCCCGTTCCAGACCAGCGTCTTGACATGGTCGAGCTTGAGCACGACTGCGGCGACGCTCATCGGGCCGGCGTCAAGGATCATCTCGTCGGCCGCGACCTCGCCGACCGGCACGACCCGGTGGCCCGGGTTGGCCTTGAACTCGTGCGCGACCAGCGCATCGACCGGGAGCAGAATTTCGCAGCCGGCGTCCTTCGCCTTCGCCTCGATCTCGCGGGCGGTGGCGACGAGGTCGTGCTCGCAGAGCGACTTGCCGACATCGACGCCGCGGGCGGCGAGGAAGGTGTTGGCCATGCCGCCGCCGATGGCGAGGACATCGACCTTCCTGACGAGATTGCCGAGCAGGTCGAGCTTGGTCGAGACCTTGGCGCCGCCGCATGGTGCGGCCGGCATAGGCCGGCAGGACATGGGCGAGGCCTTCCGTCGAGGCATGGGCACGGTGCGCGGCCGAGAAGGCGTCGTTGACATAGAGGTCGCCATTGGCGGCGAGCGCCCTGACGAAATCGGGATCGTTTGTCTCGTCGCCGGCATGGAAGCGGGTGTTCTCGAGCAGCAGGACATCGCCGTTCTTCGCCGCGGCGACAGCCCTGGCGACGTCCTCGCCGATGCAGTCGTCCACGAAAGTCACGGGCTGGCCGAGCACATGGGCCAGCGCCGGTACGACCTGCTTCAGGCTGTTCTTGGCATCGGGGCCCTTGGGCCGGCCGAAATGGGCGAGCAGGATGACCTTGGCGCCCTTGGCCGCGATCTCGCGGATGGTCGGCAGGATGCGGTCGATGCGGGTGGTGTCGGTGACCTTGCCGTCCTCCATGGGTACGTTGAGATCGACGCGCACCAGCGCGCGCCGGCCGGCGAGGTCGGCGTCGTCGAGGGTCTTGAAGGCGGTCACGGCAGCGGTCATGGCAGCAGCTTGGGCATCAGGCCGGGCACGCCGAAGCGCAGCACGAGAATGGTCAGGACGACGGTGAGGATGGCTGTGACGATGGCCGTGGTGAAGAGCGTGGCGGCGCGCGGCGTCGCATCGACGCGGTCGCGGAGCGCGGCGATCTCGCTGCGGATGGCGGCGAAATCCATGGTGCCGGCGGCGGCGTCGACCTTGTGGGCGCTGCGCTCCAGCGAGGCCTCGGCGCGGGTCAGCACGGCCTCGTAGCGGGCGAACTTCTCCTCGATGCGGGCCGCCTTCTCCTCGATGCGGGAGAGCTGGTCGAGCTGGCGCGGCTCCGTCACCGCGGCGGCCTCGGCGCCGCCGGCGATCGCCGGTGTCCCATAGCCCGCTGCGGCTGTGACGGTCGTCGGCATCGCGCTGTCGGCAGGCGATGCGACGGTCGGCTCGATCTTGGCCATGGTCGTTCCGTTCGATTCGAGAGGGGAGCGAGGCCGCGCCGGTGCGGCGCGGCCTCGGACGGGCGTGCGATCAGAGCAGCTTGCCCATGGCGACGGCGGTGTCGCTCATGCGGTTCGAGAAGCCCCACTCGTTGTCGTACCAGGCGACGATGCTGACGAACTTGTCATCCATGACCTTGGTCTGGTCGAGCGCGAAGGTCGACGAAGCCGGGTCGTGGTTGAAGTCGATCGAGACGTTGGGCTGGTCGGTGACGGCGAGGATGCCCTTGAGCGGGCCGCGCTTGCTCGCCTTGACGATCGCGTCGTTGATCTTCTCGACCGTGGTCTTGCGCTTGGCGAGAAACTTGAAGTCCAGACGTTGGGCGTCGGTACGCGCACCGAGGAGCCGTCGAGACGGCCCTTCAGCTCGGGGATGACGAGGCCGATCGCCTTGGCGGCGCCGGTCGAGGTCGGGATCATCGAGAGCGCGGCGGCGCGGCCGCGGTAGAGGTCCTTGTGCATCGTATCCAGCGTCGGCTGGTCGCCGGTATAGGCGTGGATCGTCGTCATGAAGCCCTTGTCGATGCCCACCGCGTCATGGAGCACGCGCACGACCGGCGCGAGGCAGTTCGTGGTGCAGGACGCGTTCGAGACGACGACATGGTCGCTGGTGAGTTGGCCGTGGTTGACGCCGAAGACGACCGTCAGGTCGGCGCCGTCGCAAGGCGCCGAGACCAGAACGCGCTTGGCGCCGGCGGCGAGATGGGCCGAGGCCCTCTCCTTGGTGGTGAAGATGCCGGTGCATTCCAGCGCGATGTCGACGCCCAGCGCCTTGTGCGGCAGATCCTTGGGGTCGCGCACGGCGGTGACCTTGATCGGACCGCGGCCGACGTCGATCGTGTCGCCGGAGACGGTCACCGTGCCGGGGAAGCGGCCATGGACGCTGTCGAAGCGGAAGAGATGGGCGTTCGTCTCGACCGGGCCGAGATCGTTGATCGCGACGACCTCGATGTCCTTGCGCTTGGACTCGATGATCGCACGCAACACGTTGCGCCCGATGCGGCCGAAGCCGTTGATCGCCACCTTGACCGTCATCTCGAACCTCTCCTTCGCCGAACTCCGGCGTTCGCACGCCATTCACGCGGGCAATTCGGCCAAAGCGTGACCGAAAGCAAGTGTTTGCGTGAGAGAAAGCCGGGTCCAGCCCCGCTTTCTCTCCGTTGTCGGGGCATCAGCCGTTGTGGCGCTTCATCGCGGCGTCGACGACCGCCTCCGGTGTGATGCCGAAATGCTGGTAGACCTCCTTGTAGGGGCCGCTGGCACCGAAGGAGGACATGCCGACGAAGGCACCGTCGTCTCCGATCACGCCATCCCAGCCGAAGCGGACGCCGGCCTCGATCGCGATCTTCACCGGCGCCGTGCCGATGATCGCCGCCCGGGTGGCCTCGTCCTGCGCCAGCAGCAGCTCGAGCGAGGGAACGGAGACGACCCGCGCCCGGACGCCCTTTTCGGAGAGCAGCTTGCGGGCCGCGACCGCGAGCTCGACCTCGGAGCCCGAGGCGAAGAGCGAGACCTGGGCCTTGCCGCCCTCGGCCGCCAGAAGCTCGTAGCCGCCCCTGGCCGACCGGTTGGTGGCGGTGGCGTCGGTGCGCAGTTGCGGCAGGTTCTGGCGTGACAGGGCCAGCACCGTCGGGCCCTTGGTGTTCTCGATCGCGAACTGCCAGGCTTCCGCCGTCTCGATCGCGTCGGCAGGGCGGAAGACATGCATGTTCGGCATGCAGCGCAGCGAGGCGATCTGCTCGACCGGCTGGTGCGTCGGCCCGTCCTCGCCCAGCCCGATCGAGTCATGGGTCATGACGTAGACGACCGGCAGACCCATCAGCGCGGCAAGGCGCATCGAGGGGCGGGCATAGTCGGCGAAGACCAGGAAGGTGCCGCCGCCGGTGCGGAAGCCGCCATGCAACGTGATTCCGTTCATCGCGGCGGCCATGCCGTGCTCGCGGATGCCGTAGCGGACATAGCGTCCCCTGGGGGTCTTGGGCGTGAAGTCCTCGGCCGCCTTGGTGCGGGTGTTGTTGGAGGGGGTGAGGTCGGCCGATCCCATGACCAGCTCCGGCATCACCGGCGTGATGGCCTCCAGCGCCAGTTCCGAGGCCTTGCGGGTGGCCACGGTCTGCGGCGCGGCGATCAGCGCCTTCTTGTGGGCGAGGATCGCCCTGGCGAGCTTGGCCGGCACGCCATGGGCGAGGCGGCGCTCGAACTCGGCGCGCTTGCGCCTCGTCGGCGCCGGCCTTGCCGGCCTGGCGCCAGGCCTTCAGCACGTCGGCTGCGACTTCGAAGGCGCCGCCGGTGATGCCGAGGTTCGTCTTGGCGGCGGCGAGTTCCTCCGCACCGAGCGGCTCGCCATGGGCCTTGGAGGTGCCCGCCTTCTTGGGAGCGCCGAAGCCGATCACCGTCTTGCAGGCGATCATCGTCGGCTTGCTGGACCTCTGGGCGCGACGGATCGCGGCCTCGATCGCGTCGGGGTCATGCCCGTCGACCCGCTCGGCGCGCCAGCCGCAGGCCTTGAAGCGCGCGACCTGGTCGACATTGTCGGTGATCGAGAGCGGCCCGTCGATCGAGATGCCGTTGTCGTCCCATAGCACGATCAGCTTGTTGAGCTTCTGGTGGCCGGCCAGCGCGATCGCCTCGTGGCTGATGCCTTCCATCAGGTCACCGTCGGAGGCGAGCACATAGGTGTGGTGATCGACGACCTTCCTGCCGAACTCGGCGGCGAGCATGCGCTCGGCCATCGCCATGCCGACGGCGGTGGCCAGCCCCTGGCCGAGCGGGCCGGTCGTCGTCTCGACGCCGAGCGTCATGAAGTTCTCGGGGTGACCCGGGGTCTTCGATTCGAGCTGGCGGAACTTCTTGAGATCGTCGAGCTCCATGCCCGGCGTGCCGGTGAGATAGAGCAGCGCGTAGAGCAGCATCGAACCGTGACCGGCCGAGAGCACGAAACGGTCGCGGTCGGGCCAGCGCGGATCGGCGGCGTCATAATTCATCACGCGGGTGAAGAGCACGGTGGCGACGTCGGCGGCGCCCATCGGCAGGCCGGGATGGCCGGATTTGGCCTTCTCGACGCCGTCCATGGCGAGGCCGCGGATGGCGTTGGCGAGCTTGTCGTGCCGCGCACGGTCGATCGTGGTCATGGTGATGTCTGGCTCCGTCTGGCGGGGGGACGAGGCCGCGGCCAAATCCTGCACATGCGGCAGGCCGGGACGGTCCGATTTGCGATCGCTCTGTCGTTTCGACTGGTGGAGCGGATTAGGCCGCGGGCTCGGTGGGAGTCAATTCGACGGGGTGGATGATCGACCGGTTTCGCTGCGCTGCAGCGGGCCCACGCTGCAAGCGCGAACGAACAATGCGGGCCAAGCCCTTGGCATCGGTGGGGATATCGGGCCGGCGCGATTCACGTTTTTCGGCGAGTTGGTCTAGGCTTCCGAATCGTGTGAGCCGGCTTCGATCTGAAAGGGGAGCGAAAATGGCGAGCCTGATGCTGGACAACGCGCTGGCGCGCCTCGACGGGGCGCTGGCACAGCTCGAGGCCGCGGCGCGGCGACGGGTCGAGGCGGAGCGCGGCCGGGCCAATCTGGAGACCGAGCTGGCGCTGATGCAGGACGACCGGGCGCGGCTGGCGGCCGAGCTGGACGGCGCAACGGCGCGTCTCGGCGACGTCGAGACCGCCGCCGCCGATGTCGACCAGCGCCTCGAGCGCGCCATGACCGTCATCGGCGCCGTGATCGCGCGGGCGCAGGCGGATGCGGGGGCCGGGCCTGGGCCCGTGTCGGTTCCTGGCAGGGAAGGCGGCGAGGAGGACGAAGGCGAGCCGGCCGCGGCCAGCCTCGCCCGGGAGCATTGAGCGGAGAGCGCCATGCCGCAAGTCAACGTCACGATCGCCGGCAAGGCCTACCGCATGGCCTGCGGGGAGGGCGAGGAGCCGCATCTGGAGGGGCTCGCCCGTGTCTATGACGGCAAGATCCAGGAGATGCGCCAGGCCTTCGGGGAGATCGGCGACATGCGCCTGCATGTGATGGCGGCGCTGATGGTGGCCGACGAAGCCTCCGAGCTGCAGCGGCGCGTGGCGCGGCTGGAAGCCGAACTTTCGGCGCTGCAGGGCGATGCGGGAGCGGCCGACCGGCGCCTCGGCGAGGTCGAGGACCGGGCGGCCGAGGCGCTGGTGACCGCCGCGGAGCGGATCGAGGGCATCGCCCGGAGCCTGATCCCGAGTGCCGTGGGGTAGGGCTATCGTCGCGCGGCCACTGGCGCTTTGCCGGCGTCTTGCCTACATAGGTGTGGCGGGGCTGTCTGGTGCGTGAGAGTATGTATTTCCGGGCCCATACGACTCCCTAGGGAGCTGTCCCTGCTTGGGTCCCTGGACCCAAGCACACGGCGCCCACCTACTTTGTAGGTGTCCCGGGATCGAAACTCCACGGCCGAGGTGGCTCCGCACTTTCCCATGTCCGACAGGTCTTCCCCCGACGACTACGCGCTCCGCAAGGCGGCGCTGCGCGAACAGGCTCTGGCCCGGCGCGACGCACTCGAGATCGACGATCGTCTGGTCTGGGACGAGGCGATCACCGAGCGCGTCCTGGCGCTGCCGGTGTTCGAGGAGGCTGCCGGCCCCGTCTCCGCCTATTGGCCGATGCGATCCGAGGCCGATCCGCGCCCGGTCCTGGAAGCCTTGCATGCCCATGGGCTGCCGCTCTGTCTGCCGGCCATCGTCGCCCGCCGCATGATCTTCCGGCGCTGGGCACCCTATGAGCCGATCGTGCCCGGCGGCTTCGGCACGCTGGTGCCGGACCCGGCCCAGCCCGGGAGCGTGCCCGCCATCCTGATCGTGCCGCTCGCGGCGTTCGACCGGCGCGGCTATCGCATCGGCTATGGCAAGGGCCATTATGATGCGAAGCTCGGCGAGCTCGGTCCCGTCACCAGCATCGGCATCGCCTATGCCGCGCAGGAAATCGACGCCGTGCCCGAGGAGCCGCATGACCGGCGCCTCGACTGGATCGTCACCGAGCGCGAAACCATCCGCTGCGGGTGAGCTTGTTAGGGCTCAGGTTCTGACTCGGTCGCTTCAGCGTCTGACGTCCCCGCGATGTCATCCCGGACAAGCCGCGTAGCGGCGCCGATCCGGGATCCATTCCTGAGCGAATGCCGGATAGGTTCCGGAATGGATCCCGGGTCTCCCTCCGGTCGCCCGGGACGACCCGCGCTTTTTCTGGATTTGTCGTGGTCGAGGTCCCGCTACAACCGTCGTCAGGCGACCGCGGACGGTTGATTCCCGCCCGCTTTCGCGCGACGGAGAAGCGCCTGCCGCCTTCGGACCCTTCCCATGCGTTTTCTCTTCCTCGGTGATGTCGTCGGCCGCCCCGGGCGGGTCGCGGTGCAGGAGCGCCTGCCGCGGCTGCGCGAGCAGTGGACGCTCGACTGCGTCGTCATCAATGGCGAGAACGCCGCCGGCGGCTTCGGCATCACCGAGGCGATCTGCGACGAGCTGCTGGCGGCGGGCGCCGATGCGGTGACGCTCGGCAACCATTCCTGGGACCAGCGCGAGGCGCTCGTCTTCATCGAGCGGCAGGACCGGCTGGTGCGGCCGGCCAATTATCCCAAGGGCACGCCCGGGCGCGGCGCGGCCGTGATCGAGGCGCGCAACGGCGCGCGGGTGCTGGTCGTCAATGTCATGGGCCGCATCTATATGGAGGCGCTCGACGACCCCTTCCAGGCGCTCGAGCGGGAATTGTCCGCCTGCCCGCTGGGCGAGGTCGCCGATGCGGTGATCGTCGACTTTCATGCGGAAGCGACCAGCGAGAAGCAGGCGGCGGGCTATTTCCTCGACGGACGCGCAAGTCTCGTGGTCGGCACGCACACCCATGTGCCCACCGCCGATGCGCGCATCCTGCCGGGCGGCACCGCCTATCTCTCCGATGCCGGCATGTGCGGCGACTATGATTCCGTGCTCGGCATGCAGAAGGACGAGCCGATCCGGCGCTTCCTGCAGAAGACGCCGGGCGCAAGGCTGGAGGCCGCGGGCGGGGTGGGGACGCTGTCGGGCATCGCGGTCGAGATCGATGACGGCACGGGGCTCGCCAAGGCGGTGTTTCCGGTCAGGATCGGGCCGCATCTGGCGCCGTCGGCGCCGCCCTGGGACGAGGCCTGAGGGTTCTCATCCGCCGTCGTTTCAGGCGGCGTTGGCGCGCTGCACCAGGCTCTCGAAGGCGGCCGCGAGCGAAGCGGCCTCCTCGGCCAGCGTGCCGGCCAGACCGAGCACCTCGCCGACGCTGCCGCCGGCCGCCGCGGCCAGTTCGCTGACGCCGCAGACCGTCTGCGCGACCTCCTGCGTCCCCACCGCCGCGAGGTCGACGCTGCGGGCGATCTCCTGCGTGGCGCAGCGCTGCTGTTCGAGCGCGCCGGCCACGGTGGCGGTCGTGTCGTGCATCTGGCGTACGAAGGCGACGATGCTGCCGATCGCCTGCACCGCCTCATGCGTCGCCGCCTGCATGGCGGGCACCTGGGCCGCGATCTCGTCGGTGGCCTGCGCCGTACGGGCGGACAATTGCTTGACCTCGGTCGCCACCACGGCAAAGCCGCGGCCGGACTCGCCGGCGCGTGCGGCCTCGATCGTGGCGTTCAGGGCGAGCAAATTGGTCTGCGCCGCGATGTCGCGGATCATCTCGACGATGGAGCCGATGGTTTGCGCCGAGGTCGCGAGGCTCTTGACGATGACGTCCGTCTTGAGCGCCGCCGCATTGGCGCTGTGGGCCATGCTGGCGGCTTGCTGGACCTCGAGGGCGACATGGTCGAGCGAGACGGTCAGCTCGCCGGTCGCGCTGGCGACGCTCTGGACGTTGTCCGAGGCGTCGTCGGAGGCCCGTGCTGCGATGATGGCCTGCGCGCCGGTGTCCTTGACGATGGCGTTCATCGTCGCCGCCAGGGTCTCGACCCGGCGGGCGCCGCTGCTGACGGTGTCGACGACCCGGCGGACTCTGGTCTGGAAGCCGTCGATCTCGGTGCGGGTCAGTTCGCGCGCCTCGCGCTGGATGCGGGCATAGGTCTCCAGCAGCAGTTCGAGATCGAGCGCGGCGCTCTTGTTGAGGGCAGAGCGGGCGGTGATGCGCCGGTTACGCTCCTTGCTCTTCCACCAGCCGAGCGTCTGAAGCGCCTGCCGGTCGAGCCCGAACTCGGTGCCGATGCGGTGCGTCACCAGCGCGTGGTCGATGGCGATGCCGTAGGCCGGCACCTGGAGCCGATGGAAGGCGGAGGCGAGACGATGGGCCGATTCGAGAAAGCCGTCCCGGAGCTGACCGGAGGCGAGCCGCATCCAATGCGCGAGCCGCAGCGTCCTGACCTCGGGACTCTCGAAGGCGCGGGCGGTCTCGGGCCAGGGCGCAAGCGCACCCTGTATTTCCTCCAGGAGGGCCGGCAACCGGGAACGGGCCATGTCGCCATAAGGGCGCAAGGCGGCGATGTCCGCCTCGTCGATCTGGAAAGCGCGAAACCGCGCCTCCTGCTCTGCGACGAGCTTGCTGGAATCGGTGGTCATCGGTGTCCGAAGAATAGGCTGGGCGCGAACCGAAACGGGCTCGCCGCGACCCCCGTTATGGGCCCCCATGACTTAACGTAGGGTTGCTGCGGCTCGGCAAATGCTGATGCATTCCGGCCGAACCGTGATCGCCCTCGCTTGCGCGGCGGCGAAGGCGGCGCCTATAAGGCCGGTCTGCCCGCCGGGGACGCTCGAGGCTCCGCCGGCGGCGCCGAAAACATGAGAAGGCAGCAGAGGTTCGGGTTCCATGGCCGGTCATTCCCAGTTCAAGAACATCATGCATCGCAAGGGCAAGCAGGATGCCGTGCGGGCCAAGCTGTTCTCGAAGCTCGGGCGCGAAATCACCGTCGCCGCCAAGATGGGCATGCCCGACCCCGCGATGAATCCGCGCCTGCGCATGGCGGTGCTCGCCGCGCGGGCCGAGAACATGCCCAAGGACAACATCCAGCGCGCCATCAACAAGGCCGCCGGCGGCGAAGGCGACAACTATGACGAGGTCCGCTACGAGGGCTATGGTCCGGGTGGAGCGGCTGTCATCGTCGAGGCGCTGACCGACAACCGCAACCGCACCGCATCGGCCGTGCGCTCCTACTTCACCAAGTCGGGCGGGGCGATGGGCGAGAGCAACTCGGTCTCGTTCATGTTCAACCGGGTCGGCGAGATCGCCTATCCGCTCGCAGCCGGCGATGCCGACACGCTGATGGAAGCGGCGATCGAGGCCGGCGCCGACGACGTGATCTCCGACGAGAACGGCCACACCATCCTGTGCGCCTTCGATGCGCTGAACGAGGTCTCGAAGGCGCTGGAAGCGGCGCTCGGCGCACCGGCCTCGGCCAAGCCGGTCTGGCGGCCGACGACCTCGGCCCCGCTCGACGAGGAAAAGGCCGCCTCGATGATGCGGCTGATGGAAGCGCTCGACAATGACGACGACGTCCAGAACGTCTTCGCCAACTACGAGATCTCCGACGAGGTGATGGCGAAGCTGGGCTGAGGATTGCACCTCACCGTCATTGCGAGCGCAGCGAAGCAATCCAGACGGATTGCATGTTGCCCCTGGATTGCTTCGCTGCGCTCGCAATGACGGGTGAGGCGCCTACCGCCCCACGAACCCGTCCCACAGCGGCAGGCTGACCAGCGCGCTCAGGAAGATCACCGCATAGGCGATGCGGCGGAAGGTGCCCTCATTGGCGAGGCGGAAGCCATGGGTGCCGGCCCACATGCCGGCGCCATAGGCGGCGAAGAGCGGCAGTGCCATCAGCAAGGCAGGCAGGGTAACGATGCCCTTCCACCACAGGATGGTGCCGCTGATCAGCGTCGAGCAACCGAAGAAGGTCTGCAGATTGGCGCGGGTCTTGTGGCGGTCGTTGCGCTGGGCGCCGAGCCAGAACACGGCAAGCGGCATGCCGCCGATCGAGGCCATGCCGTTGAACAGCCCCGAGAGAACGCCGACGCCGAGCGAGAGCGGCACGCCCGGCCGGCCGTGATAGCGCCAGCCCGAGGCCATCAGCACGACCGCAGCGAAGATCAGCCCGGCGAGGATCCAGCGCATCGTCTCCCGGTCGAGCCAGATCAGGAGCCAGATGCCGGCCGGCAGCGCCAGCGTCGCGGTCAGCAGCAGCGGCGCCACCTCGCGCCATTCGGCCTGCCGGGCGTTGCGTAGCGCGATCGGCAGGGCAAAGGGCGCGTCGATGCACCAGATCAGACCTAACGCCGCGACCGGGCCGATCACCATCGAGGCCAGCGGCATGAACACCATGGCGAAGCCGAAGCCGGTGAAGCCGCGCACGAGCCCGCCGAGCAGCGTCGCCAGGATGAGGACGACGAGCCCGCTCAATGAGACGGCGGGAAACAGGAAGGCCAGGAGATCGGTCATGCCGTCCGGGGGGAGCGCAGGGCTTTGCGAAGAGTGATGCCTCGCACCAACAGCCAAGCGTCGCCCGCGACAACCCCCGTCCGCGTGATGCGACCGATGCACGCCGCTCATCGACGGGGGGACGCGAGGAAGGAATTCTTAGGACGCCGCATGGAACAAAGCGTGTCCAAGGTTTAGGTTATCAGCGACATGAACCCAACGATTCGCATTCTCGGCATCGACCCCGGCCTCCGCAAGACGGGCTGGGGCGTCATCGTCTCTGAAGGGAGCAAGATCAGCTTCGTCGCCTGCGGCTGTGTCGAGAGCGAGGCCGGGCTGTCGCTGGCGGAGCGGCTGCGCCAGCTCCATGACGGGCTCTACCGCGTCGTGCACGCCCATGCGCCCGACGAGGTCGCGGTCGAGGAGACCTTCGTCAATCGCGACCCGCAATCGGCGTTGAAGCTCGGCCAGGCACGCGGCATCGCGCTGGTGGTGCCGGCGCTGGCGGGACTCGATGTGGCGGAATATGCCGCCAACCTCGTCAAAAAGACGGTGGTCGGCGTCGGCCATGCCGACAAGAAACAGGTCCAGATGATGATCCGCGTGCTGCTGCCCAAGGCGGAGACGCGCTCGGCCGATGCGGCCGATGCGCTGGCGGTGGCGATCTGCCACGCCCAGCATCGCGGCATGCGCGCGCTGGTCGCGCAGATGCGGGTGGGGTGATGAGACAGCCGGTCGCTACACCCACAGTCCTCATCCTGAGGAGCGGGCGCAGCCCGCGTCTCGAAGGATGTTTCGGTGCGCACTGGAGCATCCTTCGAGACGCCGCTTCGCGGCTCCTCAGGATGAGGACAGGTGGGTTCGAGAGCGGAGCTGACGCGGAAGGCGGGACGAGACGATGATCGGGAAGCTCAAAGGCATTGTTGATTCCTATGGCGAGGATCATGTCATCCTCGACGTGCAGGGCGTCGGCTATGTCGTGCAGTGCTCGTCGCGGACGCTGCAGCGGCTTCCCAAGCCTGGGGAGCCATCCGCGCTCTCGATCGAGACGCATGTGCGCGAGGATGCGATCCGGCTCTACGGCTTCCTCTCCGACACTGAGCGGGACTGGTTCCGGCTGATGCAGGTGGTCCAGGGCGTCGGCGCCAAGGTCGCGCTCGCCATCCTCTCGACCTTCGAGCCCGGCGCGCTGGCGACTGCGATCGCCACCGGCGACAAGGCCGCGGTGTCGCGCGCGCCCGGTGTCGGCCCGAAGCTGGCGCAGCGCCTCTGCGCTGAGCTGAAGGACAAGGCGCCGGCCTTCGGCCATGTCGATCCCGGCGTCGCGCAGCTCGCCAGCGCGCTCCAGGACAAAAAGCTGCCGCAGCCGGTGGCGGACGCCGTCTCGGCGCTCGCCAATCTCGGCTATCCGCAGGCGCAAGCGGTGGCGGCGATCGCGGCGGCCGCGCGTGAGGCGGGCGAGGGGGCCGGCACGGCGCAGTTGATCAAGCTCGGCCTGCGGGAGCTGGCGAAGTGAGCGACTCCAAACGCCCCGGCCTGCTCTCCGCCGAGAAGCGCGACGACGACGCCGAGTCCTCGCTGCGGCCGCTGTCGCTGTCGGATTTTACCGGCCAGGCGGCCGCGCGGGCCAATCTCCAGGTCTTCATCGAGGCGGCCAAGAGCCGCGGCGATGCGCTCGACCATGTGCTCTTCGTCGGCCCGCCCGGCCTGGGCAAGACGACGCTGGCGCAGATCGTGGCGCGGGAGCTCGGCGTCAATTTCCGCTCGACCTCGGGGCCGGTCATCGCCAAGGCCGGCGACCTCGCGGCGCAGCTGACCAATCTCGAAGAGCGCGACGTGCTCTTCATCGACGAGATCCACCGGCTCAACCCAGCGGTAAAGCGATGGAGGATTACCAGCTCGATCTGATCATCGGCGAGGGGCCGGCCGCCCGCTCGGTGAAGATCGACCTGCCGAAATTCACGCTGGTCGGCGCCACCACCCGCGCCGGCCTGCTGACGACGCCGCTGCGCGACCGTTTCGGCATCCCGATCCGGCTGCAGTTCTACACGGTCGAGGAGCTGCAGGGCATCGTCGCGCGCGGCGCCCGCGTGCTCGGCGTGCCGATGTCCGATGACGGCGCCAACGAGATCGCCAAGCGCTCGCGCGGGACGCCGCGCATCGCCGGGCGCCTGCTGCGGCGCGTGCGCGACTTCGCCATCGTCGACGGCGACGCCATCGTGACGCGCAAGGTGGCCGACAAGGCGCTGAAGCTGCTCGATGTCGACGCCATCGGCCTCGACCAGATGGATCGGCGCTACCTCACGACGGTGGCGATCAATTTCAGCGGCGGGCCGGTCGGGATCGAGACGATCGCGGCCTCGCTCTCGGAGCCGCGCGACGCGATCGAGGAGATCATCGAGCCCTTCCTCCTCCAGCAGGGCTTCATCCAGCGCACCCCGCGCGGCCGCATCCTGACGCCGCACGCCTTCCGGCATCTCGGCCTACCCGAGCCCAGCCGCGAGGCGGCGCAGTTCGGGCTGTTCGGGGACGGGGAGGCGTGAGTTGGCGGACGATCTTCTCGATCGGATGCGGAGCAACCCGGCCGGCGACTGGACGATTAGCGATATCGAGCGGTTGTGCCGATCGCACGGTATCGACTGCAGGCCGCCCTCGGGTGGCGGGTCGCATTACAAGATCGCCCATGCGGAGATCGCCGATATTCTCACGATCCCGGCGCGACGCCCGATCAAGCCGAAATACATCCGCCTTCTCGTCAGCTTCGTGAGGCTCGTGATAACGTCGGGCGTCAGGAGGCAGACATGAGTCCACTCGCCTATCGTGTTGTCATCGAGCCGCTTTCTCCAGCCGATGGTGGCGGGTATTTCGCCACGGTACCCGATCTGCCGGGTTGCATGTCCGATGGCGAGACGGCGGAGGAGGCGCTTCTCAACGTGCAGGATGCAATTGTGTGCTGGATCGAGGCCGCCAACGAGATGGGGCGCTCGGTCCCACAGCCGACACGCACTCTGACGGCAGCCGAGTGAGTCCGCTCACGAGACGTGGTCTCGCGGCGTTGGTGCCAGCGCTCGCGATCGCCGCCTGGGGCACAGCCCTAGCCGCCCCCGCCGGACCCGAGACGCCTGTGCGCGAGGCCTATGCCATCACCACCCGCCAGCTCGCCGGCTCGCGTGGCAAGCCCGTCGCGGCGCCCTGGCATAAGCCGCATCGCGACCGGCTGATGAGCCGCGAACTCGCGGGCCTGTTCGCGCGCGACGAGCTCTACCAGAAGGAAGCCGGCGAGATGGGCAATCTCGGCGCCGACCCCTTCCTCAGCGGGCAGGACGGCGAGATCAAGAATCTGAAGGTCAGCGTCACCGCGCCTCCCGCCGGGGGAAAGGCGCAGGTCACGGCCTCCTTCCGCAGCTTCCGGCAGCCGGTCAGCGTGCGCTTCCGCATGGTCGAAGAGGGTGGGGCCTGGAAGATCGACGACATCGTCAACCGGGTCGAGGGGCAGGATTACGCCGTGCGCGATCTGCTGACGCAGCCCTATGAGTGCGGCTCCTTCATGAAGAAGCCCTGCAAGAAGCCATGACCAAGACGCCATGACCGCCTCCCACAGCCTCTC
Organism: Allobosea sp. 12-68-7; assembly: GCA_002279705.1. Lineage (GTDB taxonomy): Bacteria > Pseudomonadota > Alphaproteobacteria > Rhizobiales > Beijerinckiaceae > Allobosea. The sequence goes on from NCCO01000106.1 coordinate 57,994, forward strand.
CGTCCGCGTCTACTACGAGGACACGGATTTCTCCGGCGTCGTCTACCACGCCTCCTATCTGCGCTTCATGGAGCGCGGCCGCACCGAGCTGATCCGGTCGCTCGGCGTCGAGCAGCGGGAACTGTTCGACGGCGAGACGGCGCTCGGCTTCGCGGTCCGCCGCATGACGATCGATTTCCTCAAGCCCGCGGTGATGGATGATCTGCTGACCGTCGAGACGGTTTCGGTCGCGGCGCGGGGCGCGACCATGGATGTCGAGCAGCGCGTGCTGCGCGGCGAGGAGGTCCTGGTCACGGCGCAGGTCAAGGTCGCCTGCGTCGGCGGCGGCCGGGCGCGACGCATTCCCGACGGCCTGCGGCTGCGGCTGGGGATCGAGGATTGAGGGCTGATCGACGCGCCCGCCCCGCCATGTTAGCGCTCGTCACATGAGCTGGAAACGCGACAAGCCGGAGGCGCCGCCGCGCGGCTACCATCACGGCAACCTTAAGGAAGAGCTGGTACGCGCCGCGCTGGGCCTGATCCGCGAGAAGGGGGCCAACGGCTTCACCTTCGCGGAAGCCGCGCGCCTCGCGGGGGTGAGCCCGGCTGCGCCCTACCGGCATTTCCGCGACCGCGACGAGCTGCTGGCGGATGTCGCGACGCGCGGCTTCGTCGCCTTCGAGGCGGCGCTGGCGCGGGCCTGGGACCAGGGCCGGCCCGATCCGCAGGCCGCCTTTCACCGGCTGGGGCTGGCCTATCTCGCCTTCGCCCATGACGAGCCGGCCTATTACGCGGCGATGTTCGAGGCGGGCGTGCCGCTCGATGCCAGCCCCGAGCTGCGCGCAGCGGCCGACCGCGCCTTCCAGGGGCTGCGCGTGGCCTCCGAGGCGCTGATTGCGCTGCTGCCCGCCGGCAAACGCCCGCCGGCGCTGATGATGGCGCTGCATGTCTGGTCGATGTCGCATGGCGTCGCCGCCCTGTTCGGCCGGGCCGATGGCGGGCGGCGGCCTCTGCCGATGTCGGCGGCCGAGCTGCTGGAGGCCGGCATGCTGATCTATCTGCAGGGGCTGGGGATCAATTCCGACAAGGATCCGAGGCCATGACTGAAGTCACGGATTCCCAGATCGACGAAGCGATTCTTTCCGAGCTCGGGCCGCTTTCACTGAAAACTGCCCGGATTGTCGTTAGGGTCGGTGAGCAATTTGACGAAGCGGATCAGGCCTTTTTCGACAGGGTCGAGGCGCGCATCGGCGTGTTGATCGAAGCAGGGCGAGTGCGCTTGTTTGGGCGTCTGGCGGATTGGCGCTGTAGCGAGCTCGCCTTGATGCCGTCCGACGCGTGATTGCCCTTCGCGCGTGGCGCTCGTCGAAGCGCTTTTGATTGTCCAGCCCTCCGAATGCTCGATCTTGACAAGCCGAGCGCCGCCCCCCATTTATGTAAATGTGATTTACATTCACGTTCTGTCATGGTGAGGGACCAATGCCGATCGTCGAGAAGCTCGATGAATATGGGAAGGGAGCCTGGATCGCCTTCGCGGTTCTCGGCTTCGTCGTGTTCTGGCCTCTGGGTCTGGCGACCCTGGCCTTTCTGTTCTGGAGTGGACGCATGGGTTGCGGAATGAGCGGTGCCGACCGCTACGAACACAGGATGAGCCGTCTGCAGAGCAAGATGGAACGTCTCAAGGAACGCATGGGCGGCGCTGGCCAGGGCGGCTTCGGCGGCTGGGGTCGTGGCCCGTCGAGCGGCAACCATGCCTTCGACGAGTATCGTCAGGAGACGCTGCGCCGCCTCGAGGACGAGCAGAAGGAGTTCCAGGACTTCCTGAGCCGTCTGCGCATGGCGCGCGACAAGGCCGAGTTCGACCAGTTCATGGCCGACCGGCGCGGCAACGGCGCCGAGCCGCAGGCCAACGCCGGCTGACGCTCCGCTCCGTCGTCACGAATCGAAGCGCCCGTCCCGGGAGACCGGGGCGGGCTTTTTCGTGTCCGGAGACCGTTCGCCGGCGCCTCGCGGGTCCCGCGTATACCCGGCATTAACCTTGCTGGAGGCTTAACTCGGTCGCGCGCATGCGTTTCGCAGGAAACCCCCTTTGCGCCCATCTTTCGCCGGATTCAAAGGCGATTGAGGGGCCACGGCATTTCCCCGGATCGCAAATCGGGCGGCGTCGCGGGGAGGCTCGCGGCGCGTGTGGCGGGGCGTTGGCCGGGCGACCGGCCGGACCCGCCCGTGCAAGAGGATGACAGGATGAACCCCGCCGACGTCGCGCAGGCCGCGCCGCAGATCGACATGTCGTTCTGGACCCTGTTCTGGCACGCTCACATCGTCGTCAAGCTCGTGATGCTGGGCCTGATCGGCGCGTCGATCTGGTGCTGGTCGATCATCATCGACAAGACGCTGCTCTACCGCCGCACCCGCAAGGAGATGGACGCCTTCGAGGAGGTGTTCTGGTCCGGCCGCTCGCTGGAGGAGCTCTATCGCGAACTCGCTGCCAAGCCGGTCTCCGACATGTCGGCCGTGTTCGTCGCGGCGATGCGGGAGTGGAAGCGCTCCTTCGAGAATGGCGGGCGCTCCGTCGCCAGCCTGTCGCAGCGCATCGACAAGGTGCTCGACGTCACCATCCAGCGCGAGACCGAGCGGCTCGAATCCAAGCTCCTGGTGCTGTCGACGATCGCGTCGGCCGCGCCGTTCATCGGTCTGTTCGGCACGGTCTGGGGCATCATGCACTCCCCGCGCTGATGGCCTACAACAAGCTGCAGGCCGAGGTGGCCAAGGCCTCGAGCCGTCTGGAAGCCTTCGCCGACGAGTTCTCCGCGATCCTGTCGCGGCAGATCGACGAGCGGCTGGCGGCGTGAGGGGCTGAAACCATGGGCATGTCCGCAGCATCCGGGGCGAAGTCCGGCGGTCGGCGCGGCCGTCGCAGCCGCAGGCACGGCGCCATCGCCGAGATCAACATGACGCCGTTCATCGACGTGATGCTCGTGCTGCTGATCATCTTCATGGTCGCGGCGCCGCTGATCGCGACGGGTGTCCCGCTCGACCTGCCGCAGACCGGCGCCAAGCCGATCAATGTCGATCAGAAGCCGATCACCATCGCCATCGACGGCAAGGGCCAGATTTTCCTGCAGGACCAGCCGACGCTGGAGCCCGACCTTGTCACCAAGCTGCAGGGGCTGGCGAAGCAGGGCTTCGACGAGCGCATCTATGTTCGCGGCGACCGAACCGTGGATTACGGCCGGGTCGCGTCGGTGATGTCGACGATCACCTCGGCGGGATTCAAGCGGGTCGCGCTCGTCACCGAGCCGGCCCGCTGATCGGGATGGAATCGAGGATTCGGACGCGGTGAAGCTCTCCTCCGAACCGGGCATGGTGGTGTCGGCGCTCGGCCACGCGACATTTCTCGTCGCGGGGCTGCTGGCGTTCTCGTCGGCTGCGCCGCTGCCGGACAATGTGGAGGCGATCGCCGTCGAGATGGTCGATGCGAGCGTGCTGAACCAGGTTACCCGCGGCGAGCGCAAGGCCGAGAAGGTGCAGGAGCAGCCGCTCCAGCGCGCCGAGCGCAAGGCCGAGATCGTCGAGCGCAAGGAGGAGGGCGAGGCCAAGCAGGATACGCCGGCCCCGCCGAGCCGCCCGGCCGAACTCAAGACCGCCGACGACAACGCCGCCGCGCCGCTGCCGCCCTCGCGGGCCGCCAACCTGCCCAAGCCCGAGGTGAAGCCACCGGAGCCGGTCAAGCAGCCGCAGAAGGCTGGCCCCAGCGCCGCCGAAGTGGCCGAGCAGAAACGCGAGGAGCTGGCGAAGCTGGCCGAGGAGGCCGAACTCGCGTCCAAGGCCAAGCAGGCTGAAGAAGCCGCGAAGGCTGCCGCCAAGGCGAAGTCGGACGCGGAGGCCAAGGCGAGGGCCGAAGCGGCCGCCAAGGCGAAGGCCGAGGCGCTGGCCAAGGCCGAGCAGGCCGAGGCCGAGGAGGCTGCCAAGGAGAAGGCGCAGGCCGCCGCCAAGGCGAAGGCCGAAGCCGAGGCCAAGGCCAAGATCGCTGCCGCCGCCAAGGCCAAGCAGGAGGCCGAGGCCAAGGCCCGGCGCGAGATGGAGATCGCCAAGAACTTCAACCCCAGCGACATCTCCAAACTGCTGCAGTCCAAGGAGCAGGCGCAGTCGACCGGCTCGGCCGCGCCCCAGGTCAACCGGACGGCGTCGCTGGGGACCGAGCGCGGCGCCTCGCAGAAGCTCAGCCCCTCGCTGCGCGGCCAGCTCATCGGCATCATCCAGGACCAGCTGATGAAGTGCTGGAACGTGCCGATCGCGCTCGCCAATGCGCGCGGCGCGGTGGTGCCGCAGGTGCGCATGAAGCTCGCCGCCGACGGCTCCCTGCTCGGGCAGCCGGGTGTGGTGAATTCCTCCTCCGACCCGCTTTTCGCGGTCGCGGCCAGCTCGGCCCTGACCGCCACCCGCCGCTGCGCGCCTTTGCGCATCCCGGCTCAATTCGCCGCCTATTATGACGACTGGCGCGACGTCATCGTCAATTTCGACGCAAGGGACGTGCTGTGACCCTGATCGACCGCAATCCTCTCCCGCTCCCGCCGGCCGCGCCCTCGCGCCGCCGGCTGCTCGCGCTCGCCGGCGCCTCGCTGCTGGTGCCCGCGGCGGTGTCTTTGAAGCCTGCGGCAGCGCGTGCCGAACTCGTCATTGACCTGCGCGGCGGCACCTTCCAGCCGCTGCCGATCGCGATTGCCGATTTCGGCGGCGAGGGCGGGGTGCTGGTCTCGGGCGTGATCAGCAACAATCTCAAGCGCTGCGGCTATTTCGTGCCGATCGACAGGGCGCGCCACCCCGACAAGAACCCGCCCTTCGACGCCGTGCCCGAGTTCGGCTCGTGGAAGGCGGCGGGCGTGCAGGCGCTGGTGACGGGGCGCGTCTCGCGCGACGGGTCGGGGCGGATCAAGGCCGAGTTCCGGCTCTGGGATGTGACGACGGGAACGCAGACCGACGGCCAGCAGTATTTTACCGACCCCAACAACGCCCGGCGGGTCGGCCACATCATCTCGGATGCGATCTACACCAAGATCACCGGCGTCGGCGGCTTCTTCGACACCCGCGTCGTCTTCGTCGACGAGTCCGGCCCAAAGGAGAACCGCCGCAAGCGCCTCGCCATCATGGACCAGGACGGCGCCAATGTGCGCTTTCTCACTGACGGCTCCGTCTCGGTGGTGACGCCGCGCTATTCGCCGGTGTCGCAGGAGGTGACCTACATGTCGCAGCGGCTCGGCGAGCAACCGCGCGTGCATGTGCTCAACATCGAGACCGGCCAGCGCCAGATCGTCGGCAATTTCCCCGACATGACCTCGAGCCCCCGGTTCTCGCCCAATGGCGCGCGCATCGCGCTCAGCCTGCAGCAGGGCGGCAACGCCAATCTCTATTCGATCGACATCGGCTCGCGCACGACGATGCGGCTGACCTCGACGGGGGCGATCGACACCTCGCCCTCCTATTCGCCCGATGGGACGCAAATCGCCTTCGAGAGCGACCGCGGCGGCTCGCAGCAGCTCTATCTGATGGGCGCCGGGGGCGGGGAGGGCAAGCGGCTCTCCTTCGGCCAGGGCTCCTACTCGCAGCCGAGCTGGTCGCCGCGCGGCGACCTGATCGCCTTCACCAAGCGCGGCGGCGGCGGCTTCGCGATCGGCGTAATGCGCCCGGACGGCTCGGGCGAGCGGCTGCTGACCGAGGGCTTCCACAACGAGGCGCCGAACTGGGCGCCCAATGGCCAGTACATCATGTTCTTCCGCGATCCCGGCGGGCAGTCCGGCGGCAAGCTCTACATGGTGGACATCACCGGCCGCGTCGAAGTGCCGGTGCCGACGCCCGCCTTCGCCTCCGACCCGACCTGGTCGCCGCTGCTGACGGCGGCGCGCTGAGGCAGGCGGGATGGCTGCGACATCGGTGCAGATGCGCCACATCCGGCCAGAACCGCCGGCTGGTCGCAATTGATTAACCATATGCCGCAATGCCGCCACTTCGCCTTGTTCTGGCAAGCTCTCGTTTAGGTTGACGCTTCATTGATGCGATGAAGTGCATCCCAGCCCCGTGATTCATCCGTCCGTGAGACGCGCCTCGCACAGACCGAACGCCCCGGAGTCTCCCATGTTCGCCACTCTCTTCGCCGGCGGCCGCGCCGTCCGCTTTGCCGCCGCCATCGCCGCCTCGCTCGCGCTCGGCGCCTGCGCCAACAACCAGAACGCCGACGGTTTCGGCGCCGGTGGCGCGGCGACCCCGGGCAGCGCCCAGGACTTCGTCGTCAATGTCGGCGACCGCGTCTTCTTCGAGACCGACTCCACCGACCTCACCCCCACCGCCGTGGCGACGCTCGACAAGCAGTCGGCCTGGCTGCAGCGCTATCCGCGCTACACCTTCGTGGTCGAGGGCCATGCCGACGAGCGCGGCACGCGCGAATACAACTTCTCGCTGTCGGCGCGCCGCGCCCAGACCGTGCGCGACTACCTCGCCTCGCGCGGCATCCAGGGCAATCGCATGCGCATCGTCTCCTATGGCAAGGAGCGCCCGGTCGCGGTCTGCAATGACATCTCCTGCTGGTCGCAGAACCGCCGCTCGGTGACGGTGCTCGACGGCGCCGGCGGCGGCGTCTGACGCAGCGATCCTGCCGGATCGGCACAAGGGCCGGCGCCTTCCCGAGAGGAACGCGCCGGCCTTTTCATATTTTGGCCGCTGTCATGGCGTGTTATAGGCGCTCCATCCCCCTCAAACCCGGTCCGTTCCCGATGTCGCGAATCCATGCTCCCGCCTGGAAGCTCCGCTCCTGCCTCGCCGCCCTGGCGCTGGGGACGGCGGTCTCCTGCCTGAGCCTGCCCGCCTCGGCGCAGGATGCCGCCGATCTGGTGGTGCGGACCTCGCGGATGGAGAACCAGATCCGCCAGCTCTCCGGCCAGATCGAGCAGCTGCAGTTCGAGAACCGGCGGCTCAGCGAGCAGCTGCGCAAATTCCAGGAGGATGTCGAGTTCCGGCTGAACGAGAGGGGTGGGGCCCGTCCCTCGGGGGCCGCCGCGCCGGGCGGAGCCGCTCCTTCCGCCGGCGCGCCGCGCCCGCAACGTCGCGGCGACGCCTTCGATCCGAACACGCAGGTCGGCGCCGCCGGGGGGCCGCGCCCGCTCAATGGCGGGATCGGCGGCATCATCGAGGAAGACGCGAACAGTGCCGGTCAGGGACCGCTCGACCTGCAGGGCGTCGCGCGCGGCGTGCCGGCCGGCGCGCTGCCGCAGCCGGCGCCGCGCGGCCCTAGCGTCGCCGCCGCCAGCGGCCCGGTCACGGCCAAGGAGGCCTATGACCTCGCCTATGCCGCGATCCTGCGCAAGGAGTACGAGCAGGCCGAGATGGGCTTCCGCCAGTTTTTGCAGAGCTATCCGCGCGACCGGCTCGCCATCGACGCGACCTACTGGCTGGGCGAGAGCTATCTCCAGCGCAAGCGCTACCGCGAGGCGGCCGAACAGTTCCTGAAGGTCAGCAGCGATGCACCGAAATCGGCCAAGGCGCCCGAAAGCCTGCTGCGTCTGGGCATCGCGCTGAACGGTCTCGGCGCGCGCGACCAGGCCTGCGCGACCTATGCCAAGGTCGGCGTCGACTACCCCGCCGCGCCCAACTCCGTGCGCCAGAGCGTCGAGCGCGAGCGGCGCCGCTCGGGCTGCGCTTGAGCGCGGCCGAGCAGGACAGCCGCGACCATCCGCCCGTCGGCGCGCGCGAGGCGGCCGCCCTGTTCTCAGACCTCGCCGCCGAGCGCAGCCTGCTCGTGGCCGTGTCCGGCGGGCCCGACTCGGTTGCGCTGCTCGCCCTGCTGGCGGACTGGTCGCGCGAGCCCGGACGGCCGTGCCTGGCCGCCGCGACCGTCGATCATGGGTTACGCCCGGACTCCGCCGCCGAGGCCCAGGGTGTCGCCGCTCTCTGCGCGCGCCTCGGCGTCACACATCGTACCCTGCGTTGGGAGGGTGACAAGCCGCGCGGTCGGCTGCAGGAGCGGGCGCGCGCGGCGCGCTATGCCCTGCTCGCGGCCGAAGCGGAGAACGCCGGCAGGGCCGTTGTGGTGACGGCCCATACGCTCGACGATCAGGCCGAGACGCTGCTGATGCGGATGGCGCGGGGCTCCGGGCCGTCTGGCCTTGCGGGCATGCGCGGGCGGGTGGTGCGGGATGGGACGGTTCTCGCCCGGCCGCTGCTGGGCGTGCCCAAGACTCGGCTGATCGCGACCGCGCAGGCGCGCGGGCTGCCCGTCATCGAGGACCCCAGCAATGGCGATCCGCGCTTCGCGCGGGCACGCTGGCGGGCCTTGATGCCGCTTCTGGCGGCGGAGGGGCTGGATGCCGAGCGCCTGTCGCTGCTGGCGGGGCGCCTCGCGCGGCTGGACGCGGCCGCGGCTGCGCGCTGCAAAGCCGTGCTGGCGGCGGTGCTGCTGCCGGCGATGGCGGCGGTGCTGCTGCCGGCGATGGGGGCGCCGCAGCTGCGGCTCAATTTCTCGGCGCTCCAGCAGGAGCCGGACGAGATCGTGCTGCGTGTCGTGGCGGCCTTGCTCGAGAGGCTGGGGGCCGAGGCGGAGAATGCGGTC
>NCCO01000107.1 GCA_002279705.1 Allobosea sp. 12-68-7
GTCCTTGGCCTCGGCATGGGTCGGCACGCCGAAGCCCGGCACGTCGATCCCGATGATGCGGACGCCGTTGATCTCCTTGGGCAGGAGCCGCAGCGGCACGCCCGATGCCGAGGGCACGCAGAGATTGGTGACGACGATGGTGTCGTAGAGCGCGGGGTCGGCGAGCTGGAACACCGCCTCGCGGATGTCCTCGAACAGCTTGCCGGTGACCAGTGTCTCGGAATTGAACGGCACATAGCCGACCGAGCGCCGCGCGCCGTAGAAATGCGAGGTGAAGGTCAGCCCATAGACGCAGCAGGCCGAGCCCGAGAGCACCGTCGCGGTGCGCCGCATGCGTAAGCCCACGCGCAGGGAGCCGAAGGCCGGGCACATGCTCTGCGGCTTGTCGTGGGGCCCGACCGGGTAGTCCTTGGCGAAGCGCTCCAGCATCTCGGCATTGCCGGCCGCGGTGGCCGCGCTGCGCATTGCCTCCTGGCCGGAATGGCAGCCCAGCCCGTCGCCTTTCGTCGCCGCCGCGTTGATCGCGGGGGCGGAGGCGGCGTCGGGCAGGGGCTGATGCACGGTCATGATGCGCCTCAGACCTGGTCGTAGACGACTTCGAGGGTCGCCTTCTTGAGGGCGGAGGGGCCGCACATGTCTTCCAGCGTGGCGGGCACCAGCACGACGTCGCGGCCGGTGCTTTCGCTCGAGAACAGGGAGAGCAGCGCGTCCTGCGTCAGCGGCGCCGGCCGCACCGGCGGTGCCTCCGAGACGTTCAGCCCCAATTCTTCGAACAGCGGCGCCCACACGTCGCCCGGCCGTCCGATGATCTCGTAATTGGCGCTCTTTTTGCGGATGTCGTCATTGGCGGGGATGGCCGCGAGGACCGGGATCCCGACCCTGTCGCAGAACGCCTGTGCCTCGCCGGTGCCGTCATCCTTGTTGATGACCATGCCGGCCACGCCGACATTGCCGCCGAGCTTGCGGAAATACTCCACCGCCGAGCAGACATTGTTGGCGACGTAGAGGCTCTGCAGATCGTTGGAGCCGACGACGATGACCTTCTGGCACATGTCGCGCGCGATCGGCAGGCCGAAGCCGCCGCAGACCACGTCGCCGAGGAAGTCGAGCAGGACGAAGTCGAAGCCCCAGTCGTGGAAGCCGAGCTTCTCCAGGAGCTCGAAGCCGTGGATGATGCCGCGCCCGCCGCAGCCGCGACCGACCTCCGGCCCACCCAGTTCCATCGCGTAGACGCCGTCGCGCTTGAAGCAGACATCGCCGATCTTCACCTCCTCGCCCGCCGCCTTCTTGCGCGAGGACGTCTCGATGATCGTCGGGCAGGCCTTGCCGCCGAACAGCAGCGAGGTGGTGTCGGACTTCGGATCGCAGCCGATCAGCAGCACCTTCTTGCCCTGCTGGGCCATCATGTAGCTGAGATTGGCGAGCGTGAAGGACTTGCCGATGCCGCCTTTGCCGTAGATCGCGATGATCTGCGTTTCCTTGGTCGGAGCGGTCGTTATGACCGCGTCCTGCGGCTGGGCGGCCTCGTCGCGCAGGCGAGCAGCCATGGCGGCGGCGGGCGAAGGGACGGGATTTCGGATCTGGATGTTCATGAGCAGGCACTCCAGTCCAGGATCATCTTGAGGCAGGACGGATCGCTGAAGGCGGTGCGATAGGCGGCCGGCGCGTCATTGGCCGGGGCGCTGTGGGTGATGAGTCCGTCCAGCGAGAGCCCTCCGTCGGCGATCAGCGTCATGACGACATCGAGATCGGCCTGGCGCCATTCGGCGGCGACACGCAGCCGCGCCTCGCGCATGAAGGCCGGCGGGAAGGAAAAGGCGATCGGCTGGTCGTAGAAGCCCGCCAGCACGATCTCGCCACCCGGCGCCAGCCGGCCGATCAGCGTGTCGACCAGGGCGGCGTCGCCGCTGACGTCGTAGATCGCGCGGTAATCCTTGCGGCTATCGTCCCCCGGCGCGACGACGGCGTAGCCCTGAGCCCCCGTGGCGCGCATCGGGTTGGTTTCCCAGACGACCGGTGCGCCGCCATGGGCGACCGCGATGCGGGCGAGCAGGCGGCCGAGCACACCATGGCCGATGATCAGATCGGGCAGCGCCGCACCGGCCAGGGCATGCTGGGCGGTGCCTGCCAGCGCCAGCAGGACGCCGCTCTGGCCGAGATCCTGTGGGATGGCCACGGCCTTCGCCCCGGGCACGACGAGATGGGAGGAGGCGCCGCCGAACAGGCCGCGCGCCGCCTTGAAACTGCGCGAGCCGGGCACGAAGACGAGATCGCCGATGCTGCGCCCCGAGGCGTCGCCGGCCTGGATCACCCGGCCGACCGATTCGTAGCCGGGCACCAGCGGATAGCCCATGCCCGGAAAGGGCGGCATCCGGCCCGACCAGAGCAGCCGCTCGGTGCCCGTCGAAATCCCGCTCCACTGGGTGGCGACGACGACGTCCTCAGGCCCGGCCGCAACGAGTTCCAGTTGGCTGAGAACCAGATGCTCGGGCCTTTCGACGAGGACTGCCAGCGCATGCATCGGAGCACTTTCGAGGTCGGGAGCCGGCCGCGCTGGCCAGGCTCCATCGCCTGAGTGTCAAGCTATCGGAACAAAGAGATGTGTCAATGTTAAATTACACATTGCCTGTCAGGCGACGCGGGCGGTCATGCCGCCGGTCAGCAGCGGCCGCCGGGTCCGCAGCGTCCGGATCTCGGTGAAGCCGGCCTCGCGCAGGAAAGCGGTCAGCTCCTCGGGGCTGCGCGCCCGGCCGCTGCCCATGGCGAGCAGGTAGAAGGCGAAATAGGCCTCGGCCATCCGCCGGGTCTCGGCCGAGCCCGCCATCGGCTCGGCGATCAGAAGCGTTCCGCCCGGCGGCAGGCAGGCGCGAATCCGCGCCAGCAACGCTCGCACCGCCGCGTCGTCGTGATCGTGCAGGACCCGCACCAGCGTCACCAGATCGGCGCCCCCGGGCAGGGCATCGCGATGCATGTCGCCGCCGAACGTGCTGGCGCGCGCGCCGAGCCCTTCCGCCTCGAACCGGACCTGCGCCCGCGCCGCCACGGCCGGCAGGTCGAACAGCGTCAGTGCCGGCGCCTTCGCCTGGGCGGCCACGCGGAGCAGGAAGGCCCCCTCGCCGCCGCCGATGTCGAGGATGCGGCGATGCTGCGCGAAATCGTAGGCCGCCAGGATGTCATCGGCGACGAAATGCTGGGACTGCGCCATCAGGGCGCTATAGGCCGCGACCTCGGCGGGAGGCGCCGCCGCAGGCTGGTCGGCGGTCGCATAGCCCCAGTAGCCCGACAGCGCGGTGGGCCGGCTCTCGCCCCGCAGCAGCGCGACCGGGTCGGCGAGATCGTCATAGAGCAGCCGGTGATGGGCGATCATGGCGCCGACGCCGGGATTGCCGAGCAGCGCCGCTCCCAGCATGGCGAGCCCGTAGCGTCCGCCGCTGCGACGCTCGACCAGGTCGAGCGCAGCCGCCGCTCCGAGCAGACGTTCGGTCGCGCTCTCGGTCATCGCGAGGCGCGGCGCCAGCTCGGGCACGCTGCGCGGCCCCGCTTCGAGGATACGGAACAGGTCGAGCTGGACGCAGGCCTGCAGCACCTGCGCATAGACGAAGCCGGCGCAGAGATCGAACAGCGCCTGCGACTGCCGCTGCGCGATCGGCTTGGTGAGCGGAAAGGAGGCGGCGAAGCGCTGGAAGGGCGGGCTCGCCACCAGCCGGTTGCGCCATCCCGCCAGCCGGTCGGCCAGCGAGACCGGCCGGGCCGGTTCCACCACGGGGCCGGCGGCTGGGACCGAGGCGGGACGCACGGTCAGGCCGCGCGGCGCTGCAGGCTCTCGGGCAGGAAGCTCTTGGCCGTCAGGCCGATCAGCGTTCCCAGATCCTGGCGGCCGGGGCAGGCCGGGATCGCGGCGATCGCCTCCAGCACGAGCGCATCGAGATGCGCGATCGCGGGGCCGAGCCCGTAGGCCGAGGCGTAGTTGGGGCGCAGATGCGCCGCATCCTGGCCGCAGGGCTTGCCGAGTTCCTGGGGCGTCGCGGCGACGTCGCGGATATCGTCGGCGACCTGGAAGGCCTCGCCGAGCTTTTCCCCGAGCCAGCGCCAGTCCTGATGCGCACGCCGGCCGCCGCGGCGCCCGCCATGGTCGCGCCGGCAAACAGCGCGCCCGTCTTGGCCTGGTGGTAGAGCGCGCAGTCGATCGTCGCTTCCGATTCCCAGGCCTGCCCGGCGACGATGCCGCCGCGGCTGCCGACGGCGGCGCTGACGACCCGCACCAGGGTCGCCAGGCTCTGCGGCTGGCGGGTGGCGGCTTCGGCCAGCGTCTCGAAGGCGAGCACGATGAGCGCATCGCCGGCCAGCACCGCCAGCGGCTCACCGAAGGCCTTGTGGACCGAGGCCTTGCCGCGCCGCATCGCGGCGTCGTCGAAGCACGGCAGATCGTCATGCACCAGCGAGGCGCAATGCAGGAACTCGATGGCGGCCGCCGCCGCATTCGCGATGCCGGGGTCCGGATCACCGCAGGCCCTCGCGACGGCCAGCGTCAGGCGCGGCCTGATCCGCGCACCGCCGGGGAAAACCGCATGGCGCATCGCCTGGGCGAGCAATGGCGGACAGTTCCGCAGATGGGCGGCGGCAATGGCGGCGTCGAGGGTCTGTTCGATCCGTGTCCCGGTATCCATCACGATCCCCCTGCGAATGAACGTTCTTCCAAACTGACAGTCTATGTGTCAATAAGACTGGACAGTTGTGACTGTGAAGTCAACCCGCACGAGGCCGCCGCTTGGGCACCCCCCGCATCCTCGTCATCGGCGCCGGCATCGGTGGCCTGATCTCCGCCCTTTTGCTGGCCGCGCGCGGCTGCGACGTCACCCTGGTCGAGAAGGCGGCGGCCCCCGGCGGCAAGATGCGCGAGGTCGCGGTCGGCGGCCGCAGGCTGGATGCCGGCCCGACCGTCATGACAATGCGCTGGGTCTTCGACCATATCTTTGAGGAGGTCGGCGAGGCGCTCGATCGCCATGTCACCTTGACGCCGGCCACGGTGCTGGCTCGACATGCCTGGAGCGAAACGGAGCGGCTCGATCTCTTCGCCGACCGGAGCGCCTCGGCGCAGGCCATCGCCGCCTTCGCCGGGCCCGCCGAGGGCCGCAACTACCTCGCCTTCTGCGATCAGGCGCGCGGCATTCACGACGCGCTGAAGGACAGCTTCATGGCCCGCGAGCGGCCGAGCCTGCTCGGGCTGGTGCAGCACATGGGGCTGGGCGGCCTGCGCCAGCTCTGGGGCGCGAGCCCGTTCGGAACGCTGTGGGATGCGTTGGGCCATGCCTTCCAGGATCAGCGCCTGCGCCAGCTCTTCGGCCGCTACGCCACCTATTGCGGCTCGTCGCCCTTCGCCGCGCCCGCGACGCTGATGCTGGTCGCCCATGTCGAGCAGGAGGGGGTCTGGCTGGTCGAGGGCGGCATGCACCGGCTCGCCCGAGCCCTGGCCGACCTCGCCACGGCGAAGGGCGCACAGCTGCGTTACGGTGAGGCCGTCAGCGAGATCCTCGTCGAGGGCGGTCGCGCGGCCGGCGTCCGCCTGGCCGGCGGCGAGACGCTGCGCGCCGACGCGGTCGTCAGCAATGCCGATGTCAACGCCATCGCCACCGGCCGTTTCGGCCGGGCCGCCGCCCGCTTCGCGAGACCGACCAAGCCGGCGGAGCGTTCGCTGTCGGCCCTGACCTTTGCCGCGGTCGCGCAGACGGGCGGCTTTCCGCTGCACCGGCACAATGTCTTCTTCTCGCGCGACTACGCCGCCGAGTTCGAGGCGATCTGCCGGCAGGGCCGCCTGCCCGAGGAGCCGACGGTCTATGTCTGCGCGCAGGACCGTGACGAGGCGGGCGCTGCCCCGGCCGGGCCCGAGCGCCTGCTCATCCTGGTCAACGCCCCCCCCTGCGGCGACCGCCCCGCCTTTCCGCCCGAGGAGATCGAGACATGTCTGCGCAGGAGCCTCGCCCGGATGGCGCAATGCGGACTGGAGATCGCGCTGCAGCGCGAGGCGATGCTGACGACGCAGGCCAGCGACTGGGAGGCGCTGTTTCCGGCGACGGGCGGCGGCCTCTACGGCCGCTCGACCCACGGCGCGATGGCGAGCTTCAACCGGCCGGGTTCGCGCAGCCGGCTGCCGGGGCTCTACGGGACGGGGGGCAGCGTCCATCCGGGCCCGGGCGTGCCGATGGTGGCGCTCTCGGGGCTGCTGGCGGCGCAGAGCGTGGTCGCGGACCTCGCTTCGACGTCACGGTCGCGCCCGGCGGCTATGTCTGGTGGTATGTCGACGCGCTGAGCCATGACGGCCGCTACGGGCTGAGCATCATCGCCTTCATCGGCAGCGTCTTCTCGCCCTATTACGCTTGGGCACGGCGGCGCGGCATCGCCGACTCGCTCGACCATTGCGCCTTGAACGTCGGGCTCTACGGCCCCGCTGTGCGGCGCTGGACGATGACCGAGCGCGGGCGGCGGCATGTCTCGGTTGCGCCGGATCATTTCGCGATCGGCCCCAGCGCGCTGCACTGGGACGGGACAACCCTGACGATCGCGATCGACGAGATCGGCATGCCCCTGCCGCGCCGCGTGCGCGGGTCGGTGCGCGTCACGCCGCAGGCGATCACCGACCATGTCGTGACATTGAACCCCGAGGGCCATCACCGCTGGTGGCCGATCGCGCCGCTGGCCAGCGTCGAGGTCGCGCTGAGCGAGCCCGATCTGTGCTGGAGCGGCCCGGGCTATCTCGACATGAACCAGGGCGATGCACCCCTCGCCGACGGCTTCCACTCCTGGCACTGGTCGCGCGCACCGACGCCCGACGGCGCGGCCGTGCTCTATGGCGGCACGCGCCGCGACGGCTCGACCTTCGATCTCGGCTGGCGCTTCGACGGCGACGGCCAGGCGAGCGCCATCCAACCGGGCCCGACCGCCACCCTGCCAAAAAGCCGCTGGCGCATCGCGCGCGAGACCCGCAGCGATCGCGGTCGGCCGGCCACGCTGGTCGAGACGCTGGAGGACACGCCCTTCTATGCGCGCTCCGTGGTGCGGACCTCGCTCGGCGGCGAAAGCGTCACGGCCATGCATGAGAGCCTGTCGCTCGACCGCTTCGCCAGCCCGGTTGTCCAGGCGATGCTGCCCTTCAGGATGCCGCGGCGGAGCTAGGGTCGCGCGGCGCGCCCGCGGCGCTCTCGGCTGCGGCCTTGGCCGCGTCCTTCGCCGCGTCCTTGGCCTTCTCGCGGCGCAGGTCCCAGAGCTGATGGAAACAGAAGCCGAAGCAAAGCCCGAACATCAACACCATTTCGACGATGATCAGCGTGCTGGACGACATCGCGACCTCCTGCCCCTCATGGCCCCCTGACGGCGGAACGCTCGACCCGGCCGAGGCGCTCGAACATCTCGATCACCGCCGTGGTGCGTCCGATCGGATCCCACCATGGCACGGGTGCCGGCCGCAATGGCGTCCGGGGTCCCTGCGACATCAGGGTCACGGCCGTGACCAGATAGGCCGTGGCCGGCAGGGCCGGCAGACCGAGGTAGCCATCGTCGCTGCCTCCACCCGCCAGCGCGCGGGCGAGGAGCCCGAGCTTGCGCCAGGCCGGCACCACGGCCCGCTGCGACACGCCATCATGCCCGCGCCGCGCGACCTCCCGGCCGATCTCGGCATAGATCGAGCGCGCCGCGCGAATCCCCGACCGGCACGAGGCGGGGAGAGCCTCGATCCCGGCATCGGCACGGGCATAGAGCCGGTCGGCCTCGGCCAGCAGCCGCGCCACGACGCCGCCCAGGGCCGGAGAGAAGCGCGGGTTGGCCAGAAACGCGTCGGGGTCGATGCCGGCCTCGCGCAGCCAAGACAGCGGCAGATAGACCCGCCCCATCGCCGCATCCGCCCCGACATCGCGGGCGATGTTGCTGAGCTGCATGGCCACGCCGAGATCGGCCGCCCGCGCCAGCACCTCCGGCGCACGCCTCTCCATCAGCGTCGCCATCATCACGCCGACGGAACCCGCCACGCGCGCGCCATAGCCGCAAAGGTCGTCGAACGTTTCGTAGCGCCGCCCCTGGGCATCCCAGGCCAGCCCCTCGATCAGCGCCAGTGTCACCTCCGGAGGCAGGCCGAAGCCAAGCACGGTCTCCGAAAAGGCGCGGTCGACGGGGTGCTCATGCGGCCGGCCGGCATGGGCGGCGATGACGCGCTGTTCCAGCAGCGCGATCGTCGCGGCATCGCCCGGCCCCTCGTCGATCGCATCGTCGGCGAGCCGGCAGAAGGCGTAGAGCGCGGTGGCCGCCCGGCGCGTCTCGCGCGGCAGCAGCAGCGCCGCGGCCCGAAAGGACTTGGAGCCGACGCGCAGGATCGCATCGCAGGCCGCCAGATCTGCCGACATCGGCGCAGGGGAACGCAGATCAGACCCGTTCTGTCGCATGAGGCACCACCATATCGAGAATTTTGGCCGAAGACAGGACGCCGGGCAGGCCGGCGCCGGGATGCGTGCCCGCTCCGACGAGATAGAGCCGGTCGAGCTCTTCGCTGAGATTGTGCGGCCGGAACCAGGCGCTCTGCAGCAGCCGCGGCTCCATCCCGAAGGCCGCACCATGGGCGGAGAGCAGATCATCGCGGAAATCGGGCGGTATCATCAGCCGGGAGGTGACGAGCGTCTCGCTTAGGCCCGGCAGCAATGTCGCCTCGAGCCGCTCCTGGATGCGAGCCCGGAACGGCTCGGCCTGCGTCGCCCAGTCGGTGTCGCCCTGGAGGTTGGGCACCGGCACGAGCGCGTAGAACGCATCGCAGCCCTCCGGTGCGAGCCCGGGATCGGTCGCGGTCGGGCGGTGCAGGTAGAGGCTGAAATCCTCCGCCAGAACCTTGCGTTCGAAGATGTCGTCGATCAGCCCGCGGTAGCGCGGCCCGAACAGGATCGTGTGGTGCTCGATGTCGTCATAGCGACGGCGCGTGCCGAAGTACCAGACCACGACGCTCATTGAATAGCGCGCCCGCTGGAGCTTGGCGTCGCTCCAGCGCCGGCGCGGCTGCGCCTTCAGCAAGGTGCCGTAGGTGTAGGTGGCATCGGCATTGGAAACGACGATATCGGCGGCGATGACCTCGCCGTCCGAGAGCGTCACGCCGGTGGCCGCTCCCTTTGCCACGGTGATCTCCGCGACCTTCGCGCCGTAGCGCAGCGTCGCGCCCTGCCCTTCGAGCAGGCGCACGAGACCCTGCACCAGCGCACCCGTGCCGCCATGGACGAAATGCACGCCGAACTTGCGCTCCAGATGGAGCACGAGGGCGTACATGGCCGTGGCTGAAAACGGATTGCCGCCGATGAACAGCGGATGGAAGCTCAGCGCCGTCCGCAGCCGCTCGTCGCGGACATGGCGCGAGGCGAAGCCATGAACACTGCGGTCGGCCCGCAGCCAGGCCATCGCCGGCATGGCCTTGAGCATGGCGGAAAGCGTGCTGAAGGGCACATGGGCGAGCTTTTCGAACGCGACCCGGTAGATCGCCTCGGCGTCCTTCAGGATGGCCCGGTAACCGTTCAGATCGTCCGGCGCGAACGCCGCGATCCGGGCCTGCATCGCCTCCTCGTCGCCACAGCAATCGAGGGTGGAGCCATCGTCGAAGACCAGACGGTAGAACGGGTCGAGCGAGGTGAGCCTGACATCGTCCTCCATCCGCCGCCCGCACAGCGCCCAGAGCTCCTCGAACAGGAACGGCGCGGTGACGATCGTCGGCCCGGCATCGAAGGTGAAGCCGTCCTGCCGGAAGACGCGCGCCCGCCCGCCGGGCTGATCGAGCGCCTCCAGCACCGTGACGCGATAGCCCCGCGCGCCCAGCCGGATCGCGGCGGCGAGCCCGCCGAAGCCCGAGCCGATCACCACCGCATGCGGCCGGCGGTCGGGGGCCGGCGCGCGCGTCCCCGAACCCAGGCTCGGCGGATGCAGTTCGGTCAGCATGCGATCACCTCCCTGTGGCGCAGCATCTCGGCCCCGATCAGCGCCGCGATGTCCGCCGGCTTCTCCTCATGGACGAGGTGGCCCGCGCCCGGCAGCGTCTCGATCCGCGCGTCCGGCAGGCGCCGCGCGACCTCGCGCGCATCGCCGGGCGGCACCGCCCGATCGCCCGCCCCGACCACCAGCAGCACCGGCAGATCGACCCTGCCGAAGCTCCGGCCCAGGGCCTCGAGATCCCAGTTCGCCATCATCCCGAGCGTCGAGGCGACGTGGACCCGGTTCGAGAACAGCCGCTGGTAGAGATCCTGCCCGCGCGCATCGAGCCGCGAGCCCATGCCTTCCAGGAGCTGGGTCACCGCCTCGGTGCTGCCCGCCCGCCAGGCGAAGAGGCGCGGCACCAGCGGGTTGAGCACCAGCAGCCGGGCCACCGAGGGAAAGAGCTGCGAGGCCACGCCCTTGAAGGGCAGCAGCGCCCCGTTCAGGCTGATCAGGCAGGAGGGCGCGACCGCCCCGGTCAGCACCATCTGCATCGCGATGGCGGCGCCCGCGGAATGGCCGACGATCCCCTCCGGTTCGACCCCGAGCTTGCCGAGCAGCGCGGTGAGGCCGCGCGCCATCGCCGGCAGCGAGAGCCGGTCGCGCTCGGGTGCCTCGGTGAAGCCGTGCCCCGGCAGATCCGGGGCGACGACATGGAAGTCGCGTGCCAGCAGCGGCAGCAGGTCCCGCCAGGAATGGGTCGAGGCGCCGGTGCCGTGCAGGAGCAGCAGCGTCGGCCCCTGCCCCATCTCCTGAACGTGCCAGGACAGGCCGCCCGCCTCGACGAAGCGGCTCGCCGCGCGATGCGGCCAGTCGCGCCCGTCCCGCGTCCAGGAGAGGGCGCCGCTCATCGGCCCGCCGCCAGGGCGAGGCCGACCGCCCGGCCGACGCCCGCCGCATCGGCCTGCGGCAGCGGCAGGTAGAGCCCGCCCATCGCCGCGGCGATGTCGGCCGCCTGCGGCTGGGGCTGCGGCGAGGTGTCGATCAGGATCGCGTGACGAGCGCCGGCGTCCGGCCCTTGCGCCTGACGGCATCGGCCAGCGCGCAGGCGGCCTCGATCGCGGTCGCGAGCGGCGTCGCACCACCACCCGGCAGACCGGCCAGTGCCCGCTCGGCCGCGACCAGCGAACGCGTCGGCGACAGCACGATCTCGGCCTGGGCCTTGCGAAAGGCGATCAGCGCGACCTCGTCGCGCCGGACATAGCACTCCGCCAGCAGCAGCCTGACGGCTCCCTTCGCCTCGGCGAGCCGCTGCAGTGCCGAGGACCCCGAGGCGTCGACGATGAACAGCGTCGCGGTCTCGCTGCGCTGCTTGTAGCGCGCGATCCGGAAATCCTCGCGCCTGACGATCAGGCCGTTGCGGCCCGCCATCGCGGCTTCGCTGTGCCGCAGCCGCTGCCAGGGCGCCGCGGCGCGCAGCGTCTCGACCACATCGAGCCTGGCGCCGCCGCGCAGATCGCCGGCCTTCGAGCCCACGACGCGGCCGCGCTGCGCCGCCTTCTGCAACTGCCCGGCCCGGCCGGCGGCGCGCGCCCGCGTCCGACCTCCCGCCGCCAGCAATTGCGCCAGCAGACCGGCGGGGATTGCGGCCTTCGCAACGTCGAGAACCATCTCGTCGAGATCGCGCGGCGGGGCCGCCGCCTGCTCGTCGCTTTCGGAGGGCGGAGAATCCGGTTGCGAGTCCGGTTCGGGCCCCGGCTCCTGGGCCTCGGCCTCCTCGCTGCGCGCCGGCAACTGTGTCGCGCGCGGGGCCAGCACCAGCGCCGCGGCGAGCGCCGCATCCTCCGGCGCGACCGCCTCGCGGCCCGCCAGCGCGGCCACCAGCCGCGCCACCTTGACCGCCTGCAATGCGGTGCGGGTCGAGTCGATGCCGAGCGCCAGCGCCGCCGCGCACAGGCAGGCGATCGTCTCGTCATCGATCGTGGCGGCGACGCGGGCGCGCGCAGCGGCGAGGCTCTCGGCGTCGAACACCGGAGGCTCGATCTCGCGATGCGACAGCGCGGTCAGGTCGAGCCGCAGCGCCAGCCGGTCGGTCAGGGCCGCAGGGGGACGCTCATCGGCGGCGATGCCCTCGTCGAGGGCGACGACGGCAAAGCGGGTTGGAATCGTCAGGGCGATGCCGTCGCGCTCGACCGTGACCGCGCCGGCATCCATCACGGCGCACAGCTTCGCCGCCGTCGCGGCCTCGACACGTTCGGCCATGGCGACGATCAGGACGCCGCCATCCGCCTCGGCGAGCAGGCCGCGTTCCGCAACCGGGCGCCCCATCGCCAGCGTCGCGGTCAGATCGAGCCCGCCGAGCAGGCGCGCATCGCCAATGCCGGCCGGCATGCGCGAGCAGGGCGCCCCACCGCGCAAGGCCGAGAGGCGGGCGAGCCAGGCCTCCCGGACCGGCCCGGCCGGCGCACGCAGGGACACCCCGCCGATCGAGGCACCATCCAGCGCCAGCAGCGCGGCCGCGATGTCGGCGATCCGCCAGGGCGTCAGCGCCGGAACCTCGGTCGCGCTGGCGCCGGGCGCGGTCATGGGCCGAAGACCTCGGCCAGCGCCCGCTCGACGCGCACGGTCGAGCCGGCCTCGTCCAGCGGATTGCGGCGCAGCCGGTGGCGCAGCGCCATCGGCGCGACCGTGCGGATATGGCTATCGAGAATTTCCTGCGCGCCTTCGAGCGCTGCGAGCGCGCGTGCCGTCCGCATCAGGGTCAGTTCGCCGCGCAGGCCGTCGGTGCCCAGATGCAGGCAGAGTTCCGCCACGCGCGTCAGCGCGGCATCGGAGGTTTCGATCTGCGCCAGCCGCTTGCGCCCGGCGATCAGCCTGCGCCCGATCGCCTGGTCCGCCGCCTGCCATTGCCCGCAGAACCCGCGCGGGTCGCGGTCATAGGCGTCGCGGCGCTTGACCACCGCGATGCGGGTCGGCAGATCGGCGGGCGTCGCGACCTCGACGGAGAGGCCGAACCGGTCGAGCAATTGCGGACGCAGCTCGCCCTCTTCGGGATTGCCGCTGCCGACGAGGACG
Organism: Allobosea sp. 12-68-7; assembly: GCA_002279705.1. Taxonomy (GTDB): domain Bacteria; phylum Pseudomonadota; class Alphaproteobacteria; order Rhizobiales; family Beijerinckiaceae; genus Allobosea. The sequence goes on from NCCO01000107.1 coordinate 13,003, forward strand.
AAGCGCGCCGGGTGACGGATGCTCAACCCCTCGCGCTCGACGACGTTCTCGCCCGAGGCCGCCACGTCGAGCAGCACGTCGACCAGATGGTCCTCCAGCAGATTGGCCTCATCGATGTAGAGAAAGCCGCGATGGGCCCGTGCCAGCAGGCCGGGCTGGAACGCCTTCTCGCCGCTAGCCAGCGCCTTCTCCAGATCGAGCGCGCCGACGACGCGGTCCTCGGTCGCCCCCAGCGGCAGGTCGACCACGGGCACCGGCACGAGATGGGTCTTCTGCCCGCGCGCTCCCGCCTGGGGAGCACCGTTATAGGGATCGCCGACGACGGCGCGCATCGGCGGCAGCAGCGCAGCGAGCGCCCGCACCGCCGTGGACTTGCCCGTGCCGCGATCCCCGAAGATCAGCACACCACCGATGGTCGGGTCGATCGCCGCCAGCAGCAGGGCGCGCTTCATCTCCTCCTGGGCGACGATGGCGGAAAACGGAAACGGCGGCGCCCGCCCGTCGGCCGGCCAGGCCGCGGCACGCTTCGGCGCACGCAGGGGCCGCTTGGCGATCGCCGCGGCCGGCATCGCGAGGGAGGACCCGGTCTCGCCGGACTCCGCCTCGCCCTCGCGGCGCAGACGCTGCCCGACGACATCCGCATGATCCAGGAGCCCGTCCATCGCCGTCTCTCCCCGTTTCAGGACGCCATCGCCTCGACCAGGCGCGGCGGCAGGCGAAACACCACCTCCTCGTCGACGCCCTCGAGCTCCCGCACCGTGACCGAGCGGAAGCCGCGCAGGCGATCGATGGCATCCTGGATCAGCCGCTCGGGCGCCGAGGCCCCGGCCGTCAAGCCGACCGTCTCGACCGCCTCGAACCAGGCCGGGTCGATCGCGTCGGGCCCCTCGATCAGATGGCTCGCGACGCCGGCGATCTCGCCGACCTCGCGCAGCCGCGTCGTGTTGGAGGAGGAGCGCGAGCCGACGACGAGGATGAGGTCGCAATGCGGCGCCATCGCCTGCACCGCCGCCTGCCGGTTCTGGGTCGCGTAGCAGATGTTGCGGATGTCGGGGCCGACGATCGCCGGGAAGCGCGCAGTCAACGCGGCGATGACCTCGCGCGTGTCCTGCACGCTCAGCGTCGTCTGGCTGATATAGGCCACCTTCTCGGGATCGGCGACGACCAGCGAGGCCACCTCGGCGGCCGTGGCGACGACATGCAGGCGCCCGTCGATCTGGCCGCGCGTGCCCTCGACCTCGGCATGGCCCTCATGGCCGATCAGCACGACGTCGTAGCCGAGCTGCGCATAGCGCCGGCCCTGGTTGTGGACCTTCTGGACGAGCGGGCAGGTCGCGTCGATCACATCGAGCCCGCGCGCCGCGGCCGCCGCCTCGACCCCGCGCGACACGCCATGGGCCGAGAAGATCGTCGTCGCGCCCGCCGGGATCTGGTCGACCTCGCCGACGAAGACGGCGCCCTGGGCGCGCAGACCCTCGACGACATGGGTGTTGTGGACGATTTCGTGGCGGACATAGACCGGCGCGCCCGCCTGGGCGATCGCACGTTCGACGATCTCCACCGCCCGGACCACGCCGGCGCAGAAGCCACGCGGCTTGGCCAGCAGCACCGTCAGCGGGCGCTTGAAGGGCGTCACGGCGTTCATGTCGAGGCCTCGTGCAGCGGGCCCGCTGCGGGCGGATGCGCCGGCACCAGCCTGAGCGCCGCCGAGCCCGCCTGGGCCGCGCGCCAGGTCGCTTGGCTCGGACGGCACAGCCCGGTCGCCACCGCCACGATCGCAGCCGCGTCGAGGCCCGCCGCCGCATACATGCAGGCCTGCGTATCCTGGTCCTGGAAGCGGTCCGGCAACGTCAGCGTCTTGATCTTGAGACCGGCCTCGAAGAGCCCGTCATCGGCCAGGGCATGCAGGACGAAGGAGCCGAAGCCGCCGACCGAGCCCTCTTCCACCGTGATCAGCGCCTCGTGGTTGCGGGCCAGGCGCCGGATCAGCGCCCGGTCGAGCGGCTTGGCGAAGCGGGCATCGGCGACCGTGGTCGACAGCCCCATCCCATCCAGCGTCTCCGCCGCCTGCAGGCATTCGCCCAGCCGCGTCCCGTAGGACAGGATGGCGACGCGCGTCCCTTCGCGCAGCACCCGCCCGCGGCCGATCTCGAGCGGCGAGCCGGTCTCGGGCAGCGCGACGCCCAGCCCCTCGCCGCGCGGATAGCGCAGTGCGATCGGCCCCTCCTCATGGGCGCAGGCGGTGGCGACCATGTGCACGAGGTCAGC
>NCCO01000269.1 GCA_002279705.1 Allobosea sp. 12-68-7
GGGCACGCCGTCACGCGCGGCGCAGGTCCTGGTCCTTCAGCGGCACGGTGCGGATGCGCTTGCCGGTGGCGGCAAAGATGGCGTTCAGCACCGCTGGCGCCGCCACCATGATGGTCGGCTCGCCCACGCCGCCCCAGAACCCGCCGGAGGGCATGACGATGGTTTCCACCTTCGGCATCTCGTCCATGCGCAGCACGTTGTAGGTGTCGAAGTTGGTCTGCTCGATCGCCCCGTCCTTCACCGTGCACGCACCATAGAGCAGCGCCGAGAGGCCATAGACGAAGGAGCCTTCCACCTGCATCTGGATCTGCTGCGGGTTGACGGCATAGCCGCAATCCGTGGCGGCCACGATGCGGTGGATCCGCAGCACGCCCTGGTCGTTCACCGAGACATCGGCTGCGGCGGCGACATAGCTGCCGAAGCCCATCTGCTGCGCGATGCCGCGGCCTTGCACGCCTTCCGGAAGCGGCCCGCCCCAGCCGATACGCTCCGCCACCGCATTCAGCACGCCGAGGTGCTTCGGGTGGTTCGCCATCAGCTTGCGGCGCAGTGCCAGCGGGTCCTGCCCCGTGGCGTGCGCCACCTCATCCAGGAAGCATTCGAGGTAGACGGCGTTCTGGTTGTGGTTCACCCCGCGCCAGAAATGCGGCGGCACATGCGTGTTCCGCATCGCATGGTCGATCAGCAGGTTCGGGAAGCTGTAGCCGATGCGGCTGTCATTGCCGGTCGGGTTCAGCCCCTGGAACACCACCGGGTCCCGCCCGGCCTGCAAGGCATTTGGGAACACGAAGGACAGGATCGACTGGCCGGAGATGCGCATGTGCAGCCCGGTGATCTCGCCGTTGGCGTCGATGCCCGCGGTAAGCTTGGCCTTGGTGACGGGGTGGTAGCGCCCCTGCACCATGTCCTCCTCGCGCGTCCACATCGTCTTGATGGGTACGCCCGGGATCTGCTTGGCGATCAGCACCGCGTCGATCAGCCAGTCATGCGTGGTGCGCCGGCCGAAGCCGCCGCCGAGGTCCACGCGGTGGATGTCGCATTGCTGCTGCGGCAGGCCGGCCGCCTGGGCGGTGGCGGCCAGCGCCGCCTCGCCATTCTGGGTTGGGCACCAGACATCGCACCGCTCCGCCGTCCACACCACCGTGGCGTTCATCGGCTCCATCGGCGCGTGGTTCTGGAACGGATAGGAATACACCGCCTCCAGCTTGCGCGGCGCGGCGCCGATGGCGGCGCGCGCATCGCCGTTCTGGTTGCCGATGAAGGCTTCCGCCGCGTCCAGCCCCTCGGTCAGCCTCGCATCGATGGTGGCGGAGGAGACCTGGCCGTTCTCGCCCACATCCCAGTCCACCTTCAGCGCGTCGAGCGCCGTCTTGGCCTGCCAGAAGGTGTCCGCCACCACGGCCACCGCGCCATCACCCACCTGCAGCACGTGCCGGACGCCGGGCAGGGCGGCGGCACTCGCGCGGTCGATGGCACGCACCGTGCCGCCGAACACCGGGCAGCGCCGCGGCACGGCCACCAGCATCCCCGGCATCTTCAGATCGGAGCCATAGATCAGGCTGCCGGTCGTCTTCGCCGCCGTATCCAGGCGCGGCTTGGAGGTGTTGATGACGGTCCAGTCGCTCGGGTCCTTCAGCGGAACCTCGGCCGGCGGCGTCAGCCTCGCGGCATCGGCCGCCACCTCGCCATAGCGCAGGGTACGGCCCGTGGGGCCGTGCGTGATCACGCTGTCCTTGGCAGTGCATTCTGCCGCCGGAACACCCCAGCGGGTCGCCGCTGCCGCCACCAGCATGATCCGCGCCGCGGCGCCGCCCTTGCGGACGTAGTCCTGGCTGTTGCGGATGCCCTGGCTGCCGGCGGTGAGGAAGGCGCCCCAGGCGCGGTTGCGCGCCAGGCTCTGGCCGGGCGTGACGTATTCGGTGCTGATCTTCGACCAGTCGCAGTGCAGTTCCTCGGCGATCATCTGCGCGAGGCCGGTGCGCGTGCCCTGGCCCATCTCGGACCGCGCCATGCGCAGCACCACGCGGTCATCCGGGTGGATCACCACCCAGGCGTTGACTTCCGGCACCTGCGCCGAGGGTGCGCCCTGGCCGAGCGCCTGCTTGGGCGGCAGGTGGAAGCCGAACAGGACAGCGCCTGCGGCCGCCCCCTTCAGCAGGAGGCGGCGGGACGGCGCGACGTTGTCGAGCGGAGCCATGATGTGCGCCTCCTTCAGCCGGTGATGCCGCCAGCGGCGGCCTTGTGGATGCCGGCACGCACGCGGTTATAGGTGCCGCAGCGGCAGATGTTGCTCATGGCCACGTTGATGTCTTCGTCGGTCGGGCGCGGTGTCTGCGCCAGCAACGCGGCGGCGGCCATGATCATGCCGGACTGGCAGAAGCCGCATTGCGGCACTCGTGCCGGTGAGACCAGCGTGGTCCCGCAGCGCCCAGAGCAGGGGCGTTTCCGTGGCGACATCAAGTTCCACCACCGCCCCGTTGACGTTGAGTTTGGCCATGCCGATCTCCTGCCCTTCGCGCGCGCTGTTGCCGCACAATCTTGCGACAAAGCTACCCGCAGGCGAGCAGCCTTGTCACTGCCAGACTGCGGGAGGCAGGCGCCAGTATCACGCAATCGCGCTGCCGTTCTGCTCCGAGAAACGAAGGCTCGCGCCCTACCAATAACGCATGGTCCATTTACGAAGGTCGATAGTGATGGCTGAGGATTTGACCAGCCCCCATCGAGTGGTCCGGGCTGAATGTTAGTGGCCCATCACAGTCGCACCTGCTCCTGAGTTGATCTGCGACTTGGCCATGGGCAGCGTCTCCGGGGCGGGCGGGCGGTAGCCCAGTGCCGAGTGCGGCCTGACCCTGTTGTAGGGCCTGCGCCAGTCCTCGAGAAAGACAATGGCTCTTCCGCTCGACCGAAGGGCGGCTTCCGGGCTGGCTCTCGGTAGTTCTGATCGGCCACATGGGGCGCGAAGCTGGCGACCCATGCGATGATCTCGCGGTCATGGGTGTCGATGGCGAAGGCGACGCGCACGACCTCGCCGTTCCAGCAGGGGATCTCGAGGCCATCGGAGG
>NCCO01000270.1 GCA_002279705.1 Allobosea sp. 12-68-7
ATCCCGCCGGGTTGTAATAATCTCAGCCTCCGTTAAAAGCGGCAGAAGGCTGGGTTTGCGCCGATATGTTCCCGTCTTGGGGGTGGGGCGTCGGCGTGTATAGCCTGTGACACAAGATGGAGAACTTGGATGGCTAATTTGGATTTCAATACGGCGACGCAGGCGGACGTAGACGCCTGGGCGCCTGGCGCGAGCGACAAGCTGGTTTTCGCGACCGGCACCGCCACGCAACTGACCTATACGATCATCGCCGCGGTTCCGGCCCAGGGCGCGACGCCTGCGGTGGAAGAAAAGATCACCCTGACGCTCGGCGCTAAGTCGCTGACCTTCTTCACCTCCGCCATTGACGGTTCGGGCTCGGTCTCGTTCACGGACGGCAGCGTGTTCGCCTATGGCACCACGGGCGCTGATGGCCTGGCCGGCGGCGCGCTGGCTGACCTTCTGCTCGGCGCCAATGGCGACGACATCATCACCGGCGCCAATGGCGCCGACATGATCTTCGGCGGTGAAGGCGCTGACAGCCTTGAAGGCGGCGACGGCGCCGACACCCTGCAGGGCAACAAAGGCGCTGACACGCTCGTTGGCGGCGCCGACTCCGACACCCTCTACGGCGGCCAAGACGCTGACAGCATTCTCGGCGGCGCTGGCGCTGACTACATCAACGGTAACCTCGGTGCGGACTCCATCCAGGGCGGCTCCGGCGTCGACACCCTGATGGGCGGCAACCAAGGCGATACGATCGATGGCGGTGTCGATAACGACTACCTGTCGGGCGATCTGGAAGCCGACTCGCTCGTCGGCGGCAATGGCGATGACACCCTGCTGGGCGGTCAAGGCCTCGACACCCTCTTCGGTGGCGAAGGCAATGATTACATCGACGGCGGCGACGACAGCAGCACGATCGATGCCGCTGAAGGCAACGACACCATCGTTTCGACCAGCAATGGCAATGACAGCATCCTGGCTGGTCTGGGCAACGACAACGTTTCGTCGGGCAACGGCAATGACACCATCGCCGCCAGCAACGGCGACGACGTGATCAACGGCGGTGCCGGCAACGACACCATCGACGGCGGCGATCAAAACGACTCGATCCAAGGCGCTCTTGGCAACGACTCGATCATGGGCGGTGCCAATTCCGACACCCTCCTGGGCGGTCAAGGCCTCGACACGCTTTCGGGCGGCGCCGGCAATGACTACGTGCACGGCAACCTCGGCGATGACGTTGTCAACGCTGACGCCGGCAATGACACCCTGCTGGGCGGTCAAGGCAACGACACCATGGATGGCGGCGCTGACAACGACTACGTCACCGGCGACCTGGGCAACGACAGCATCGACGGCGCCGCCGGCAACGACACCATCCTCGGCGCTGACGGCGATGACATCGTCTTCGGCGCGGGCGCGGGTTCGGACTTCGTCTATGGCGGCGCGGGCAACGACACCCTCGACGGCGGCACCGAAGGCGACACCGTCAACGGCGACGAGGGTAACGACTCGATCCTCGGCGGCGCTGGCTCCGACTTCGTCAACGGCGGCGAAGGCAACGACTCCGTCTTCGGCGGCGCCGATGCTGACACCGTTAACGGCGACGCTGGCAACGACACCCTCGACGGCGGCGACGCCAGCGACCTGGTGGTCGGCGGCGAAGGCAATGACCGTATCCTGGCTACCGGTACGGGCGTTGACACCCTCGATGGCGGCAATGGCAACGACACCTTCGTGGTGACCGGCGGCACGGCCAGCATCATTGGCGGCGCGGGCGCTGACATCATCACCGGCTTCACCGGTGCTGACACGATCAGCGGCGGCGACGGCAACGACAGCGTTGAAGGTGGCGGCGGCGCCGACATCATCACCACTGCCGAAGGCAATGACACGGTCGTCGGCGGCGCTGCTGGTGACTCGATCACCGTCGGTAACGGCGCTGACTCGGTCCTGGGCGGCGGCGGCGCTGACACCATCAATGGTGGCGACGGCAACGACGTTCTCACCAGCGGTGCTGCTGCGGTGACCATCAACGGCGGCGAGGGTACTGACACCATCACCGGCGGCGCTGGTGGCGACACCCTCGGCGGCGACAATGGCGCTGACACCATCAACGGCGGTGGCGGTGCTGACACCATCAATGGCGGTGAAGGCAACGACACCATCACCGTGATCACCGATGCGGCTACGGTTAATGCCGGTGAAGGCAACGACACTGTCAGCGGCGGTGCTGCCTCTGATACGCTGAACGGCGATAACGGCAACGACTCGATCGTTGGCGGTGGCGGCACCGACACCATCAGCGGCGGTGCGGGTGACGACACGCTCACCGGCGGCGCTAACGGCGACACCATCAGCGGCGGCGACGGCGCT
>NCCO01000108.1 GCA_002279705.1 Allobosea sp. 12-68-7
GGTTTCCGTGTTCCCTCGCCAAATCGGGATGTCCTTGGTCGTCGGCATGAAGGCCCCTGGTCGATACGGCGAGTTCAGAAAAGCGCGGGCGAAAGCAGAAGCAGGCCCCAGAGCCCGCCGGTGGCGATCTCGGCACGCATCCAGTCGTGCGTGCCGATGGGGATGTCCTGAATGATGCGGCGCAGCCGGGTCAGGCCGCCTTGTCGGTCTTGCCGTCGGAGATCTTGGCCGAGATCTTGCTGCGGAAGCCGGAGCCCTTGCTGAGGGTGTGGGTGACGCTGTCGATCAGCCACTGCACGCCGTCGAGGCCTGGGCGGATGCCCTGGCAGACCAGCGGCGCGCCGGCCTGGATCGAGGTGTCGCCGATGACATCGACCGAGAAGGACCCCTCCCCGCGCTTGAGCTGCTTGGCCTTGGCCTGGGCGGCCTTGTCGGCCTCGGCAGCGTCGCCCAAGGGCTCCGGGATGCGGTAGACGCTGTCGCTGGAGGCGTCGCCGGAGGCCTCGACCTCGATCCGCTTCGCCTGCTTCTTGTCCTGGTAATAGGCGACGACCTTGCCGAAAGCCTGCCGGTCGGCGAATTCGAAATCGAGCGTGCCCTCGATCACGCGGCCCGGCGCGATCACCACGGGCGGCAGAGCCGCGCCGGCGGCGGATTGGCCGGCGCCGCGCTCGGCGAAGACGAGATTGCCATTCTTCACCGTCAGCAGCGCATTGTGGCGGCGCGCCAGCCGCTCGAGGAAATGCGTCGGGGTTTCGTCCTGCTGGCCGACCCAGTCATAGCGGTGGCCGGCGATCGCGGGCGCGACGCGCGCGGTCAGCCCGACATCGCCGGCGACCTCCTTCACGATCTCCCCGAGCGTCTTGCCGTCCCAGTGTTTCTCGGCCCGGGTCTTGAGCTTGCCCTTGCGGAGGTCGGCCGCCTTGCCCGAGATCGTCAACCCATAGGGCAGGCACTTCACCTTGACGCTGTCGACCGTGAACCGACCGACCTGGCGCAGGCCGGTCTCGCGATAGCCGAGCTCGATCACCGCGATGGCGCCCTTGCGCGGCATCGCCAGGAAGTCGGGCGGGCCGTCGTTGAGGCTGGCGTCGAAGGTGTCGCTCTCGATGCCCTCCTTGTCGACGACGGAGAGCGAGATCAGCCGCTCATAGAACGCGCCGGCCACCGGCTGGCCATCGATCGTCATCCGCACGATGGGGTGCATCTCAATCCCACAGACTGACGAGGGGGCGCTGCGTCGTCGGCTTGGCGATGTCGGGCATGCTGATGACCGTGCCGAGCGGCAGGATCAGCCCCTTGTCGGCGAGCCCCGGATTGGCGGCGAGCACAGCCTCGGTCACCTCCGCCGTGCGGCCATAGACGCGCCAGCAGGCGAGATCGACCGTCTCGCCCTGCCGGGTGGTGTAGATTGTCGCCATGACAGCTCCGGGGCCTCAGCCGAACAGGGAGATGAAGCTCGCGATCCCGCCGCCGCCGCCCGCCTCGCCCTCATAGAGCTTCAGCTTGATCTGGTAGGCGTTCCGGCGGGCGGTGCCGGCCGCGTCGATGAAGGAGCGGTCCTCCTCGACGCCCTGAATGGTGTGGTAGCCGTAGATCCGCCCCTCGGCCGCATCGCCGGAGACGAACATCAAGGGCTCGCCCGCCTTGGCGGCGGCGATGATGCCGTCCAGGCTCGCCTGCCCGCCGAACTCGCGCGGAAACAGCACGCCCTTGATGGTGATCTCGTCGGATTTCGGGCCGGTCCATTGCTGCGCGTCGAGGCTCTGGACGACGTCGATCTCGGCCCAGGGCGTGTTGACCGAGCGCGACAGCCCATCGAAATGAAAGCCGATCGCCTCGAAGCCGAAGGGCCCGAGCGCCATGCTGACGGGGTTGGACATGAAGGGTCAGCCCTCTCCCCGGTCGGCTCGGGGATCGCGAAAGCGGATGATGGTCGTGTGCTCGCGATTACCGACCGCGAGGACGGTGGTCACCGATTCGACGCGATCACCCATTGCTGTCAGGATTGTCGCCAAATCCGGGTCGGACAGCGAGAGGATTGGGGGCGTGATCGGCATTTCGGTATCAGACATCCTGAAACTCCTTGAGCAGATCCCGGTGTGGAAAACGGTGTCGCTGTTGCCCAAGCGCGTGGCCGCGCTCGAAGAGCAGGTCGCGATTTTGTCGGCCAAACTGGCGGCGACGAGCGAGGTCGCAGCCCTCGCGCCGGCAGACCCTTGCAAGGCGTGCGGCGCGGTGAGCATGAGGCGAACATCGAGAACGCCAAGCCGAGGCCCGGCCGGCCTTGTTGGCCTCTCGGACGAAGTCTGGACCTGCGCCGCATGCGGCGATGTCGAACACCGCCCGGCACAGGAATAGCTGACCGACCCGTCAGTTCAATCCGCCGCCATGGCGCGCCTTGATGATCGTCGCGCTCGGGACCAGCACAGCCTGGCTGCTGTTGCCCCGGCTGAAGATGATCTGACGCCGGGTCCGGCTGGCACCTTCGAGGTAGATCAGTGCTTGTTTCCAAGCGCCGGCCCATTGGGTGCGGGCGAAGACGCCCCGCAGGTAAGGATGGTCGTCTGCGATGGCGACCAGCCCCTTCTGAGCCCCCGGATTGACGAGGATGCCGTGCGAGCGAAGCGCGCCGGCGGCAGCCTCGTCGCGAAGGCCGAGGTCGAGCATCTGCCCGATCGTGCTCTGCGACCGGCCTTCGCTGGACATCAGATGCCGCAGGCAGCCATGGGGGTCGTCGATCGGCGTATCGACCATCCGAGAGATCGCAAAGCGGCGCAGCTGCGGGAGCGACTTGTCCTTCTCCCAGAGCCGGCGGGCCGCATCAGGCCCATAGACCCGATGCGCGACGCCGATCATACGAGAGGCCGTGTCGACCTTGCGCAGCGGAAGCCCCCAGACCGAGACGTCGTCGTCGGCGTCCTCGATCAGACCCATGCTCCGGAGCTCTTCCTCCATCCGGTTGAAGGCGAGGATGTAGGCTTCCTTGAACTTGGCCGCCTCGCGGCCGGTGAAGCCCATGACGAGGAAGACGAAGCCGTCGCGCGTCATATCGACGTGAGATGTGCTTTCGCCCGTTAAGTCTTTGATTTTAAACGGTGCAAAATTGCGCTGGTTGAAATCTTCGGAACAATCCAGCTCTCGAATGGCGCGAAGCACATCCGCATGCCGCTTGCTGAACGCCTGAGCGACATCGCGACTGTTCGCCACGACGCGCCCGTGTTTGATCGTTACCACGGGGCTGAGGTAAGCGGCGTCGATTTCGGGTTTTGTATGAACGTTCATGATGGGGTCCTCATCGGCTCCGGCCCTGTCAGGCCCGGACCATCGCTACGGGTTCGCTTTCGCGAGACCGGAGCCGATGAAGCTCTGGATTCCCGCGAGGGTCAGACCGCCCTGACAGGGGCGGTTGCATTGCGCGGTTACCAATTATGCACAGAACCGCGGAAACGAGAAAAGACGGGAAAATTGAGTTCCCGCAGCGACTTAAGGCAGGGTAGAAGCCGCCAATGCCCGCGCGGCCAGGATCTGCGCGAAGGTGACGAGAAGCTCGGCGTCCTCGCTGCGGTCGCAATCGTGCCGGATCCGCGCTGCAGCCCAAAACTGACGGTCGTATCGGCCGCTCGGCTCCTCCGCTGCAGCCGCCGCCATCGCAGCATCCGCAATCGCCGCAACCTGATCCCGCAGATCAGACAGAACCGAGCCTGCCGCGTTGGCCATGCCTCGCCCATCATCGAACCGGGGCTGGCACAGCAAGGCGTCGATGACATCCGTGAGCGTGGTTGCCGCTTCGAACAGCGCCACGCCCTGCATAGGCGGCAGTTGGGCCAGTTCATCCTGCTTGATCGCCGTCGCCGCCATCGACATGAGATTCCCCTTGGCTTCACCTGATGCGAATGGCATCATACATGAGACCAACGGCTCGTCAATGCTATTAGCATCGGACCTTATACCATGAGCATCACAACGCGCTCTCAGATGAGAGCGGCCCGGGCATTGCTCGGATGGAGCCAGGTCGAGTTGTCTCATGCCGCCGGCGTGTCGCTGCCAACGATCAAGCGCCTCGAACCAGGTGACGATCCCTTGACCGGCAGCCATCAGACGATCGAGGCCATACGGCGAGCTCTGGAAGCCGCAGGGGTTATCTTCGTCGCTGAGAACGGCGAAGGCCCCGGCGTCCGGCTGAAAAAGTCGGTCTAGACAGCTATTCCGCGCGTTCGTATCAACATCCTCTCAGCGATGGAGGCGGATGTGCGGTGGCTTCTTCTGGCATTCGGACTTTGTTCTTGCGCGCCAGCGGCAGTGCAATCCGACGCCGCCGAGTTTCTTCTTACCTGCGACGACGGTCATCGAGAATGTGAACAGAGCCGTCTCGACTTCACCAAATGGTATTCGCTGGCGTGGCGAGGAGATTACCAAGGCCAGCGGAACGTCGCTTTCTACTTTGGTCGTGATACGGACCGGGCCGTCCGAAGAGATGCACGCCTCGCATGCGCCTGGCGGCTTATCATTATCACATCCGGCTCCCCGAAAATCGTAGACACCGACGCGTGGAACGTCCGAACCGATTGCGGAAAGCTGGACGCTATTGATCGAGCGGCGGCCACTGGACAGGCCGAGCGCATTGCCGAAACCATCCGGCGCCGTCGCCGATAATCGCTTCAGTCTCCGCCGCCACCATAGGAACTCTGGATCGCCCGCTTCGCTGCGGCCCCAACCTGTGCGCCGACCTGGCTCCCGATGTCGGCGGCACTGGCCCCCGTGGTCGCGGTGACCGTCACGCTAACATGGACATTGGGCGCCGGCTGCGGGTTGGTCACCCGAACATCCTGAGTCCCAGAGGGCTGGATAAGCGTCTGCAGATCGGACGTGTTGATCCGCAGACCGCTGAATGCCTGCCCCCTCGCCGCCTCGGGATCGCGCCGGAATTCGGCATCGACCCGCCGCGAGCGCTCATACTGGCCCTGATCGACATTGACGCCACGTCCACCTCCCGCGAGGCGCTGCAGCGTCGCCCAGAAACCCGGGTCAGGCCGGTTTTTTCCGTCGACGCCGAGACGCTGGTCGATTGCCGCGAACATCTTGTCCATCAGCATCTGGCCGCCGAGCGTCAGGACGCCGGTGATGGCCCCCTTGCCGATCGCGCCCGATACGCGGCTCCCGATACCAAGGCCGCCAGCCCCTCCGCCGGGAGCCGCTGCAGGAGGCGCGGGCGGCGGCGGCGCGGTGACGCGCGGCACAGCCGCTGCGGGAACTTTACTGCCGCCGACCAGCGAGGACACGCCTCGCCATAATGAGCCCAGAGCGCGCAACCCTGTCAGGACGGCGAGCGCCGCCGCCAGGCCTCGAACAGCCTTCGCGAACAGCGTTACGCCGATAGCCGCCGCTCCAAGCGTCACCCCCCAGCTGGCGAGAGCGCCGAAGTCCATTCCTGTGAAGCGCTGAAATGCCGCCAGCGCTTCGCCAATCGCGCCAGCCCATTCACGCAGAGCCGCACCCATCTTGCGGAACTGCTCGAAGCTCTCGCCCATCCGCAGAACGTCGGCCTCGAAATTGGACGTGGAGCCCAAGAGCAAATCTCCAAGCTTCGCAAAGCCGGAGACCAGACCGCCCTCACCCGACCCAAAGAGGCCGGTCGCGAGCCCTTTCACCGCCGCCGATAGGCGGTCGAGGACCGTCACGCGGTTGTCGAGTGAGTTGAGCGTGTCGCCGAGGCCCTGGACAAAGCTGGTCAGCGGCCCAAGAAATCGCTGCCCAGACGCAATCCGCAAATTCTCGAACGCGCCGGAGAGACGATTGACCTGCGCCTCATAGGTCTTCAGCCGCCGGCCATGATCGTTATCGACAAGGCCCTTGGACTGAAGGGCACCGTTCCTGATTTTCTGGAACTCGGCATAGTGCTGCATCAGCGCCGTGGCGCCGGCTTGCGCTTCTTGGTCGCTGAAGATTTCGCCGATCCGGCCGATATCCCCTTTCAGCGCCTTGTTGAGGTTGGTGACGATGAAGTCTATGACAGAGAATGGCTTCCCGGCTTTCTCCGCTGCAGCCTGCGCTTTGCGGAGATCGGCGGCGATATCCTTGATGCCGAGCTTCTTGAACTTCTTGCGCGTCTCGTCGGAAGTGATCTTTAGCATCACGTCCTTGAGGCGCGTCGTCGCTTCTTCTGACGTACCCGAATTCTTCCGAATGGCTTGGAGTGCGGCGCCGATTTCCGCCACGCCGAAGAGGCCGGTCAGCTTCCTCGCACCGCCCTGCGCCATCAGCGACGGCAGGTACCGCGCCATCTCCTTCAGCTCGAAGGCGCCCGCCTTGCCGGAGAATGCGAGCGAATCGAGCGCCTCGGAGAAATTGGTGACCTTGATGCCCAGGCTGGTCATGCTCGCCATGCCGGCCTTGGCGAGGTCATCGATCGACGCGGTGTAAGCGGTCGCGCCCTTGACGATCGCCGGCATGATGCCGAGGGCATTGTCCTTCTCCATGCCCATGCCAATGAGCACGTCGAGCCCCTCGGCGAACTTCGTCGGCGCCGCGCCGAGCCCCTTCGACACCTCCCTGATTTGCCGGCCGAGAACCTCCATCCCGGAATCCGAGAGGTCGGCTTTCTGCGCGATATCGAGAAGCTTGGTTTCAAAAGTCGCAGCCGGCGTAATCGCACCGGACAGCGCACGCTGAAGACCATAGGCCGCCGCGGTTGCGGCCAGCAGCTTGAGGTGAAGCCCGCCGATCGACGCTGCAGCACGGTCCCCACTTGCGGCCAGCCCCCCGCCGGCATTGGCGCCGAGGCTCTTCAACCGACCGATGACGCCAGCTATGCCGCGCGCCGGCCCAGAGACTTGGTCGGTCAGTCGCGCGACCAGTTCCGACGTCAAGCGGGCCATGGACTTCTCTTTTCGCTAAGACGGCCAACCGCCGCGGGCGGATCGCAGCGTCTTGATCATCTCGACGGCACGCTCGAACCAGAAAAGGCCCTGTGCCGGCGTCATGGCGAGCACAGCAGGCAGCGGCGTGCAGAATACGTGGCAGATGAGGCCGACTAGGTTTCCCCAGTCGTCGACGTCGGTGCGTTTCCCATGAGTGGGCCCGCCTGATCGAGGATCGCCGCCATATCGATGGCTTTGACCTTCTTCATGATCGGGAACGGGATTCCGGCCATGCTGGCCAGGATCGCGGCAGCGCGCGCGGTCTCTCCCTTGAAGTGATCGCCGGCGATCAGGTCGCCGAGATCCGCCTCGCGGAACGTCAGCGCAACAATGGTCTTTCCGTCAGCATCCTCGATCGGACGCTGGAGCGGCACCGTGACGGTGTTGTTCATGAAGCACCTTATGGGTTGGAAATCTGGACGAATGGCCGCTGACGCTGTCGTCAGATCAGCAGCGAGGAGCGGATGTCGGCATACTGCGAGACGCCGCCGATCTTCACGTCGAAATCGTCGACTTCGATCAGATTATCGCCGTCGATCTCGAGCTTGTAGTAGTGCACGGCGCACATGTAGTCGTTTTCGTTGGGCGAGCCGGGCGTCCAGGTGCCGCCATTGGCGGTCTTGAGGAAGCCGCGGATCGTCAGCACGGCGGAGTGGTTGACCCCGCTCTCGTCGACCAGCGCACCGGTGACCATGAAGGGCGTCTCGGTGCCCGGCTTGAGGCCGAACAGCTTCAGGATCTGCGGGTCGAGCCCCGGCATCTTGAAGCTGAACTCGGTCTTGTCGAGGCCCATCTTGACCTCGCGCGGCTTGATCATGCCGCTGTTGCGCATCTCCTCGAGCTTCTCGGTCGGCACCGGCACGGTGATGTCACCGATCTGGCCGAGCTTCGATTCACGGTCGGCCCAGAGGGTGCAGTTGCGCAGGATGAAGCGCGGCAGATTGGACATGGCTCATGTCTCCGGAAGGGGGCTGGCGGGCTCTTCGCCCAAAGCGGCGCAGCCCCCGGCGCGGCCGGAGGCTGGATTGTCGGCCGTGGCGGCAGCGTCAGGCGGCGAGCGAGAGCGGGCCGTTGTCGATGGCGCCGCGCACGTCGTCGAGCAGCAGCTGGTAGTAGAGGATGTTCCGGAAGGTCGTGATCCGGATCTGCTCCATCAGGCCGACGGGCTCGAACTCGACATTCAGGAAGACATTGCCCTGGGCGTTGAGGTCGGGCGTGTTCTGGTCCGACAGCCAGACCCGGCCGCCGAGGATGTCGTTGTTAAGCGCGAAGGTGCGGATCGCGGCGTTGCCGTCCTCGATCATCATCTTGAGATTGGCCTTCGTGAACTTGCGGTCCACATAGAGGAAGTAGAGATCCTCCAGGCTCTCATTGATCATGTCGGCCGTGGCGCGGACGCTGTCGAACTGCCAGAGCAGGTTGTCCGATGCCAGGCGCGAACCCCAGGTCCGAAGGCCGCCGCGCTCGTTGATGATCGTGTTGACCTGGCGCTCGTTCAGGTAGTTCGAATCGAGCGGGTAGTTGACCGTCCGGGTGACGCCGTCGAGCGTGCGGATGATCTTGTTGGAGACCGAGCCAGAGACGCCCTCAGACGAGGCGACGACGCGCGAGCGGATGCCGGCGAAGACCGGCGCCGTCGGCACGGTAACCAGCGTGCCGGAGACGTTCTTCAGCCCCTTGGGGTCGATCACCAGGATGCGGTCGGAGTTGATCGTGTTGCGGAAGCGAACCGCGTCGGCATTGGTGCCGTTGGGACCCTGGACATAGGCGCGGGCCCGGGCACCGTCTGCATGCACGATCGCGCGCAGCGCCGACAGGAAGGGGTTGCCGACATCGCCGATATTGGCGGTTGCGGTCGGCAGCACCTTGCCGGCGTCCGAGCCGCCGCCGGTGAAGGCGATGGTCGGCGCGGCGCTCATGGCCTTGCCCGGCGTCAGGATGCGAACACCCACGACCGTGCCGGCCGCCGAGCCGGTTCCCATGATGGCCTCGAGCGTCGGCAGAGCCTTGGCGGCGTCGGTGCCGCCGCCCGAAGCGGTGACGGTCGGCGCTTCCGTCAGGTTCGAGCCGGCGGTCGCCATGACGACGCCGGTCAGCCCGCCCTCGATCCAGGCGCCCGTGTCGCCCTCGGTGATGATGACGCGCGGCTTGATGCCGGTCAGGGCCTTGGCGCGGTGGAAGGCATAGAGCCCCGTGCGGGCGACAGGGTCGCCGATCAGATTGGCTTGCAGCGTCGCGGCCGTCGCGTGATAGGCGACACGGTTCACGACGCAATAGGTGCCGCCTTCCTGGAAGACGGTGGTGACGTCGCGCAGCAACGTGCCGTCGGCACCGAGCGCGGCGGCCTGGGACAGGTTCGTGACGAGCTTCGGCTCGTTCAGCGGGAAAGCCGCCGCATCTGCCAGATTGGCATGGCCGTTGATGAAGGTCGCGCCCTGATTTTGGACGCGCACCACGGACGGGGTATCGGGGCTCTCGTCGAGCTTGACGCCATGGAAATAGGACAGGTCGGCCATGGGTGTGTCGTCTCCAACAAAAAACCCCGCCCTTTCGGGACGGGGCGGGGTTTCTCGGCAGGTGCCGAAGGTGATCCGGTCTGGCCGGGATGGGTTAGCGGGTGACGCCCTGAATGACACTCAGCGTGCCAAAAACAGGGCGATGGGCCCTGCCGGTCGGCTGGACGACGCGGATGTCCCAGACATAGGAACCCGCCGCGATGTCCTTGGTGGTGGTGTGAGGCACATCGATAAGCACCTCCGAGCCGAAAAAGTTGACGATTGAGATCCCGCGCTCAAGAGCCAGGCTAAGACGGGCCTCGATGTCGTTCGGCTGCGACCTGACCTGCATGGTGATTTCAACCGCGCCGGCCAAGGGGATGAGGATGTCGTTCGTGTCCCGCAATGCGAATGGCCCGAAGGTCCACGTCGCATTATTCGACGCAGAAAGTGAGATTGAGGTCATGCTGGCCACTCCATGGCGGGCAACTCGGCAAGAAACTCCTCAACAGACGGGGCCGCACGATGCCCGCCGAGGACCGAGTCAAGCGCCCCCACAGCGTAAATCCACACGGCATCACGCCACGCGACGAACGCCAGCGCCTCTGCCGCCCATGCCGGCACAGTCGAGTTCACATAGGTCGAGATCGCGACAGCCCCATCGTATTGCTTGGACCTGGCGGTGGCTTCGATGTGGTCATTGATTGCCGCCTTAACCTCCCCGATCAAAGCGGTTGCGCTCGCGAGCGCCGGAGAGGCTTCGTATGCAGCCGGATCGACAATGGTCCACGCCGAGCCGTCGTATGCCATCACCCCAGGCGCAAAAATGCCGAGAGCCGGGGCTGTGACGATCTCGTGGTCGGAAGATGTGATATCCAGAGCCCGCACGCCCGGCCCGGTGAGGCCAAACTCGGAAATAGAGACCTCCGCGCCCGCGTCGAAAGCGTATCGGGCGATATGCCCAACTTTGTCTCGGACGATCTTCATTACGGCACCCCCGTTCCGATCTTGGTGATCAGCATCCGTGTCGCCCCAATCGCAGTGCCGACCTCTCGGCCATAAGTACCCGCTGTCGCCGCGAGCGTTCCGTCCTCCCTGAGGAAGCAAGTCTGGAGACTAGTCAAACCACTCAGCCCCTCCACGACAGAAGATAGCGTCCAGACCCTTACCGTCGCACCATCCGCCGCATCGGCTTTCGCGTAGCCGATGAATTTAAAATTGTTCGTGATGACGCTGGGCGGGCGGTCAACCCATCGCTGAACGTTCGCCCCCGAGAAACTCAC
>NCCO01000271.1 GCA_002279705.1 Allobosea sp. 12-68-7
CGAGAACAGGCAGAGTTCCTCTGTGAGGACATGGTGGATGCCGAGTCCCTTGGGATCGGAGGTCGAGTAGATCATCGCGAGATCAACCTCGCCGCGGCGCAGCCAGTCGAGCACGAAGCCACTCATCGCCTCGGCGATGCGGATGCGGATGGCCGGATAGCGCTCGCGCGCCGCCTGGATCAGCGGCACGCTGAACTGCTCGCTGACCGTGCCGGGCAGGCCGATGCGGACCTCGCCGCCCGGCAGCTCGGCCTCGCCGCGCACCGCCTCGCGCAGCGCCCCGAACTCGGCCAGGATGATGTGGGCGCGGGCCAGCAGGCGCTCGCCGGCTTCCGTCGGCAGCACGCCGCGCGTCCCGCGATGCAGCAGCGCAACGCCGAGCTCGTCCTCCATGTGCCGCAGATGCTGGCTCAGCGCGGGCTGCGCCACGCGCAGCTTGGTGGCGGCCTTCGAGAAGGAACCCTGCTCGACGATGGCCGCGAAATACCGGAGCTGCCGTAGATCCATGGCCGACTTGGTCTCCTTGAGGCCTGCGGCGAGCCGCTCGCTTGCATAACGGCGCCGTGCGGCCGTGACCAGCGATGCCCCACGCGCCCGCCAGCTTTGCGTTATGGCCGCTAGAGCGAACCGGTATTGGTCCGGCCGCCGACGCAGGTGCATCGTCCTGCCCGGAGCCGAGGCGGGGCCGAATGCCCCCTCGTGCAGACCCAAGAGCACAGGCCGCAAAGCCGGCCCCCACCGCCATCAGGAGGACATGCCATGTCGAACGACCCGTTCCGTCTGCCGTCGGCGAGCCGCCGCGGCTTCCTGGGCGCAGCCGCCGCCCTCGCCGCCACCGGTGGAAGCTTCCCGCTGGTCGGGCCGGCAGCAGCTAAGGCGCCGCTGTCGAAGACGCAGCCGGCCTATTTCTACCGCTTCATGCTCGGCACGGCGGAGGTCACCGTCGTCTCGGACGGGCCGCTGCCGCTCGGCGACCCAGGCACGAGCTTCCTCGGCGTCCCCAAGGACACCGTCTACGGCATGCTGGAGAGCAGCTTCCTGCCCAAGGACAACGTCGTCCTCGAGCAGAACATCCCGATCGTGAATTTCGGCGACCGGCTCGTCATGTTCGACACCGGCATGGGCTTCTCCAAGATGTTCGGTCCGACGACGGGGCGTCTGGCCAAGAGCATGGAAGAGGCCGGCATCAGGCCCGGCGACATCGACGACATCGTCTGCAGCCATGCCCATATCGACCATATCGGCGGCATCTGCAGCGCCGACGGCAAGCCGCTCTTCCCGAATGCCCGCATCCATATCAGCCAGCTCGATTTCGATTTCTGGACCGACGAGGGCAAGCTCGGCTCGCCGCTCAAAGCCTTCGTCGAACATGCCCGCGCCAACCTGATGCCGGTGCGCGACCGCATCGTCTTCTTCAAGGACCAGCAGGAATTCCTGCCCGGCGTGCAGGCGATCGCGGCGCCGGGCCACACGGCCGGCCACCACATCTTCAGGGTCGCCTCGGCCGGCAAATCCTTCGTCTTTCTCGGCGACCTGACGCACCACGCCGTCCTGCTGACCGAGAACCCGCGCCTCGAATTCGCCTATGACAGCGACCCCAAGCAGGCGGTGCAGTCGCGCGTGCGGCTCCTGACGATGCTGGCGCAGGAGAAGACGCCGGTGATGTCCTACCACTTCGCCTGGCCGGGCTTCGGCAACCTCGCCAAGGCGGGCGACGGCTTCCGCTACTACCCGGCGCCGATGCAGTTGATCCCGGTCTGAACCCGATCAGCCGCCCTCTTCGCTCGCGCCTGACGGGCCATAGCCCGGCAGGCGCGACACCACCCCGGTCACGGGCCGCAGATGCTCGTCGAGGACGGCGCGCGCCCGCCCCTCGTCGAAGGCCCGCAGCGCCGCGATGAAGTCGCGATGCTCCACCCGGATGCGCTCGATCCGCCCAGGATCCACCGCCAGCGCCCGCATCGCGACGCGCTGCTGCCGCGCGCCCAGCGACTGGTAGAGTTCCGACAAAACCTCGTTGCCGAGCGCCTGCACCATCCCGAAATGGAATTCGCGGTTGAGCTCGACGCGGGCGAAATGGTCGCTGCCGGCGATCGCGTCGAGCCGGTCGAGGACACCCTCCATTGTCTCGGGCAGCACGATCCTTTCCCGGCAGATGCGGGCGACAGCATAGCCCTCGATCATGCGGCGGGCCTCGTAGAGATCGGCCAATTCCTGTGCCGTCACCTGCCGCACCAGCGCGCCGCGGCGCGGCAGCAGGTCGATGAAGCGCTCCGCCTCCAGCCGATGGAACGCCTCGCGGAGGATCTGCTCGCGGACATGCGCATAGACCCGCTCGCGAGCCGGCCGGCTCTCGGCATCCTGCATCTGGGGCGGCGTCATCACGTTCAACGTCGGGCGTCCTCATCCGGCCTGCCGATGCCGCAACTCTAGGCGCTTCGTCGCCAGACATCAAAAATCCGCCATGTATACACCAAGCATGGCCGCCATGCGCTGTCGGACTGGCGTCGCAGCCCCGATGGCGCTCTTCTTGCCAGACGAGGGACGCCGGACCGAGGCGACAACGCGCCCGGCGACGACGACCACAGCGAGGAGAAAGCCGATGACGATCTCACGCCGCACGATGCTGGCCGCCGGGCTGACCGCGCCCTTCGCGAGCCTGCCGCTGCTCTCCCGCCCGGCCAGCGCCCAGCGCGCCGCCGGCATCCTCCGCTACGGCCTGTCGGCTTACCCGCCCAATCTCCAGCCCTGGGTCTCGACCGGTGCCTCGGCCGGCACGGTCAAGATGCTGATCCACCGCAGCCTCGTTTCCTACGGCCCCAAGGGCGAATTGCGCGGCGAACTGGCGACCTCCTGGTCACTCGACGGCGACGGCGCCTGGGTCCTCAAGCTCCGGCCCGGCTGCGTCTTCCACAATGGCGATCCGGTCACCGCCGAGGACGTGAAGTGGTCGATTGAGCAAATCGCCGGCGAGAAATCGACCGCCTATATGCGCGGCCAGTTCCAGAGCGTCGAGCGCATCGAGATCCCCGATCCCGCCACGATCCGCCTGGTCACCAAGACGCCCCTGGCGACGCTGCCGAACTGGTTCGGCAACTACAACACCTTCATCCTCTCGCGGAAATCGACGCCAGCCGAGCCGATCGGCGCCGGCCCCTTCCGGCTGGTCGGCCAGGAGCGCGGCTCCTCGGTCGAGATCGCGGCCTTCGACAAATTCTACAAGCCCGGCATCCCGAAGCTGAAGGGCATCAAATTCGTCGTTTATGCCGACGAGAACCTGCGTTTCGCCGCCCTGCAGTCGGGCGATGTCGACATGATCGAATACGTCCCCTGGCAGTCGATGGCGGCGGTCGAGGCCGATCCGCGCCTCAGGCTCGACACCCAGCAGGGGCCGTTCATGGACGTACTCTTCAACGGCACCAAGCCGCCTTTCAACGATCCGCGCGTGCGCCGCGCCGTCGCCCATGCGGTGCGACGCGAGGACATCGTCAAGGTGGCCTTCTTCGGCCGCGGCAAGCCGCTCGAGGGCCTGCCGATCGTCGAGGGCACGCCCTGGTGGGACAAGGACCTCGCGCATGGCTGGAACTACGACCCCGCCCGCGCCAAGGCTTTGCTGACCGAGGCCGGTTTCGGCAACGGCTTCCAGACCACACTGCTCGCCACTGCGCAGTTCGGCATGCACAAGGACACCGCCGAGATCGTCCAGCAGCATCTCGCCGCGGTCGGCATCCAGTGCGAACTGCAGCTGCCCGACTGGTCGACGCGCGTCGCCCGTGGCTCGAAGGGCCAGTACGACATGGCGATCCACGGCGTCTCCTCGGACAACAACGATCCCGACGGGTTGACGGTCGTTCTCGACACCTCGCTCTCGCCCAGCCATGGCCGCTCCT
>NCCO01000109.1 GCA_002279705.1 Allobosea sp. 12-68-7
TCCCCAGGAGAACGGCGAGGGCGAGCGCGATCCGCTGGTGATGGCGCGCGCGCTGCACGGCCTGCCGCGCCGCATGCCGCCCTCCCAGGCCTTCGTTCCCAGCCTGCTCGACGGCCTGCCCGCGATCAGCCGCGCGCTGGCGCCGGAGCTCTCGCTGCCGATGCGCCGCCGCGCCGCCGTCAAGACCACGGCGGCGACCAGCTGACCGCTGCGCCCATGCCCCCCTTGCGGGGCGGCGATGGACAAGCCGAACGAAAGTCCGCAATATATCAGCGTCCGGACAAAAGGCCTGCGGTGGCTGCGCCTTGCCGGGGGAGAAGCCCGCCATGCCCGCGCTGCTGTTCCGGAACTTTCGCCTGCTCGAACCCGCGTTCGGCGAGGTGCGCGCCGGCTACGAGCTTCTGGTCGAGGGCGACACGATCCGCGAGCTCTCCGACAAGCCGATCAAGGCGGACTTCGCCGACATCGTCGATTGCGGCGGCCGCACGCTGATGCCCGGGCTGATCGACAGCCATGTCCATGTCTTCCTCTCGGAGGTCGTGATCCGCTCGCTGGAGAGCATGCCGCTGACGCTGATGACGGCGCGGGCGATCGGCCTGATGAAGTGCATGATCGACCGCGGCTTCACCACGGTGCGCGACACCGGCGGTGCCGACTGGGGCATCAAGGAGGCCGTCGACAAGGGCCATGTCGCCGCGCCCAGACTCTTCATCGCCGGCCAGGCGATCGGCCCGACCGGCGGCCACAGCGACCCGCGCCGCCGGACCGATTTCGGGTCCCGCTGCAACTGCTGCAACGCCATGGCCTATACGATGACCGTCTCCGACGGCGTCTCCTCTGTCCGCAAGTCGGTCCGCGAGCAGATGCGGCTCGGGGCCGATCACATCAAGATCATGATGTCGGGTGGCGTCGCCTCCCCGTACGACCCGCTCGATTCGCTCCAGTTCAGCCTCGACGAGGTCCGCACCGCCGTCGAGGAAGCCGCCGCCTTCGGCCGCTATGTCTGCGCCCATGCCTATACGCCCGAGGCGATCACGCGTGCGGCCCAGTGCGGCGTGCGCGCCATCGAGCACGGCAACCTGATCGACGACGCCTCGGCCGGGCTGATGGCGGAAAAGGGCATGTTCCTCACCGCCAATCTCGTCGCCTATTACGCGATGAAGGAGCGTGCCTCGGAATTCGGCATGGATGGCGATATGCTCGCCAAGAATGAGCTCGTCATCGACGGCGGGCTGCGCTCGCTGGAGATCTGCAAGCGCGCCGGCGTGCCGGTGGCCTATGGCTCCGACCTGCTCGGCCAGCTCCAGGTCGACCAGTCCCGCGAGTTCCTGCTGCGGCGCGAAGTGCTGTCACCGATCGAAATCATCCGTTCGGCAACCACCGTCGGCGCACAGCTTCTGCGCATGGAGGGCAAGCTTGGCACGCTGTGTGCTGGGGCTTTTGCGGACATGATCCTGGTCGATGGCAATCCGCTCGAGGATCTCGGCCTGTTTCAGGATCAGGGCGCGCGGCTGCCCGTCATCATGAAGGGCGGCGCGTTCCACAAGAACACGCTGCAGTGAGAGCAGACGCCTTGGCGAAGGAAACACCGCGTCATTCCGGACAAGCCGCGAAGCGGCGCAGATCCGGAATCCATCCCAGGGCCCGATCCTGCAAAGGATATGGCTCGACGATGGATTCGGGGTCTCCGCTTCGCTGCGCCCGGAATGACGCCGAAGCTGTAGCGATGGGGGCGTGATTTGACGACGACCCGCCCGAGTCTCGGCCGCATCGCGCTCAACGCGGCGGCGGGCCTGTCGCTGCTCTACATCCTGCTGCCGCTGATCTTCGTCACCTGGCTCGCCTTCTTCCGGCAGGAGATCCCCTCCTTCCCGCCGGAGGGCTACTCACTGAAATGGTTCTCGGCCGCGGCCAACAACCAGCCCTTCATCAACGGCTTTCTGCTCAGCCTCCAGGTCGGCGTCGCCGCGACGCTGCTCGGCCTGCTCGTCGGCGTGCCCGCGAGCCTCGCTTTGGTGCGCCACCGCATCGTGCTCGGCCCGCTCTTCAACACGCTGCTGCTGATGCCTCTGGTCATGCCGGGCATCGTGCTGGGCACGGCGATCTACGTCTTCCAGATCGAGACCGAGATCGCGACCGGCCTGCCGGTGATGGGCTCGCAGGGTGGGCTGATCGCGGCGCATACGCTCGTCGTCATCCCCTGGGTGGTACGCCTCGTCACCGCGAGCCTCGTCGGCTTCGACCGCACCATCGAGGAAGCCGCGCAGAACCTCGGCGCCGGCCCCTTCACCACCTTCCGGCGAGTGACTCTGCCGAGCATCCGCCCCGGCATCGTCGCGGCCGGGCTCTTCGGCTTCGTCACCTCCTTCGGCAATCTGGAAATGAGCCTGTTCCTGGTCGGACCGGGCCGCACCACCCTGCCGATCGCCATCCTGCAATATCTCGAATGGAAGATCGATCCGACCGTGGCAGCCGCATCCCTGATCCAGATCGTCCTGATCGCCGTGGCGATGATCGTCACCGACCGTTACGTCAAGCTGAGTCGGGTGGTCTGAGACGATGGCACGGCTTTCGATCGAGCATCTGCGCAAGACCTATGGCGACCTGACGGTCGTCAACGACGTCAACATCGACATCGCCGACGGCGAGTTCCTCGTGCTGCTGGGGCCCTCCGGTTGCGGCAAGACGACGACGCTGCGCATGGTCGCGGGCTTCATCGCCCCCAGCGCCGGCTCCATCACCATCGGCGAGCGCAGCGTCACCACGCTGCCGCCCTGGAAGCGCAATTGCGGCCTGGTCTTCCAGAGCTATGCGCTCTTCCCGCACATGACGGTCGCCGAGAACGTCGCCTTCGGCCTCGAGATGCGCAAGATCCCGCCGGCCGACCGGGCGCCGCGCGTCGCCGAAGCGCTGCGCCTCGTGCAGCTCGCCGGCTTCGACGAGCGTTATCCGCGTCAGCTCTCGGGCGGCCAGCAGCAGCGCGTCGCGCTCGCCCGCGCGCTCGCCATGGAGCCGGACGTGCTGCTGCTCGACGAACCGCTCTCCAATCTCGACGCCAAGCTGCGCCAGGAGGTCCGGGTCGAGATCCGCGACCTGCAGCGCAAGCTCGGCCTGACCACGATCATGGTCACCCATGACCAGGAAGAGGCGCTGACCATGGCCGACCGTCTGGTCGTCATGGAAAAGGGCGAGGTCCGCCAGATCGGCACCCAGCGCGAGCTCTACGAGCGGCCCGCCGACCGCTTCGTCGCCGGCTTCATCGGCCGCAGCGCCTTCCTCGACGGCGACATCGTCGCACCCGGTCGCTTTCGGACGAAGGGCGGCGTCGCCATCGGCTGCGCGGCCGCGACCCGCATCGGCGCGGCGACGCTCGCCCTGCGGCCCGAGCGCATCGCCGTCGGCGGCGAGGCGGACGGACTTCACAACCGCTTCGAGGCGCGCGTCGAGCACGCCTCCTATCTCGGCGCGATCCTGGAGATCGACGTCAGCCTCTCGGGGCCGGACGCGATCGACAAGGACCGCATGCTGCTGCAGATCCCGAACAAGGCCGGCATCGCCGAGCCGAAGCCGGGCGAGACCATCACCATAGGCTGGGCCGAAGACGCCGGGCTCGTTTATCCGCGTGAAGGCTGATTTCAACGCTTCGACGGGCGTCCAACAGGGGAGTAACCACCATGACGACATTCGACAGACGCGATCTTCTGAAGGGCGCCGGCGCCGCCGCGCTCGCCACCGGTCTCGGCAGCCCGGCTCTCGCCCAGGCCGCCGGGAAAGTCGTCGTCGGCACCTGGGGCGGCGATTATGCCCGCCTGCTGACCAAGAACATCGAGGACCCCTTCCTCAAGGCCAAGGGCATGGAAGTGGTGCAGGATCAGGCCGGCGATGCGCCCCGTCGCGCCAAGATGGTCGCCGAGCGCCGCCTCCCGCGCGGCACGGTCGACATCCAGGGCCTGTCCGCCGCCAATATGTTCGAAATGAACGAGGCCGGCGTCATCGAGGCGATCGACTACGCCAAGATCCCGAACGCCAAGAACCTGCTGCCGACGATGAAATATCCCTACGGCGTCGGGCACATCTATTCGGGCAACGTGGTCATCTACAATCCCAAGGTCATCACGGCAGCCCCGACCGGCTTCAAGGACTGGCTCGATCCCAAGCACGGCAACAAGATCGGCTTCATCGACATCCAGTACCAGTCGATCATGATCGCGGCCTCGCTCGCCGGCACCAATGGCGCCAGCATGAACGACCTCGACAAGGCCAAGGAGGTGCTGATGGCGGTCAAGAAGGCCGGCGCCCGCATCTACCCGACGAACGAGGCCTTCGCCGCCGGGATGAAGAACGAGGAGATCGGCATCAGCGCGATCTGGAAGGCGCGCGTCGTCCAGTGGCAGAACGCCGGCATCCCCTGCGAGGCCGTCGCCCCCGTCGAGGGCATCCCGATCTATGTCTCGGGCTTCGTCATCCAGAAGAACGCGCCCAACAAGGACAACGCCTACGCCTATATGAACGCGATGCTGGAGAAGGCCGCCCAGGAGGCCTTCGCGGTCGACATGGGCTACAACGGCACCGTCACCGGGCTCAGTGTTGCGCCCGACCTGCAGAAGCGCATCGGCTTCACCCCCGAGGAGGAGAAGAAGCTGCGCGACCTCGACTATGCCTTCCTCGCCAAGAACGACTCGGCGATGAAGGAGTGGTGGGACAAGGTCTTCAAGGCGTGATGCTCCATCTGTCATTCCGGGGCGCTCCGCAGGAGCGAACCCGGAACCCACGACCGGGTGTGACCGTTCCTGTTTGCCTCCGCGACCTCTCACCCAGTCGTGGGTTCCGGGTTCATGCCGTCGGCATGCCCCGGAATGACAGGGGGCTGCCATGAGCACCATCGCTCCCGAACCGGTCGCAGGCGCCCGGACCGGCCTCGCCGGCCTGCTCGTCGTGCCGGCGACACTCTTCGTCGCGATCGGGCTTCTCGGCCCGATCGCGATCCTGTTCCGCTATTCGCTGAACCAGTTCATCCCCGGCCAGTTCATGGTCGACGGGCTGACGATCGAGAACTACGTCAAGTTCTTCACCGACAGCTATTATCTCACCGTGCTGGCCCGCACCGTCCGGGTCGCCGTGATGTGCACCATCGCCTGCCTGGTGATGGGTTTCCCGCTGGCCTATGTGCTCGCCCGCACGCAGAGCCGCTTCAAGAACCTGCTGATCATCGCCGTCGTGCTGCCCCTCTTCGTCGGCAACGCCGTGCGTGCGGCCGGTTGGATGACCGCCTTCGGCAGCAAGGGTGCGCTCAACGCCTCGCTGATGGGGATGGGCTTGATCGACCAGCCGCTGGAGATCATGTTCACCGAGAATGCGGTCCTGATCGGCATCGTCGCCGTCAACCTGCCCTTCATGGTCTTGACGCTGCAGAGCGTCATCGAGGGCATTCCGCGCAATGTCGAGGAGGCCGCCTTCAGCCTCGGCGCCGGCCCGGCTGCGATGTTTCGCCGCGTGCTCTGGCCGCTGGCCCTGCCCGGAATCCTCGCGGGTACGATTCTGACCTTCATCCTGGCGATGAACGCTTATGCCACGCCGGTCCTGCTCGGTGGCCCGAAGTTCCAGATGATGGGGCCGCTGGTCTATGGCCAGTTCGCCCAGCAGAACAACTGGCCCTTCGGCGGCGCGATCTCGTTCATCCTGATGACGGCGACCATCCTGCTGACGGTGGCCGCCCATCTGATCGTGCAGCGGCGCTATCGGTGAACGCGGGCCGGCTGCGGCCCAGCGTCACTGGCGGGTGTCGCCGCTGGCCAAGCCAGCGGAGCCGCGCTAAGGGCTGAGCCATGACATTCAGCGGTACACTCGTTCCCGTCGCCGTCGGTGCCGTCGCCGTCGTCCTGGTCCTCGGGCTCGCCAACATGCTGCGGGGCGGCAGCGCCAACACCTCCCAGAAGCTGATGCGTCTGCGCGTCATCCTTCAGTTCGTCGCGATCCTGGTCATCCTGTTCGTGCTGTGGTGGCGCAGCGGCTGAGGCCACGGCCCCATCAGTACGATCGCCAGCATTTTCGCAAGACATTGATCTATCGGCGATTTTTTCTGCTGGCCACAGCAACCGATCGGCGCTCGCCGCAATCCCGCCATAATCCGGTCACGAGTCTTTGGGCAACCTCGGGACCGTTCCCGACGGCAAGAAGTTCAGATCGCCCATGGTCCGCGTCGCGTTGCTTCTCCTCTCCGGCGTCCTCGTCGCCTCGCCCATCGCGGCGCAGGCTCAGGACCTCCCGGCCGAAGCCTTAAGCTACGCACCGGCGAACCCGCCCTCGCCCTCGCTATCCTGGGAGGCGCGCATCGGCGCCGGCGTGGCCAATCCCGGCGGCCGTGAGAGCGGTCTGGCGAATTTCAGCGGCGAGATCGCGACGCCCCGTCCCTTCACCCTGAGCGACCGTTTCGCCAACGCCTTCGTGCCGCGCTTCCATCTCGGCGCCAGCGCCAATTTCAACGGCACGCGCTTCGCCTATGCCGGCGCGAGCTGGACCATCGACATCACCAGCAAGATCTTCGTCGAGGCCAGCTTCGGCGCGGCGGTCAGTGACGGCAAGACCGGCGCGATCATCCCGCAGAACCGTCTCAACCTCGGCTGCAACGGCGGCACCCGCGAGGCCGCCGCTCTCGGCGTGCGCCTCGACGACCGCTGGAGCCTGGTCGCGACGCTGGAGCATTTCAGCACCACCGGCTGTGCCGACCGCGGCCAGACCCGCGGCCCGGCCAATATCGGCGCCCGTCTCGGCTACAGCTTCTGAGCCGGGGCGTTTCGCCGCCGCTGCCCAGCGCGAAACGCCGCTTCCGTCGGCCGCGCGGCGCGCTATAAGGCGCCATGGTCAAGCTGAACCGAATCTACACCCGCACCGGCGACGACGGCACCACCGGTCTCGCCACCGGCCCGCGCCGGCCGAAATACGATCTGCGCGTCGCCGCCTATGGCACGATCGACGAGACCAATGCCTGCATCGGGATCGCCCGGCTTCATGCCGCCACGGAGGATCCGGAGGTCGACGCGATGCTCGGCCGCATCAGCAACGACCTCTTCGATCTCGGCGCCGACCTGTCGACGCCCGACACCGGCGCGCCGCCGGCCTATGAGCCGCTGCGGATCGTATCGGCCCAGGTCGATCGCATCGAGGCCGACATCGACCGTCTCAACGAGACGCTGGCACCGCTGCGCTCCTTCGTGTTGCCCGGCGGGACGCCGGCCGCCACCCATCTGCATCTCGCCCGCACCGTCAGCCGCCGCGCCGAACGGCTGATGACGGAACTCGCCCAGACGCCAGGCGAGATCGTCGGCCAGCCGGCGCTGCAATACGTCAACCGCCTCTCCGACTTCCTCTTCGTCGCGTCGCGCTATCTCAATGCCAGGGCCGGGGGCGACGTGCTCTGGGTGCCCGGCCAGAACCGCTAGCGCGCCGCGTGTTCATCCCCCTGCATGACGGCGTGCCGCTGCGCTTCATGCGCGCGCCCTTCGTGACCCATGCCCTGATCGCGCTGTGCACCGGGCTGTATCTGCTCGTCACCCTGCGCCGGGACGAAACAGCGCAGATCGCCGTCGCCGCCGGCTTCGGCCTGATCCCCTCGGTGCTGTTTGGAACGGCGCAGCTCCCCCCCGAATTGCTGCAGGCCCCGCCCTGGCTGACGCCGCTCAGCAATGTCGTCCTGCATCTCGGTCTCGCCCATCTCATCGGCAACATGCTGTTCCTCTTCGTCTTCGGCGACAATGTCGAGGATGCGATGGGCCACGCCCGGTTCCTGCTGTTCTTCTGCCTCTGCGGCCTCGGCGGCTCCCTCGCCCACGCCCTGATGAACCCCGCCTCGGAGCAGCCGCTGATCGGCGCCTCGGGCGCGATCTCCGGCATCATCGCCGCCTATCTGATGCTCCATCCGCGCGTCCGCATCTGGGGCCTCGCCTTCAACTGGATTCCGCTGCGGATCACCGCCCTCTACGCCATCGTCGCCTGGATCCTGTTCCAGCTCGTCCAGGCGCTGATCGACCCGGACGGCCCTGTCGGCTGGTGGGCCCATCTGGGCGGGCTCGGCACCGGCGCCGCGCTCACGCCCGTCCTGATCCACCGCCGCGTGGCCCTGTTCGGCCGCGCGGCGCGCGGCTGAGGGGTGCGGTTTGGGGATCGGGGATGGGCCATCCGCGGCGTTGACAAGCGCAAACGCGCGTCGTTACGGTCCCTCCGCATTCGAGCCGAGAGCCGCGAAGCCGCCATCCATCCGCCCTCTGCGGCACGGTCCGGGGTGCGGCGGGACCAGCCTCTTTTCTGAACGGTGATGACGACGATGAAGATCCTTGTGCCCGTGAAGCGGGTTGTCGACTACAACGTGAAGATCCGGGTGAAGGCGGACGGCTCAGGCGTCGAACTCGCCAACGTCAAGATGTCGATGAACCCGTTCGACGAGATCGCCGTCGAGGAGGCGCTGCGGCTGAAGGAGGCCGGCAAGGCGAGCGAGGTCGTCGTGGTCTCGATCGGGCCGGCGCAGGCCGCCGAGACGATCCGCACCGGTCTCGCCATGGGCGCCGATCGCGGCATCCTCGTGAAGGTCGAGGGCACGGTCGAGCCGCTCGCCGTCGCCAAGCTCCTGAAGAAGGTCGTCGAGCAGGAGAGCCCGGGCCTCGTCATCCTCGGCAAGCAGGCGATCGACGACGACTGCAACCAGACCGGCCAGATGCTGGCCGCGCTGCTCGGCTGGCCGCAGGGCACCTTCGCCTCCAAGGTCGAGCTCGGCGCGGACATGGTCGACGTCACCCGCGAGGTCGATGGCGGCCTGCAGACGGTCTCGCTCAAGCTGCCGGCGATCGTCACCACCGATCTGCGCCTGAACGAGCCGCGCTACGCCTCGCTGCCCAACATCATGAAGGCGAAGAAGAAGCCGCTCGACGAGACCTCGGCCGAGACGCTCGGCGTCGACGTCGCACCCCGCCTGACGGTGCTGAAGACCGTCGAGCCCGCCGGCCGCTCCGCCGGCATCAAGGTCGGCTCGGTCGCCGAACTCGTCTCCAAGCTCAAGAACGAAGCCGGAGTGCTTTGACATCATGACGACGCTGCTGCTCGCCGAGCACGACAACAAGAGCCTCAACGAGGCCACCCGCAAGGCCCTGACCGCCGCCAGGGCGCTCGGTGCACCCGTCCATGTCCTCGTCGCCGGCCAGGGCGCGCAAGCCGTGGCCGCCGCCGCCGCCAAGCTCGACGGCGTCGAGAAGGTGCTGCTGGCCGACGATGCCGCCTTCGGCCATCATCTCGCCGAGCCCTTGGCCGCGCTGATCGTCTCGCTCGCCGGCGGCTATGACGCCATCGTCGCGGCCGGGACCACCACCGGCAAGAACGTCACGCCCCGCGTCGCCGCCCTGCTCGACGTGATGCAGGTCTCGGAAATCACCAAGGTCGTCTCGCCCGACACTTACGAGCGGCCGATCTATGCCGGCAATGCCATCCAGACGGTGCAGTCGGGCGACGCCAAGAAGGTCATCACCGTGCGCGGCGCCTCCTTCGCGGCCGCCGCCGACGGCGCCGCCACCGCGCCGGTCGAGACCGTCGCCGCCACGGCCCAGGACGGCTCCTCCCAGTTCAAGGGCGAGGAGGTCGCCAAATCCGACCGGCCGGAGCTGGCCTCGGCCAAGATCATCATCTCGGGCGGCCGGGCACTCGGCTCGTCGGAGGCCTTCGGCAAGGTCATCGAGCCGATCGCCGACAAGCTCGGC
Source organism: Allobosea sp. 12-68-7 (assembly GCA_002279705.1). Taxonomy (GTDB): domain Bacteria; phylum Pseudomonadota; class Alphaproteobacteria; order Rhizobiales; family Beijerinckiaceae; genus Allobosea. The sequence goes on from NCCO01000109.1 coordinate 9,741, forward strand.
GCGGCCATGGGCGCCTCGCGCGCCGCGGTCGACGCCGGCTATGCGCCCAATGACTGGCAGGTCGGCCAGACCGGCAAGGTCGTGGCGCCCGATCTCTACATCGCGGTCGGCATCTCCGGCGCGATCCAGCATCTCGCCGGCATGAAGGACTCCAAGGTCATCGTCGCGATCAACAAGGACGAGGAGGCCCCGATCTTCCAGGTCGCCGATTACGGCCTCGTCGGCGATCTCTTCACCCTGCTGCCGGAGCTCGAGACCGAACTCGCCAAGCTCGGCAAGTGAGGGCCGGGGACCGGCAGGTCGCGGCGGTTGGCCAATCGGACGCTGCGCAGCGCCCGTGATTGATATATGAAGAGGCGGCCGCGCGCGGCGGCCCGCATCCGCCTCCGACCATGGACGCGGTGACACCGGAGATGGAACAGACCATGTCGGCTCAGGCGATCAGGACGATCGGCATCATCGGCGCGGGCCAGATGGGCAACGGCATCGCCCATGTGGCGGCCGTCGCGGGTTTCGAGGTGAGGCTGCACGACATCGCCGAGGAGCGCATCAACGCGGCGCTGGCGACGATCGACGGCAACATGGCCCGCCAGGTCGCCAAGGGCGCCATCGGCGACGAGATCCGCCGCGACGCGATGGCCAAGATCGCCGCCGCCCCGAAGCTCGAAGGCCTCGCCGATTGTGACCTCGTCATCGAGGCCGCGACCGAGAGCGAGGAGACCAAGCGCAAGATCT
>NCCO01000110.1 GCA_002279705.1 Allobosea sp. 12-68-7
AGACGGCGCCTGCCGCGTCTGTTGGGCCATCTTCGCCATCAGTCCCCCCCGAAAGAATCGCCAGGCCTGTGAGTGGCTCATTCCATAGTCGCTCCGCGGCAGCCAACACGAGTTCTTGATTGCGTCCCCCTTTGCGCGGCTGAGTGGTTGCGACCATCTGGACCACGGGTTCTCCTCCGCTCAGGAAACACCAGCCACGTCCCGTCGTCCGATGCGTCCGCCATTCCAGCGACTGCTCGGCCAGATCCCGTCCAATGTCACGGGCGATACCGCGCTCGTTCGTCGTCTGCCGTGCGACCCGATAGTTCAGCTCAGCGGCGCGCAGCGCGGCCGCGTCGATCGCCGTCTGGTTGTTTCCAATAATCACGTTGCGGAAGGGCGGGAGAGCTGCGGATGACGGGCGTTGATCGCTGGTCGCCGCGCGTTGCAAGACCTGCAGCACGTTGGCGGGGATGGAAGTCGGGCTCACGAGTTGATGCAGGATCTGTAAAGCCACTGTCGGATTCGGAAACACGTTGACCGTGGGGCCGGAGGCAATCACGGGCAGCGGGTCGTTGACAACATCGGAGATAATCAACGCGACGCCGCGTCCCGCCGACAGGCTTCTCAGCAAACCTCCACCTTTGAATTGGGAGAGGCAGCTTCGGACGGTGTTCAACTCGTCAATCGTCGCTCCGGACTGCATGAGCAACCGGGTGACGATTTGTTTGTCGGCCAGCGTGATTCCCTCAATCGGCGCCGGGAGCAAGGCGCTGCCTCCTCCCGATAACAGAACGATGCACAAGTCCCGTGGCGTAAGCGAGGCCGCCATCTCCAGAATTCGCACGGTCCCCAGCACACCTTGTTCCGTCGGCTCATTGACCCCAGCGGGGCGGCCGGCGTGCAGATGGATTTTCCGCAGTGTCCGTACGCAATCCGCCGGGACGTTCAACCAACCGCTGACACGGTCGTCGACAACATCCGCGCCCAGTGCCTGTTCGAAGCCGGCGGCCATTCCGGCTCCGGCCTTGCCGCCGCCAATCACGACTATGCGGTCGATCTCCGATAAACGGAGCGATTCGCCAGCAATTTGGATCTCATCGCCGCGGCGACAGATGGCAGCCTCGACGAGCCGCGCGGAATCCACCGCCGCGACTCCGGCCGACCAGATGTCGATGGCGTCTTCCCGCAACGATCTCGTCATCTTGCACTTCCTGATGAGACAAACGAATTCGCGACTGAGTCTAGCGAAATTCCATCGGATCAGCGGCAGTGAGGCCGTGAATCGGGACGGGTACAAAATGAATTCGCATTTCCAGACAGCGGCTGTCGCAATTCGACCGGTGCGCGGTACGATGAAGGTCTATGGTCAATCGATCGGGTTTTCGAGACTCCTCGCGAGGTCGTCCATGCCTCGACTCTTGCCGCTGCTCTCCGTCATCGTATTTCTGACGCCACTGCTCGGCTGGGCGCAGTCTGACGCCGAGATCGTTGCCGAAATCGATCGCCGTCTGCAGCAAACCTGGAAAGACAACGAAGTCATCCCGGCCGCGCCGGCGGACAAGATCGCGGCCAGCCCCGTCCTGGGCGACATCGTCATCGCCTTCGAGACCGTCGCGTCCGAAGCCGAGGCCGAGGGCAAGGCCCTCGTCGACCATTTCAGCCATCTGGTGATCCACGGCCTGCTGCATCTGCTCGGCGAGGATCACGAGACCGATGCCGAGGCGCAGCGCATGGAGGCGCTCGAAGTGGCGGCCCTGGCCCAGCTTGGCATCGCAGACCCCTATGCCGACGGCGACCTCATCGGCGTCCCCGAGGCCGCGGCCTCGCCCGCGCCCGTTTCAACCCCGGACCGACCTCACCGATCATGAGCGACGACAGTCGACAGACCCCGCCCGAAGCCGCCGGACGCGGCCTCTCCCATTGGCTCAGCCATTTCCTGGACAGGCTCGGCCTGCGTGGCGGCGGGACGATCCGCGAGGACATCACCGACGCCCTGGCCCAGGGCAGCGGCCAGCTCGCCGATCTCAGCGCGCAGGAGCGCGCCATGCTCTCGAATGTGCTGAGCCTGCGGGAGCGGCGCGTGGGCGACGTGATGATCCCCCGCGCCGACATCATCGCGGTGCCGGCGGACGCCACGCTGGACGAAGTGCTGGCCCGGTTTCGCACGGCGGGCCATTCCCGCCTGCCGGTCTTCGACGATTCCCTCGACGACCCCCGCGGCATGGTCCATATCCGCGACTTCCTCGAATTCATCGCCGGCCAGGCGAAGGCCGAGCCGACAACGGGCCTGTCGGAGCCCGCCCTCCACGATCTCGCGGCGGTCGATCTGACGCGGACGCTGGCTGATACGAAGATCATGCGGCCCGTGCTCTACGTGCCGCCGTCCATGCCAGCGGTCGATCTCCTGGTCCGCATGCAGGCGACGCGGACGCATATCGCACTGGTGATCGACGAATATGGCGGCACGGACGGGCTCGTCACCATCGAGGATCTGATCGAGATCGTCGTCGGCGACATCGAGGACGAGCATGATCTGGAGGAAGCGCCGACGATCGCGCCCGAGGGCGAAGGCCGCTTCACCGCCGATGCCCGCGCGACCCTCGACGAGCTGAAGCAGGCGACCGGGATCGATCTGTCGGATGATCCGGTGGCGGAAGACGTCGATACGCTGGGCGGGCTGATCGTCACGCTGGCCGGGCATGTTCCGGCCAAGGGCGAGATCGTCGCGGGTCCGGGCGGGCTCAGCTTCGAGATCCTCGAGGCCGATCAGCGCCGGGTCAAGCGGCTGAGCATCGTCCAGCGGAGCTCGGCCGACGAGGACGGCGACAGACCGGCGGAAACGGGCTGATGGGCTTCGCCAGCCTGGCCGATGGCGTCATTCTCGCCTGGGGATGGCGCCGGCGCATGATCGCGCTCGCCGCCGGGGCGAGCGGCGCGCTCGCGCTGCCTCCGCTCGACCTCTGGCCCCTGATCGTCGTGCCAATGACCGTCGCGGTCTGGCTGATCGACGGCGCCGTGGGCAAAGGCGCGGCCTCGCGGTTCCGCGCCGCGGCTGCGGCGGGGTGGTGGTGGGGTTTCGGCTTCTTCCTGGCCGGGCTGTGGTGGTTGGGCGCCGCCTTTCTGGTCGAAGCCGACAAGTTCGCCTGGGCGATGCCGCTCGGCGTGGTGGCGCTGCCGGCGCTGCTCGCCGTCTTCCCGGCGCTCGCCTTCGGCTGCGCGCGCCTGCTCTGGCCCAGCGGCACAGGCCGGATCCTGATGCTGGCCATTATGCTCTCGCTCAGCGAATGGCTGCGCGGGCATGTACTGACCGGCTTTCCCTGGAACGTCTACGGCATGATGCTGGCCGGGCAGCCGCAGGTCGCCCAGATCGCCTCGGTGATCGGCCTCTACGGGCTGACGCTTGTGTCCGTCGCGATCGCGGCGGCGCCCGCCACGCTGGGCACGGGCGAGCGCCTCTGGGCGCGGTGGCGGGCGCCCGTCATGGCGGTCGTCGCGCTGGCGGGGCTCGTCGGTTTCGGCCTCTGGCGCGTGCCGGCCGGGCCCGCACCGCTCGTCGCCGGCGTCAAACTGCGCCTGATGCAGCCGAACCTGCCCCAGGACGCCAAATTCAGCGCCCGTAACGGCGAGGCGATCCTCAACCATTACCTCACGCTCAGCGACCGGGCGACCAGCCCCGCCACGCCGGGCGTCCAGGCGGTGACGCATCTGATCTGGCCGGAATCGGCCTTTCCCTTCCTGCTCGGGCGCACGCCCCAGGCGCTGTCGCGCATCGCGGCGCTGCTGCCGCCGAACACGACGCTGATCACCGGGGCAGCCCGCGCCGGCGAGATGCTGCCCGGCGAGAGCCGCCCACCGATCTTCAACGCGATCCAGGTCGTCGACGACGAGGGCGCGATCGTCTCGAGCTACGACAAGGTGCATCTCGTGCCCTTCGGCGAATATCTGCCGCCGGTGCTGGATCGGCTGATCCGAAGCGTCGGCCTGTCGGAATTCGTCTCGGTGCCCGGCGGCTTCGCTGCGGGTACGCGGCGGCTGCCGCTGGCGATCCGCGGGTTGCCGCCGGCCGCGCCGCTGATCTGCTACGAGGTCGTGTTCCCGGCCGAGGTCGCGCCGCAGGGTCCGCGGGCCGGCTTCATGCTCAACCTGACCAATGACGGCTGGTTCGGCCAGACGAGCGGCCCCTACCAGCATTTCGCCCAGGCCCGGCTCAGGGCGATCGAGGAAGGATTGCCGCTGGTGCGGGTCGCGAACACCGGTATCTCCGCCGTGACGGACGGCTATGGCCGGGTTCTCGGCAGCCTGCCGCTGGGCCGCGAAGGCGTTCTGGACACGGGCCTGCCGCGGGCGGGGCCCGCCACCCCCTACAGCCGGTTCGGCGACCTCATCTATGCCGCAATGCTCGTGGGATTCCTGCTTCTGTCCCGCGGACTTCGCCGTCACTAATCCCATTTGGAACTTCTAAACCAACACGATAAGGTCATGGCTTCCGCCGCCTCGAACCAATTGACTGTGCCGGTCCGCGAGATCACGCATCGCAGCCGGCGCCCCTAGCCAAGGCCAACATCATGTTGAAGAAAGTCCCCAACCCGATCGACCGTCATGTCGGCAGCCGCGTTCGCATGCAGCGGATGCTGGCCGGCGTGAGCCAGGAGAAGCTCGGCGACGCCTTGGGGCTGACCTTCCAGCAGGTCCAGAAATACGAGAAGGGCTCGAACCGCATCAGCGCGAGCCGGCTGCAGCAAATCGCCAAGATGCTCGACGTGCCCGTCTCCTTCTTCTTCGAGGGCGCGCCCACGGGCGACATGCCGACCGGGGGCTTTTCCGATTCCGCCGCCAACGCCTATGTCTCCGACTTCATGTCCAGCAGCGAAGGCGTGCAGCTGACGAAAGCCTTCGTCCGCATCAAGAACGCCAAGGTGCGGCGCCGGATCATCGACCTCGTCGAAACACTCGCGGAGGAAGACGGCGCAAACGGCTGATTTTCGGCCCGCGCGCGTTCTGCCTGCCGAACGAGGCTCCCGATTAACGGATTGCCGTGCTTGACGGCGAACGCGTCCGCTGCAAAGAGGATGGCCGTTTTCGTCGATCGGCCCGTTTTTCATGCCGGTTACCCGTCCCCCCTCCCTGAGCAAGGGCTTTCCGACCGTGTCACGCCAGAATTACCTGTTCACCAGCGAGTCCGTCGGCGAAGGCCATCCCGACAAGATCTGTGACCGGATCTCGGACGAAGTCGTCGATCTGTTCTTCAAGGAAGCCGCCAAGGCGGGCATGGACGCCGCCCAGGTGCGCGTCGCCTGTGAGACGCTGGCCACGACCAATCGCGTCATCATCGCCGGCGAGGTCCGCACCTCGCTCGACGAGAAGGCGATGAAGAGCAAGGTCAAGTCGGTCGCGCGCCGCGCGATCAAGGCGATCGGCTATGAGCAGGACGGCTTCCACTGGAAGAAGTGCAAGATCGACGTGCTCCTGCACGCCCAGTCCGCCGACATCGCCCAGGGCGTCGATGCCTCCGGCAACAAGGACGAGGGTGCCGGCGACCAGGGCATCATGTTCGGCTATGCCTGCCGCGAGACGCCCGAGCTGATGCCGGCGCCGATCTACTATGCGCACAAGATCCTCGAGGTTCTGGCCAGGGCCCGTCACGCCAAGGAAGGCGGCGCCGCCAAGCTCGGACCCGACGCCAAGAGCCAGGTCACGGTCAAGTACGAGAACGGCAAGCCGGTCGGCGTGACGCAGATCGTGCTCTCGACCCAGCACACCGACGAGAGCCTCTCCTCGGCGGACGTCCGCAAGATCGTCGAGCCCTATATCCGCGCGACCCTGCCCGAGGGCTGGATCTCGAAGGACACGGTCTGGCACGTCAACCCGACCGGCAAGTTCGTCATCGGCGGCCCCGATGGCGACGCCGGCCTGACCGGCCGCAAGATCATCGTCGACACCTATGGCGGCGCGGCGCCACATGGCGGCGGTGCCTTCTCCGGCAAGGACCCGACCAAGGTCGACCGCTCGGCGGCCTATGCGGCGCGCTACCTCGCCAAGAACGTGGTTGCGGCCAAGCTCGCCGAGCGCTGCACGATCCAGCTCTCCTACGCCATCGGCGTCGCCAAGCCGCTGTCGATCTATGTCGACCTGCACGGCACCGGCAAGGTCGACGAGGCCAAGCTGGAGAAGGTCCTCGGCGAGGTCATGGACCTGACCCCGCGCGGCATCCGCACCCATCTCCAGCTCAACAAGCCGATCTACGCTAAGTCGGCGGCCTATGGCCATTTCGGCCGCAAGGCCGGCCGTGACGGCAGCTTCTCCTGGGAGAAGACCGATCTGGTCGACGCGCTGAAGAAGGCCATAGCCGCCTGAGCCGCGCGCATTCGACCAACCGATCGGGCCGGAGCGGATCGCTCCGGCCCTTTTTGTTTGCTAGGGACCCGTCCGAAGGCGCCTCGTCGCCCTTCGGAAACGCCGTTCGATCGACCTTCCATCAAGCCAGAAGACCACCCGATGACCCATGACCACGATCCCGACCGCTCCTTCTTCGGACGGCGCAAGGGCAAGGCGCTGCGCGAGGGCCAGAACAGCCTGATGGAGACGGTGCTGCCCCAGCTGCGCCTGCCCGAGGGCGAGATCGCCGATCTGCACGCGCTGTTCCCTCAGCCCGTCGAGACGGTGCGGTTGGAAATCGGGTTCGGCGGCGGCGAACATCTGCTCCACCGCATGCGGGAGAGCCCGCAGATCGGCTTCATCGGCGTCGAGCCCTTCATCAACGGCATGGCGAAGTTCCTGGCGGTGATCGAACGCGAGGGCCTGACCAACATCCGCATCTGGGACGGCGACGCGGCGCTGATGCTGCCGCGCCTGCCGGCCGGCTCGCTCGATGCGATCGACCTGCTCTATCCCGACCCGTGGCCGAAGCGCCGCCAGCGCAAGCGCCGCTTCGTGTCGGACCGCACGCTGGGGCTGTTCGCACGAACCCTGCGTCCGGGCGGGCGCTTCCGCTTCGCCAGCGACATCGACGACTATGTCGGCTGGACGCTGGCGCGGCTGGCACGCTCGCCGGATTTCGACTGGACCGACGCCAGGGCCGACGACTGGCGCCAGCCCTATCCGGGCTGGATCCGGACCCGCTACGAGGCCAAGGCCGTGGCGGCGGGCCGGGTGCCGAGCTATCTCACGGCTGTGCGTCGCGCATCCTGAGGAAGCCGAGCACGCGCTGTGCGGTCTCCTTGGGGATGGTGCGGAAGTGCTGCCGGGCCCGCTGCACCGCGGCATCCGACTTGCCGAAATCCTTGCGCAGCGCGATGAGGGCCGCGGCCGTATCCCAGGACCAGCCGAGGCCGCGGACGACGAGCAGAACCGCGTCGCGATCCGGCCCGAGAACGGCCTGTTCGGCCGCGGGCAGGCTCAGCTCCGACAGCACAGCGACGGCGCAGATCGCATGTTCGGCGGCCCCGGCCGCGGCGAAGCGGATGATGGCGGCCTCGTCGAGCTCCTTCGCCTGGTGGAGACGGTTGACCTCCGTCAGCGCCTCGTTGACCGTCTCGAGGTTGCCCTGGATCTCCGCATCTGCAGCGACGGCCCGCGCGCCACGCTCGACCGCGTCCCCGATGGCAGAGGCCATGTCCGGATCGAGGTCGGCGAAGAGGCGGCGCCGGGCCGAGTTCTTCGCCGCCGCCATCAATTGGGCGGCGAGTTCGGCCGGCAGGTCGCTGCGGTCCCCGAGCGCCGTCTGCAGCGCATCGTCGTGGTTGGCGCGCATGACGAGCACGCCCATGCCGTGATGGGAGAAGCGCGCCTTGTGATTGGCGGCGATGGCATGGGTCACCAGCCGCCCGCCACGCAGGATCAGGAAATCGGTGACCGGCTCGGCGATATCGGCGCGCTCGGTGATGGCGAGCATGTGATCGCGCCCCTTCGCCGCCGAAATGGCGACGAGATCCTGGTCGGTGAGGCGGGGCGAGGCGACCAGGACCGGGCGCGCCACCGCGATCTCGTCCAGCGCGAGCTGGCGGACCACGCCGGCCGGCGCATTGGGAACCGGGGCCAGTCGTTCCGAGAGCTCGATGCGCGCCCTGAGCTCGATCGCCCGCGAGAGCCGGCCGATCACGACGTCGAAGATGCCGACCTGGTCCTCGTCCATCACGGCGACGGTGCTGAGGAAGAGATCGGTCAGGCGCGACAGAATCTGGGTGCGCTCGCCGGCGGAGCCGCGCACCATCGTGGTCTCGAGATCGCGCAACAGCGAACTGACAGAACTCATACCCAATCCCCGCACACCGCGTCGCGCGCCACCATGGCGCACAAGGATGACCAGCGGGTTAGCGCGATCCGCGACAGTCCGGCGGGCCTGCCGGGGTCCGGCGGGAAGAACCCTTGCCAGCCGGGCCGATGCGGACTAAATAGCGCGCAACAGCTCTGGTTTCGGTGTAAGCCGATGATCAAGAGCGGGCCGGAAGGCCCGCTCTTTTTTGTTGGCCGCAGCCCTGCCGGGGCCGGAGCATGACAGCGCGGGCCGAACCGGCCGATGCGGCACCACGCGATCATGCACCATCCTTCGATCGCGGCCGGCTTCACCGGCCGAAGGCAAGGCAGCCAGGGCATGAACGAGCCGAACGCCACGGAACAGGACAGCGACAGGCGCCTCGTCGTCGAGAGCGGCGTCGCGGCACGCGTCGCCGCGATCATCGAGCCGGCGATCGTCGATCTCGGCTACCGGCTGGTGCGCGTGCGCGTCACCGGCCAGAACGGCTGCACCGTGCAGATCATGGCGGAGCGGCCCGACGGTACGATGAACGTCGAGGGGTGCGAGGAGGTCAGCCAGGCGGTCTCGCCGGCGCTCGACGTCGACGACCCGATCCAGGTGCCCTACCATCTCGAGGTGTCCTCGCCGGGGATCGACCGGCCGCTGGTCCGGGCGGGCGATTTCGCGCGCTGGGCCGGGCATCTCGCCAAGATCGAGACCGAGACCCCCGTCCATGGCCGCAAGCGCTTCCGCGGCATCCTGCGCGGCGTCGAGGGCGAGAACGCCCTGCTCGCTCGCGACGACGCCAAATCCGAGGAAGAGCGCGACGTCGCGATCCCGATGACGATGGTCAGCGATGCCCGCCTGGTGCTGACCGATGCGCTGGTCACGGAATCGCTGCGCCGCGGCAAGGCCGGACTGCCGCCCGAGATGCCGACCGCCGACGAGATCGCCGCGCCGCCCAAGGGCCGGAAGAAATCGCTGGGGCCACGGCCCGACAAGAAGCGCGGACAGACTCCGCCAGACACAACCGAAGAGGAGTGAGCGCCATGGTGGTCGCAGCCAACAGACTCGAATGGCTTCAGATCGCGGACGCCGTCGCCCGCGAGAAATCCATCGACCGGCAGATCGTGCTGGACGCGATGGAGGACGCCATCGCCCGCGCCGCCCGCTCGCGCTACGGCGCCGAGACCGACGTCCATGCCGAGATCAGCACCAAGACCGGCGAACTGCGCCTGGCGCGCCATCTCCAGGTCGTCGACAGCGTCGAGAACCCCGCCGTCGAGATCACCGTCGACGAGGCCAAGCGCCACAACCCGGCCGCCCAGGTCGGCGATGTGATCGCCGATCCGCTGCCGCCCTTCGATTTCGGCCGCATCGCCGCCCAGGCGGCCAAGCAGGTCATCGTGCAGAAGGTGCGCGAGGCCGAGCGCGACCGCCAGTACGACGAGTACAAGGACCGCATCGGCGAGATCGTCAACGGCGCGGTCAAGCGCGTCGAATACGGCAACGTCTTCGTCGATCTCGGCCGCGGCGAGGCGATCATCCGCCGCGACGAGATGATCCCGCGCGAGACCTTCAAGGTCGGCGACCGCGCCCGCGCCTATGTCTATGACGTGCGCCGCGAGCCGCGCGGCCCGCAGATCTTCCTTTCCCGCACCCATCCGCAGTTCATGGCCAAGCTCTTCGGCCAGGAAGTGCCGGAGATTTATGACGGCATCGTCGAGGTGAAGGCGGTCGCCCGCGATCCGGGCTCGCGCGCCAAGATCGCCGTGATCAGCCGCGATTCCTCGATCGACCCGGTCGGCGCCTGCGTCGGCATGCGCGGCTCGCGCGTGCAGGCCGTGGTCGGCGAGCTTCAGGGCGAGAAGATCGACATCATTCCCTGGTCGCCCGACATCGCGACCTTCGTCGTCAACGCGCTGCAGCCGGCGGAAGTCGCCAAGGTCGTGCTCGACGAGGAGGCCGACAAGATCGAGGTCGTCGTCCCCGACGAGCAGCTCTCGCTCGCGATCGGCCGCCGCGGCCAGAACGTGCGCCTGGCCTCGCAGCTCACCGGCTGGGACATCGACATCCTGACCGAGGCCGAGGAGTCCGAGCGGCGCCAGAAGGAATTCGTCAACCGCACCGACATCTTCATGAATGCACTGAACGTCGACGAGACGGTCGGCCAGCTGCTCGCCTCGGAAGGTTTCCGCAGCGTCGAGGAGGTCGCCTATGTCGAT
>NCCO01000111.1:0-2427 GCA_002279705.1 Allobosea sp. 12-68-7
CCGAACACAAGCACACAACGCCGCGCGGTTGAAGGGCTGCGCCGGCGGGGCCGGCATCGGCCACGGATTCACCCGTTGTTTACCATGCTGATGCCTTATAGAAACCGTGGGTTCCCACTGCGGGGGCGGGCCGATAACCCTGCCGCCGCAGGCGCGCAGGGTTGGGGCGCGAAAACCAGACGAGAACGGGACCGGGGTGCCTCGCCGGCTTCCGCTGCACCAGAACACAGGCCTTACGGGACGGACAGATCAGGCCCATGACCAAGATACTTCTCGCCGAAGACGACAACGACATGCGCCGGTTCCTGGTCAAGGCCCTGCAGAATGCGGGCTATGACGTGGCCTCCTTCGACAACGGGCTGTCGGCCTACAACCGGCTGCGCGAAGAGCCCTTCGAGTTGCTCCTGACCGACATCGTCATGCCCGAGATGGACGGCATCGAGCTGGCGCGCCGCGCCACCGAGCTCGACCCCGACATCAAGGTGATGTTCATCACCGGCTTCGCGGCGGTGGCGCTCAACCCCGATTCCCAGACGCCCAAGGATGCCAAGGTGCTCTCCAAGCCCTTCCATCTGCGCGAGCTGGTGAACGAGGTCGAGAAGCTGCTGGCGGCCTGACGGCACGGGCGCCGGGGGCCCGCGAGGCTTTCTCCACAAAGCGCCTTGCCAGCCTCGAGACGAGCGGCTATAGCCGCTCACCTCGCAACATGGTCGCCCGGCAACGGCGGGACCTGTTCCGGCCGCCGCGACGATTTCCCGACGCGGCAGACGGGCGCGTAGCTCAGCGGGAGAGCACTACGTTGACATCGTAGGGGTCACAGGTTCGATCCCTGTCGCGCCCACCATCTTAGGCCTGATAATACAGGCACTTACGGCCGCCCTCCGGGGTGGCCGTTTTGCTTTGGGGCCGCGAGTGGGGCCGCGAGAACGTAAAAGGGCCCGGCGAGCGAGACTCCCGGGCGACCTTCCGATTCAGCCATGCAGTGGGTGGCCCGATCTACGACACCATCCTGATCACGTGGCTTGGCAGTCGTCGCACTCGCCGATTTGACCGGCTTCAAGAACCTCGCTGCAGCGGTCGCAGTACTCATCGAGATCGTGTCCGCCATCGCCCCACATCGGCTCGATCGGATTTTCGAGTTCATGTTTGATGGCCTTGAATGTCGCGGCGGAGATTTCGACGGCGTCGCAGATCTCGCCGGGTCCGTCCCAAGGCCTCGCCTTCGCTGCCTTCGCAGCACTCCTGCGGGCGCTGTCGGTGCCTTCATAGAACGCAAATCGGGTCGCCCTGCCGTCGTCGACTCGGATCACGGCGACCGCGAAATCCCGTGTACCGCTCGACATGATCGCCGTGACCCCGGCCCTGGTCGTCGCCTTGAAATACCTTTTTGCCATCATTCAGGCTCCCCGTGATCGACGCTCTCCAGCCGATCGCGCAGCCGGAACAGCCACGCTACCCTGGCCTCGATCATGGCCGCGCCGGATTTCCAGACCCACGACGGCACCGTGCGCTCGCCGGCGGCCCAACGGGCCACCATCTGCTGCGTCACTCTCTTTTCTTTGGGATGCCAAGGGGTCAAATCGCGCGCGAATTCCGACTGCCAGATCGAGCCGTACAAGCCCTCCCCGAGGTCGCGTATCAGCACGGCGCCCGCGCTTTCGCGTCCGGGGCCGACGTAGGTTTTCTTTTCTTCGCTCATCGTCGGTCTCCGGAAGGGCTTGTGTGAGACCCCGTTCTGGGGTGCCAGCCCGCTCGCGCCAGGAACGCGGGCCGGGGTCTCACACAAGCCCGGGGCTGCCCGCCCAGTGGTCTCTCATCATACGTCTAGCTTGCCGGCACTGCCTTGGCCCTGGTCGAGCAGCCGGATGGCGCTCACTTAGCAAGCCGGAGTGGCCGGCTCGCCGGTGTGAGCGTCACGCGGCCAGGTCCTGGAGCGTCGCGAGGTCGTCGGCGGTGAGCTTGTCGAGCTCGCGATCGGCGGCCTGCCGGCGGACGATCTCCAGGATCTCCGCCGGCGGATTCTCGTTCCACGCCGACTTCTCAGCGCGATGCACGGTCACGACGCCATGCCCCCAGCACGACAGGAACCGCGTCTCGATGTTGACGGAGAACCCGCGGCCCTGCGTCGCGACCGTAGCAATCCAGATCGAGCGCTCACCGTCGTCGGACAGCAGAACCGGGGTCGCGTCGAGGACGAGGCAGCCGCCGACCGACGCGGTGCCGATGCGGCGCACGGTCGTCAGCCAGTCCGGGCGGACCTTGATGAGGTGGTTGTCGCGCAGGCCGGGATACTTCGTCCGCTTCGAGTAGTGATTCCAATCCTTCTCGATGCGGATCTCGTAATCGACCGGGACGTTCGGCCCTACGTAACCGATGTTGAACGTCGAACCAGCGGACGCCCCGTGTCGAAAGGTCGCCTTCGCGGCG
>NCCO01000111.1:2487-12893 GCA_002279705.1 Allobosea sp. 12-68-7
TATGGCTGGCCATCGGCGACCGGTTCCGAGAGTACCCCGCGCAGCGTGCGGCCTTCGCCTCGCGGGCCTTCCGGATCTTGAAAGCGATGCAGCGGACGGTGTCGAAGTCGCGCTTCATGTCGAACGACCCGCGCAGCCTCTTGGTCATCGCCTTGATCGCGATGGCGGAGTTCGTCTTCGCCAGCACACCGCGCTCGTTCGGCGACACCAGGACGTCGGAATCGGCAAGAGCTAGGGCGACCCGGCGCACGCCGGCGCGGAGGGCAGTGATTTCGGTGCAGAGCTTCATGTCGTTCCCCGTGTGAGGCCCAAGGACCATCCTCGGGATTGGATGTAATATAACATCCAAATTGAAACCTACAAGAGTCCGACTCGATAAAAATCGCGAGCGCCTGCAGCCGCGCCGTGGAACCGTGCTTCACGTCGGGGATTCAGGCCGTGCAGGGAGACCGACATGGACAAGCCAGCCGCCATCCGTATCGAGACGATCGAGGACTATGAGCGGGCGACCCAGCGCGTCGCCGAGCTAGCGGGCGCCCTGGAGGACACCCCGGAGGAGCGCGAGCTCATCGCGCTCACGGATGCGATCATGGCGTGGGACAAGACCTACGACGACGCGACGGCCTGGCGCTAGGATTCGTCAGGGGCGCCGATCCGACGGCGACGCTCGCGAGCCGGTTCGGCTGGCAGCATGTCCTCTTTACCGCCTTCGAGGACCACGAGGCCGCCCATGGCCGGCGGGAGGTCGGGAGGCGTGAAGCGTCTCAGGTCCGGGCAGTGCCCACCGCATTTGTGCCCGTATTTCTGCGGTTTCCGGGCCGGATTCGTGTGGTGCCACGGGCAGAGTGACGACCACTGCCGGACCAGGCTCCCAATCGTGATGCGGTGACCCTTCTTCGCCGCGAGCGTCGCCAGCCGCACGTCATCGTGCCGCGAGCAATAGTGACAGCGGAAACGCACCTCTACCCACGGCCAGCGCGCCAAGGGCGTGTCTTCGTCGGGCGGGAGGTCGGATCGCATGAAGAACAGACGTAGAACATCGCCTCTGATTTGAGGAGTCCCGACGTCGGGTTGGTCACCCCTTCCGGCCCGGCCCGTGGACCGCTTCGTGTCTGTGTCCACGCCGCTCGATCGCTCTTCCCGCAACGCCTGTCGGCGTCCTCCATTCCATTTCGGCCTGCGGTGCGGGCGCTCCCTCTCGTCTCCTTTGACGCCACGCGGTCGCACTGGGCGACCCGGCAAAATCGGAGACCTCCCATGATCGACATCGGTTCCTTCCAGCAGTCCGGCGACGGCTACGTCGGCACCCTCACCACCCTGTCCACCACCGCCGAGCTCACCTTCGAGCCCTTCGAGCGCCAGAGCGACAAGGCCCCGGATTTCCGCATCCTGCACGCGGGTCGCGAGGTCGGCGGAGCGTGGCGCCGCCAGAGCAAGGCCGGGGTCGCCTTCCTCTCGGTCGCGATCCAGGACCCGAGCTTCCCCTGCCCCGTCCGGGCCGCCCTGTTCCAGCCCCGGACGCCCAAGAGCAAGTCCTGGCCTCTGGTGTGGGACCGCAGCGGCACTCGCGACTGACCCCGCCCTTCCAGCCCGCTGGCTCATCCCCGGCGGGCTCTTTCATTCGAAGGAGCAATCCCATGGACCTGCACCAGACCATCACCGACCGCATCCTCGCAGCCCTCGAAACAGCCGACCCGAAGAACTGGCAGTGCCCTTGGCACCGTCGCGGCGGCGGCCTCCCCGTCAACGCCAAGTCCGGCAAGTCCTACCGAGGCATCAACGTCCTGTCCCTCTGGGTCGCCGACCAGGTGTCCGGATTTGGCGACAGCCGCTGGGCCACCTACCGCCAGTGGAGCGAACTCGGCGCCCAAGTCCGCAAGGGCGAGAAGTCCAGCCTGGTGGTCTTCTACAAAGACTACGAAGCCGCCGACGAGAACGGAGATCCCGAGCGCCGTATGGTCGCCAAAGCCAGCTTCGCCTTTAACGCCAGCCAGGTCGAAGGCGCCCCCGCTGCGGAGACTCTTCCAGCCGGCGGCTTCGAGCCGATCGAGGTAGCCGAGGCCACGATCCAGGCGACAGGAGCGCGAATCGATCACGTCGGCGACAGTGCCTGCTACATCCCTTCGATGGACCTGGTCCGGATGCCACCGAGGGACCGATTCGTTTCCGCAGACGGCTACTACAGCACGATCTTCCACGAGCTAGGCCACTGGACCGGCGCGAAGGGACGCCTCGATCGCAACCTTAGCGGACGCTTCAAATCGCAGGCGTACGCGGGCGAGGAATTGATCGCCGAACTCACGGCGGCCTTCGTGACCATCGGGCTGGGCCTGGCATCCGAGCCGCACGCGCAGACGGCGAGCTACATCGCCAGCTGGATCAAGCTGCTGCGGGATGACAAGCGGGCGCTCTTCACGGCAGCCGCGGCGGCGAGCAAGGCCGCCGACTACCTCACCCGGGCAACCGGGTGAGGCTGGATCTCTATGCGATGCGTTCCATCGGCTTCTGATCCCCCGACGACGTCCGGAACACCCGCAAGCTTCCGCCTCTGGCCCATAGCCGACGTCTGGAACGTCTGCTTCCGAATCGCCTGATGGACTAGGCGGTCTGACAGCCGAAGGTGGCCCTGAGCTGACCGATTGAGCGTCCACCTCCCGGCCGTTCGCCCCCGTCATCCAAGCCTTCCCTGTCTCGATGAGCAGTTTCCGAGGCTGCAACCCACTCACCGGAACTCGCATTCTGATCACGCAAGCGCTGTATCGTCGCGATATCAGGCAGTGCCCTTGAAGGATGCGGCGATGGCGTTCACGGCGGTCGAAGCCATCTGGCTCGCGGCTCGATCGCATGGGCGAGCCGTTCGACCGAGCAAGTCGACGATCAATAGACACATCTCGAAGGGCGGCTGAATTGCTGCGCGTCGTAATCACGCAGTCGCGCTCTGGCACTAAAGGCCCTCGTTCATCGCTCCATAAGATCGAGCAACTGCGGCGCGATGGCCTCGCGGCTTCGGCCGATGTGAATGGCCGTGATCCCAAGACGTTCTGCTCCGGCGACGTCGGTTTCGCGATTGTCGCCGACCATCACGGCGTCTGTGGGAGAGACACCTTCTAGCGCGCGGCGGAACATCTCTAGCGAAGGCTTTCCGACGATCGTCACGGTCGCGCGCGGCACGGCTGCTCGCAGTGCCGCCAGGAGTGTTCCGGTCTCGATCAAAGGCGTACCCGCGCGATCGGGACGCCAGCGGTCGGGGTTGGCGACGATAACCGGAACGCCGCAATGGGCCGCGGTGATGACCTGCTGGAGACGCTCGATGTCGAGCATGGGATCGTTGCACAGCACAACAACGTCGGGCCTAGCATCGGTCAGATGGAGGCCCAGTGCCTCGGCCTGTCTGCGGATCGCCAGCGTGGCGACCGCGAGCACTCTCAGGCCTGGATAGTGGTCGCGAGTATAGGCGAGCGCCATTTCGCCGGCGAGGAAGCAGCGCGCCGCGGGCACATCCAGGCCGAGCGTGCCGAGATAGGCCGAGAGCGCGGCTGCCGTCATGGTCGAATTGTTGGTGACGAGCCGCAACCGCTCGCCATGACGGGCGACAAACGCCGCTGCGCCAGCGCATAACGCGTCGCTCTCGACGAGGCAGCCATCGACATCACAGAGCACGAGCTTGGCCAGATCGAGCTGCGTCCTTGCGGTCGCCAGCACGTCGCCGCGTGTGGCCACGACAGGGTCGATCATTCGGCGCTCATGCCAAGAGCGTAGCTTCTTCCCGCCGTTTCCTCTGCGGTCAGCGAAAACCGCGAACCATGGTCGAGAAACGCGACCGCATGGACGACGATCCGATCCGCCGCGATCAGGGCAACATTGTAGCCGGGCGGTTCGCGACTGCCGACGATGTCTCCGACGTCCTCGCCTCCCTCGATGCGCAACTGTCCGTCCAGCGAGAGCTGGTGGTTGAGCCCGCGCGTGCATGAAAACGGAATACCGCGCCAACTCCCGGAAATCGGCCGGTGCAGATGACCGAAGAAGATGTGCCGGATGCGCTCGCGATGGGGCGCCACGACCGATGCAAAAGCCTCGGCATCGGCGAGCGCGATGGCGTCCACGGCCGGAACGCCGACTGCAAAGGGCGGATGGTGCATGAAGATCAGGACATCGCCCGGCGCCTCGGCCAGGGCCTGCGCGAGCCAGGCGCGCCTTCGCTCGCAATAGGCCCCGGCGTGGCTGCCGGACGAGGCGGTGTCGAGAAACAGGCAGGTGAGGTCGCCAAGGACGCGCTGGCCTTGGACAAAGCCGGCTGCATCGACCATCGCCGGTGAGATCACCGCCTTGAACGCCTCCCGGTCGTCGTGATTGCCGATCATCAAGATGGTCGGCAGCGGGCAGCCTGCCCAAGCGCTGGCAAAAGCGGCATAGGCATTCCGCTCCCCCCAATGCGCGAGATCGCCCGTCACGACGCACAGCGCCGCATCGTCGTGGCGCAGGGCGATGTCCGCGACGGCGCGCGCGAGGCGATTGCGCGGATCGAGGCCATAGAGCGTGTGGGGGGCAGCCACGACATGGGTGTCGCTGACATGGACGATCTTGATCACGGGCGGCATTTGCAGAATCCGGGGGAAGAGCAAAGAGGCCGGCGGACGAAATCCGCCGGCCCGATGAGGTCTGGAAGTCACTTCCCGGCGGGCAGGAGCGCCTGGGTGTCGCGGGCCATCTCGGAAAGCACCGCGTTGGCCTGCGCCGTGCGCTTGCCGTCCATCACCGACTGGAGATGATCCTTGATCACGTCGGTGATCTTCAGGCCGTTGTCGCCGGGAAAGGCATACCAGTTGGTCAGATAGGGCAGCTGGGCGAGCGCGGTGTACTGGTTGGGATTGCGCTTGTAGAAATCGGCGAGATGGTCGGCGGCTTTCGCGTTGGGGGCCATGTAGCCGGTGGTCTCGACCATGGCGGCGCCGCCGCGCGGGCCGGTCCAGTACTTGACCACTTCCCAGGCCGCCTTGCGCTTTTCGGCTGAGGCCGCCGTGATCATCATCACATTGCCGCCGGCCGGCAGGCGGGACATGCCCGGCGTCAGGCCCGGAAAGAGCGACGTCTTCATGGTGAACCGGTCGCCAATCTGGCGGGTGAAGGCGTTCACATAGGCCGTCGTCGTCAGCAATACGCCGACCTGCCCGGCCGCGAAGGCGGTCCGCATGTCGTTGCCGGAGATGTTGGGCGTCTTCGTCTCGGTCACCAGGCGGGCAAGCGTGCCGATCGCCTTGCGGCCGGCTGCGTCATCGAATGCCACCTTCGTCTCGCCAGCGTCCATCATGCCGCCGCCGTTTTCGAAGACCAGCGCCTGAAACAGCCAGTTGCCGGAGATCGACCATTCCGCCGCGATGCCGTGGATGCCGGGGCGCAGGCCCTCGATCTTCGCAGCCAGGCTGATGACGCCGTCCCAACTGGTCGGCAGCGCGGCGGGGTCGCCTCCAGCGGCCTTGACGAGATCCAGATTGAAATAGGCGATCGGCAGCGACACGGCGAAAGGCAGGCCATAGACCTTGCCACCGATCGAGCCGGCGTCCCGCATGGCCTTGTGGAAGCCCTGTGCCTCGAAATCCGTCTCGGCCTTGATGAAATCGTCGAGAGGGGCGGCGACCTGCTTGTCGGCAAGGGCGCGGACGCGGTTCAAGCCCTGGAAGGTGATGTCGGGCGTCGTGCCCGTGACCGCTTCGCGCAGGATGCGCTGTGTGGCGTCCTCATAGTCCTTGTAGGGCGCGCGGAAGCTGACCTTGATCCCCGGATGGGTCTTGGCGAATTCCTCGGCGAGGCGGTTATGGGTCTCCTTGAAGACGTCGCCGTAAGGATATTGGACGACGATCTCGGTTACCGGCTGAGCCGCGGCCGGTAGTGTGAAGGCGAGAGCCAGGGCGAGCGCCCAGCATGAGTGTTTCGCAAGCATTGAAGGGTCCAGTTCTGGAGGGATATCGACCGCCGCGCCCACGGCGGATCGGGGTGAAGGTCACTTGATGCCGGTGAAGGCGATGCCCTCGATGAAGCGGCGTTGGGCGAGCAGGAACGCGGCGACCAGCGGCAGGACGATGATCGTCGCCGCTGCCATCAGGGGGCCGTAATGGGTGCCGGCATCGTCGTTTCGGAATGCGACGACCCCCAGCGGCGGCGTGAACAGGGCGTCGCTCGACACCGCGATCAGCGGCCAGAAATAGTCGTTCCAATGAGCGACCACCGAGAAGACCGCGAAGGACGAGATCGCCGGCAGCGCGGCTGGCGCCATGACCCGCCAGACGATGGCGAATTCGGACATCCCATCCATCCGGGCCGCATCGACGAGGTCGCTCGGCACGCTGAGAAAGAACTGCCGCATCAGGAAGATGCCGAAGACCGAGATCGAGAACGGCGTGACCAGTGCGGCATATGTATTGAGCAGACCAGCGGCATGCAGGCTCACGAAGAGCGGCACCGCGATGACGTGGTAGGGCACCAGGAGCCCAAACAGCACGATCGCAAACAACGCCTTGCGTCCCAGGAACTCGGATTTGGCCAGGGCAAAAGCCGCAGGCAGAGCAACCACGAGCTGGAGAACCAGGATCGTCGCGGTGACGAGGGCCCCGTTCAGAAGATAGCGGCCGAGCGGCGCCATCCGGAAAGCCGCGCCATAGTTTTCGACTGCGGAGAAGTTGCGCGGCCACCAGTGGATGTCGGCCACCAGGATCTCGTCGGGCCCCTTGAGAGAGGTCGAGACCATCCACAGGAACGGAAGCAACGTAAGGGCGGCGAGCACGAGAAGCGTGGCATGACGCAGGGCGGGGCCGAGCACCGCGCGCCGCCTCTTGGAGTGGCGAGCGGTCATTAGCTGTGAATCCTTTTCTCGGCGATGAAAACCTTGGCCAGCGTCAGCAACAGCATGGCCGTGACGAAGACGACGGCGATTGCGGCCGCGTAGCCGGTGCGGAAGAATTCGAAGCCCTCGGCATACATCGTGTAGAGCAGCACCTCCGTCGCCTTGTTGGGGCCGCCCTTCGTCAGCGCATGGACGGTGTCGAAGACCTGGAAGGAGCGGATCGTCGAGATCACCACGACAAACAGCGTCACGGGGGCCAGCAGCGGCCAGGTGACGAGCTGGAAGCGGTCCCAAGCCAGCGCGGCACCATCCATCTCGGCCGCATCATGGAGCGATTGCGGGATGCCGGAGAGCCCCGCGAGAAACAGGACCATATTGAAGCCGAACTGCTGCCAGATGCCGATGACGGCGAGCACGCCAAGCGCAGTGTCGCCATTCTGCAGCCAGTTGACCGGGGCGAAACCGACAAGGCCCAGCGCGGCGTTAATGAGGCCAAATGTCGGATGGAGCATGAACTCCCAGACGATCGCCATGGCGATCAGCGAGCCCATGACCGGCAGGAAGAACACGGTTCTCCAGACCTGCGTCAGAAGGCTCGACCGACCCAGCATCAGCGCCACGCCCAAGCCGAGCCCGGTCGACCCCAGAACGACGATGGCCGCGTAGGTCGCCGTGTTGCCGACCGAGCGCCAGAAAACGGGATCGTTCGCCAATGCCGCGTAATTGGCCGCCCCGACATAGCTCCACGCCCTGGCACCCAATTGGTAGTCGGTAAAGGACAGCCCGAGCACGGCAGCGAGCGGCATGATGAGCAGCAGCAGGATAAGGGATGCGGCCGGCGCGACGAGGAACCAGGAGGCGACCTCCTCATGCGGCCGGCGCCGTTTGCTGGTCGATGGAAGCGTGCTCGTCCCTGAGGTGAGGACCGCATTCGTCATGCCGCTATCCTCATCTGCGGTGCGCGCAGCCTTAAACCCGAAGTGTCGAAGGCCAGGAGACGTTCGGGCGGGACGACGATGCCGCAGCGTTCTTCCAGACGCAGGCGGGGCGCATGGGGATCTCGCCGCACGATGATCGGCTCCGCTTGTCCTTCGATCGCCAGATGGACGTGGAGGTCGGCTCCGAGATTCTCCAGATGCACGACTTGGCCGACGAGACCACCTTCGGCGGGATCGACCAATGTGGCGGCCTCGGCGCGGAAGGCGAGGCGCAGCCCCGGCACCTGCGCCCTGGCCGGATCGTCGAGGCGAGCGGCCAAGGCCCGCGCCGCATCCGCTCCGGCGACATTGATCTTCGGGCTGCCGATGAACTCCGCGACGCGCAGATCGGAAGGATCGGCATAGATCTCCTCGGGCGATCCGACCTGGATCAACTGCCCGTCCATCATGACCGCGATGCGGTCCGCCATCGTCATGGCCTCGGCCTGATCATGCGTGACGTAGACGAAGGTGGTCTCGAGCCGGCGGTGAAGCCGCGCGATTTCGCTGCGCATCTC
This sequence comes from Allobosea sp. 12-68-7, assembly GCA_002279705.1. Classification (GTDB taxonomy): domain Bacteria; phylum Pseudomonadota; class Alphaproteobacteria; order Rhizobiales; family Beijerinckiaceae; genus Allobosea. Next base: position 10,821 of record NCCO01000111.1, read on the forward strand.
GACGCGCAGTTTGGCGTCCAGGTTCGACAGAGGCTCATCCATCAGGAAAGCCTTGGGTGCGCGCACCATCGCCCGGCCGAGCGCGACGCGCTGACGCTGACCGCCGGACAGTTGGCCGGGCTTGCGGTCAGCCAGATCGCCGATGCCAAGCATCGCGCAGGCCTGCGCCACCTCGGCGTCAATCTCCCGCCGTATGGCCCGAGATCGAGACGACAGCCGCCCAAAAACCGGCAGGCGCTCGGCCGTCGTCAAACGCCGCATCGTGAGAGGCACCGCGACGTTTTCCGCGACCGTCAGATGCGGATAGAGCGCGTAGGACTGGAAGACCATGGCGAGGTCGCGATCGCGGGCCGGGAGGTGGTCGACCGGCTTGCCGGCCAGGCGGATGGAGCCTTCATCCTCGCGCTCAAGCCCCGCGATGATGCGCAGCAGCGTGGACTTGCCGCAGCCGGAGGGCCCGACTAGCGCCATGAATTCACCTGGGGCGATGGCGAGCTCAATTCCCTTCAGCACGGGCCTGCGCCCGAAGCTCTTTGCTATTCCATCGATATCGATACGTGACATTGGCGCCTTCCCGTGTTGGCAAGGCTGGTAAAATCAAATTTTGTATCTAACACGACATGATATAAATTATGCTTATATTCATTATTAGCGCGGGAGTGACCGGGAATGGCGGAACGTTCGCCGAGTTGGGTGCAGTTGCGGGCCTTCAACGCGGTTTTCCGCGAAGGCTCGATCTCGCGCGCGGCAGCGCGCCTCGGTCTCACCCAGCCGGCAATCACGGCGCAGCTGCGTCTTTTGGAAAGCCAGCACGACGTGCTGCTGTTCGAGCGGACGGGATCGGGAATGCGCCCGACCCCCCTCGCGCGGCGGCTCTATGCCGAGACGGATGGGCTCAACACGATCGAGGAGGTCGCAACCGAAATCCTGACGGCTTCGAGAACCCTCGCAATCGGCGAGATCTCGATCATGGTGGGTGCGCCCAATCCGGCCATGTCCTTGATCGCGGCCTATCACCGGCGACATCCCGGCATCCGCATCGTCACGTCCTTCGGGAATTGGGGCGAGGTGACGGCGGCGATCCGCGAGCGACGCTATGACGTTGCGATCGCCACGGAAGCGCCGAGCGACAGCGAAATCGCCTCGGCCTCGTTTGCGTCTCAGCGCATCGTCGCCATCGTCGCCCCAGGGCACCCGCTGGCGCAGCTCGATCAACCCGTCGGGCTCGTCGATATCGTCGGCCATGCGGTGATCTTCCGCCCGCCGCCTTCGCTCACCCAGCAGAAACTTGAGAGGGCGTTGACGCGACATGACCTGACCGTCGATCCCCTCATGACGCTTGGATCCCGCGAAGCCCTGATCGAGGCCGTCGCGCAGGGGCTCGGGGTTGGCTTCATCTTCGAACAGGCAACCAACCGGCGCGACGGAATCGTCCGCGTGCCCGTCGTTGAACTCGATGAGTGGTATCAGGAAGACATCTTCTGCCTCACGCAACACCGCCGTCGACGGACAATTTCTGCGCTATTCGACCTGGCCGACGAATTCGCTGGCGGCCATCGCGAATGAGACAAGACGGTATCGGTTTCGTTCGAAGCGCTTGCCGAAAATACATCCATCGCACCTAGTGGGGGCGTCGGAATGAGGATTTCGGTACTGCGTTGCCGCGCTCCGGGGAAATTGAACTGCGCAGGGTTTCCCGGAGGCCATTTCGCTTAAGTGGCTACCGGTGGACGGCTGCAGCGATGGCTGACATCGGCGCGACGTGGATGTCAGCTAATGGGCAATGCCCAAATGTCAGCAAGTGGCGCATCTCGATTGAACCAGCGTCGAGCGCTTCAGTCGGGTATGGACGTGAGAAGCGGTCTTGGCTGACAGCACGGCGGCCGCAGGTGGCCTGCCTCAAAGAACTCGGCCACCCACTCGATATGGACGCCCAGCCGCGTTTCGTGCGAGACGAAACCAGAGTTGAGGCAGGCGATCGGCATTCGGACCTGCGGCCTTGGAAACGAAAATGCTAACAGGTGTCCAGCGACATTCGGAACTGACCCCTTTCCGTCATGAAGAACTGACCCC
>NCCO01000112.1 GCA_002279705.1 Allobosea sp. 12-68-7
CGTTGATGTCGAGCACCGTGACCAGCGTCTGCGGTCCGCCGGCCTCCAGCACCGAGAAGGCGACGTCGCCGGTCCCGCCGGCCACGTCGAGATGGCGGAAGGGCCGGTCCTTCGGCGGGTTGATGGCGGTCAGCAGCGCGCTCTTCCAGGCCCGGTGCAGCCCCGCCGACATCAGGTCGTTCATCACATCGTAGCGGCCGGCGACCTTGTGGAAGACGTCGTCGACCTTCGCCTGCTTCTCGGCCAGCGGCACGGTCTCGAAACCGAAATGGGTGGTGTCGGAAGCTGCTGTCACGATCGGTCCGATCCTGTGCAATCTGTCTTGTCTTTGCCTGGGGCGATGCATAGCCAAACCAGCGGGGCTTGTCGCGGCCCCTCTCGACGCAGGCCGACCGGAGAAAGTGTGAGATGCCCGAGCTTCCCGAGGTCGAGACGGTGCGGCGCGGGCTGGAGCCGGCCATGCTGGGCGAGACGCTGCTGCGGGTCGAGCAGAACCGGCCGGATCTGCGCGTTCCGCTGCCCGAGCGCTTCGCTGCGCGTCTCACCGGCAGGCGGATCGAGGCGCTGTCGCGGCGCGCGAAGTATCTGATCGCTGATCTCGACGATGGCCAGGCGCTGATCATGCATCTGGGCATGAGCGGACGGTTCGTCGTCGAGGCGCCGGGCACGCCGCCGGTCGAGCCGGGCGCTTATTACAATGAGATCGGCCGGCACCTCATCCACGACCATGTCGTCTTCCACATGGGGTCCGGAGCGCGCATCACCTATAACGACGTGCGCCGCTTCGGCTTCATGGATCTCGTCCCGCGCGCCGAGCTCGCGACCTCCAAGCACCTCGCCGGCATGGGCATCGAGCCGCTCGGCAATGAACTCTCCGGCGAAACGCTGGCCAGGCTGTTCGCAGGCAAGTTCGCGCCGCTGAAGGCGGCGCTGCTCGACCAGCGCCTCGTCGCCGGCTTGGGCAATATCTATGTCTGCGAGGCGCTGTTTCGCGCCGGCCTCCATCCCGAGGCCGAGGCCGGCTCGATCGCCTCGCCGACCGGCCGGCCGCGCCCCGCGGCGCATGCGCTGGCGCAGATCATCCGCCAGGTCCTGGAGGAGGCGATCCGGTCGGGCGGCTCGACGCTGCGTGACTTCGCCCATGCCGACGGCTCGCTCGGCTATTTCCAGCACCGCTTCAAGGTCTATGACCGCGAGGGGCAGCCCTGCACGACGCCGGGCTGCGGCAGCCTCGTCACCCGGTTGGTCCAGTCCGGCCGCTCGACCTTCTACTGCGAGACCTGCCAGCCCCGCGCGCCCCGGCGCTGAGCGCCGGTCTCAGCGGCGCGGCAGCTCGGGATATTCCAGCTTCGACACGTCATAGCCGAGCGCGGCGGCACGCTGGACGAGCTGGCGGCGCAGCGACGGGCTCATCTTCGGGTCTCGCACGAAGATGTAGAGATCGGTGAAGGTCGGATCGGCCGAGATGAACCAGCTGTAGTCCTGGGCGCGGTCGAGGATCCAGTAGTCGCGCATGATCGGCACGACGCCGAAGAGCGTGTAGGTCACGCGCAGCTTCGCATTAGTGCCGGGATCGAGGATCTCGCCCGGCCCGCCGATCGTTTTGAGCTCGCCCGCGAGCGTTCCCATCCGGCACGAATCGAGCACGTCGATCCGTCCCTGCGCGTCGCGCCTGTAGGCGGTCGTCGCGAAAACGCAGCCATCGGTCAGCGCCATCGGCCGCCGCGCGAACTCATGCCAGAGCCCGGTATAGAGCCGCTCGACCGCGACCGGCTTGACGGGCTGCGGCGCGCCGCCGCTCTGGGGACCCGCTGAAGCACAGCCGGCGAGCAGGAGCCCGGCGAGGAGGGCGATGATCGGGGCGCGCATCTGGATATCCTCCGGCGGGATCGGTGGTTGTCTCCACACTACGCGCTTGCCCTCATGCTGGATCCATCGGCCCTCACCCTGCCTCCCCGTCGCGGCACAGCCTGCCTTGCGCCGACGCGCATGGACCCTGCCTGCGCGCCCGGCTAAACCTCTTCCCGCAGAACAGATCCGGGAGGGCGCCATGGCTTATGAGACCATTCTCGTCGAAACGAAGGGCAAGGTCGGGCTCGTCACGCTCAACCGCCCCCAGGCGCTGAACGCGCTCAACGGCCAGCTCATCGCCGAGATCAATTCGGCGCTCGATGGCTTCGAGCGCGACCCCGGCATCGGCTGCATCGTCCTGACCGGCTCGGAGAAAGCCTTCGCCGCCGGCGCCGACATCAAGGAGATGCAGGATCGCACCTATCCGGAGACCTATCTCGACGACAAATTCGCCGATTGGGACCGGATCGGCCAGCGCCGCAAGCCGATCATTGCCGCCGTCGCGGGCTTCGCGCTGGGTGGCGGCTGCGAACTCGCCATGATGTGCGATTTCATCATCGCGGCCGACAATGCGAGATTCGGCCAGCCCGAGATCAATCTCGGCGTCATCCCCGGTGCCGGCGGCACGCAGCGGCTGACCCGCGCGGTCGGCAAGGCCAAGGCGATGGATCTCTGCCTCACCGGCCGGATGATGGACGCCACCGAGGCGGAGCGCGCCGGGCTCGTCGCCCGCATCGTGCCGCTGGCCGATCTGATGAGCGAGGTGATGAAGGCGGCGGACTCGATCGCCGCGAAGTCGCTGGCGTCCGTGCTGATGGCCAAGGAGACGGTCAACCGCGCCTTCGAGGTGACGCTGGCCGAGGGCGTGCGCTTCGAGCGCCGGCTCTTCTCCTCGCTCTTCGCCACCCTCGACCAGAAGGAAGGCATGGCCGCCTTCGCCGAGAAGCGCAAACCCGCCTTCAAGAACAGCTGAGACCGACATGACCATCACGATCAAGAGCCCGGACGGTCTCGTCCTGCCGGGATATGCCGATGTCGAGGCCGCCGCCGTGCGGCTCAAGGGCGTCGCCCACCACACGCCCGCGCTGACCTCGCGCACCGCCAATGAGCGCACCGGCGCCAATCTCGTCTTCAAGCCGGAGAACCTGCAGCGCATGGGCGCCTTCAAGTTCCGCGGCGGCTACAACGCCATCGCCGCGCTGTCGCCGGAGCAGAAGAAGGCCGGCGTCGTCGCCTTCTCCTCGGGCAACCACGCCCAGGCCATCGCCTATGCCGGTCGGCTGCTCGGCGTGCCCACGACGATCATCATGCCGCTCGATGCGCCCGTGGCGAAGGTCGCCGCCACCCGCGGCTATGGCGCCGAGGTGGTGACCTATGACCGCTACACCCAGGACCGGCTCGCCATCGGCCGCGAACTGGCGCAGGCGCGCGGCCTCTCGCTGATCCCGCCTTATGACCATCCCGACGTCATCGCCGGGCAGGGCACGGCCGCCAAGGAACTGATCGAGGATGCCGGCCCGCTCGACATGCTGCTGGTCTGCCTCGGCGGGGGCGGGCTGCTCGCCGGCTGCGCGCTCGCGGCCAAGGCGCTGAACCCGACCTGCCGCATCGTCGGCGTCGAGCCGGAGGCCGGCAATGACGGCCAGCAATCCCTGCGCTCGGGCAAGATCGTCCGCATCGACGTGCCCAAGACCATCGCCGACGGCGCCCAGACGCCGTTCCTGGGCGACTACACCTTCCCGATCATTCAGGCGCTGGTCGAGGACGTCGTCACCGTCAGCGACGAGGCCCTGGTCTCGGCGATGCGCTTCTTCGCCGAGCGGATGAAGCTCGTCGTCGAGCCCACCGGCTGCCTCGCGGCGGCGGCGGCCTTCACCGGCGCCGTGCCGGTCGCGGGCCAGCGCGTCGGCGTCATCATCAGCGGCGGCAATGTCGATCTGGGCAGCTATGCGCGCTTCCTCGCACACGCCGGCTGAAATCGCCGGCTCCCCAGCAAATGCGCGTTGACGCCGCGCCAGCTTGCGACTATACGCCTCCCACTCGCGACGGCCCGCGCAAGCGCTGGCCATCGCTCGCGGATTTCCATCACGGTAGCGATCGTGTTCCGCCGGCATCATGCCAGGCGCCCGGTCGCGATGCAGAAGACGAGGACGTATCCGATGGCCAATACGACGTCGGCCAAGAAGGCGACGCGCAAGATCGAGCGCCGCACCGAGGTCAACAAGGCGCGCCGCTCGCGGATGCGCACCTTCCTGCGTAAGGTCGAGGAGGCGATCGCCTCCGGCGACAAGGGCGCTGCTGCCGAAGCTCTGAAGGCCGCCCAGCCGGAGATCATGCGGGCCGCCCAGAAGGGCATCGTCCACAAGAACACCGCCTCGCGGAAGGTCTCGCGCCTGGCTCATCGGATCGGCGCTCTCGCCTCCTGATCCCGCTCGCGCGAGCGTTCGAATTCGACCCTGAAAAGCCCGGCCTTGTGCCGGGCTTTTTCGTTGGATCGATGCCGGCTTGTTGCGGTTCTGCTACACCGGAACGATCGTCGAAAACGCCCCCGCGTCAAGGCGATTCCGCAACGTTTCCGACCCTTTACGGGCTTGACTCTATCTACCCTTTGAGGGCGCGGAAATGGCCTTGCGGCCCCCTCGAGCCGCGCAGGGAAAGTGCTGATTTCTCAAGCTGTTAGCGGGCAAAGCATCGCGCCTTCGGGAATCGCGGCGACTCCGGGGGTCCTCGCTGCGGGCGCCAAAAAAAAAGATTCGCGGCCCCCCGCGGGTCGGCTTCATGAAGAAAATCTTAAGTTCCCCAACCAATTGCGAGCCGGCTGCCGGTTGGTCAGCGGGGCCCCTCCGGGGGGCGACTCTCGGGCATCGCGAAGAGGACGTATTGCCCCCCTTCGAGAGCGCCCTGTAAGGTCTGTTTCAACGCCGGTCGGACAGCGATGACCACCCGGTGTTTCCACAAGATGAACGCTCTTTGGCTCGCGACCCGGAGGTTGGAGGATGCGGCTCTTTGTCTTCTGAGAGTGAGATGAAGTGCGGCTTCGTCCTGCGACGAGCCTTGAAAGCGTAATCGATCAGATTGGATCGGGGTAAGCCCGCGGACGGTCACGTTTGCGGGAACCCTGAGCCATGACCGGAAAGAACAGCTCCGGTCCAGTTCGCCTCGCGGCGGACGGATCAGGCGCGGGCATGACTGAAGAAATGGGGCACACGATGTTCGAGCGGCGGCGGATGGACGAAACGGTTGAGGTTGTGTCGGCGTTGAGCGTGGTGGTTCCGGCGGAGCAGGCCCGGCCGGTGGAGCGGGAGACCGTCGCGTTGCAGGCGAGTTCGGCCGAGGCCTGGGACCGGGTGCGGCGGCGCCTGCGGGCCGAACTCGGCGAGGACGTGTTCTCGAGCTGGTTTGCGCGTGTCGAGCTCGGCAACATCGTCGACGGCGTGGCCTATCTCACCGTCCCGACCCGCTTTCTCAAGAGCTGGCTGGAGGCGCATTATGCCGAGCGGCTGCGGGTCAACTGCATGGCCGAGCTGCCGGGCCTCAACGGCATCATGCTGTCGGTCCGCCCGGTCTCCCGCGAGCTGATGCAGCAGCCTGCCGAAATCGTGCCGCTGCGCGGTCGCCAGCCGGCGCCAGCGCCCGCCGCCGAGCCGAAGCCGGTTCAGGCCGGTGCGGCTCCGGCCGAGGCCGGCGAGCGCGATCTCGTCGACGCCTGTGGCACCAGCCTCGACCGGCGCATGAACTTCCAGGCGTTCATCGTGGGCAAGTCCAACCAGCTCGCCTTCGCCGCCGCCGAGCGCATCGCGGCGGCCCCGGCTGGCAGCAGCCCCTACAATCCGCTCTACATCCATGCCGGTGTCGGCCTCGGCAAGACGCATCTCCTGCAGGCGATCGCCCAGGAGGCGCGCAGCCAGGGCAAACGCGTCGCCTATTTTACCGCCGACCGCTTCATGTACGGCTTCGTCGCCGCGCTGAAGTCGCAGACCGCGCTCGCCTTCAAGGAGAAGCTGCGCGGCATCGACCTGCTCGTCGTGGACGATGTCCAGTTCATCCAGGGCAAGTCGATCCAGCAGGAGTTCGGGCACACGATCAACGCGCTGATCGATGCCGGCAAGCAGATCGTCGTCGCCGGCGACCGCCTGGCGAATGACCTCGAGGCGCTGGACGAGCGCATCCGCTCGCGGCTCGGCGGCGGCCTCGTGGTCGAGGTCGGCGATCTCGACGAGGCGCTGCGCGCGAAGATCCTCGGGAACCGGCTCGAGACCCTGCAGGCGGCCCATCCGAACTTCCAGGTCCATCCGGACGTGATCGCTTATGTCGCGCGCGTCGTCGCCACCAATGGCCGCGATCTCGATGGGGCGGCGAACCGCCTGCTCGCCCATGCGACGCTGTCGGGCCAGCCGGTCTCGCTCGAGACGGCGGAGGCTGCGATCCGCGATCTGGTGCGCACCCGCGAGCCGCGCCGCGTCAAGATCGAGGACATCCAGAAGCTCGTCGCGACCCGCTACAATGTCAGCCGGGCCGACATCCTCTCCGAGCGCCGTACGGCCGCCGTGGTTAAACCGCGCCAGATCGCGATGTATCTGGCCAAGGCGCTGACGCCGCGCTCCCTGCCGGAGATCGGGCGTCGCTTCGGCGGGCGCGATCACACCACGGTGCTGCATGCGGTCCGCAAGATCGAGAAAGCGATCGCCGAGGATCGCTCGCTGCATGACGAGGTCGATCTCCTCAAGCGCATGCTGCAGGAGTAACGCGCCCGCCACCGGCTTTCGCAGCGCGGCATTTTGGCTGTGGTTGCCGGCGCGGTGCCCTTGCGCCCTGCGCTGGCCTCCGGCAATGTCGCGGGCCATTCATGAGGCTCGCGCATTCGCTGCGGGCGCAGAGACGCCAGAAGACTGAAAATGAAGGTCACTGTCGAACGCTCCACCCTGCTGAAGTCGCTGGGCCATGTGCATCGCGTCGTGGAGCGCCGGAACACGATCCCGATCCTGTCGAACCTGCTGCTGAGCGGGACGGAGGCCGGGCTGAAGCTGAAGGCGACCGATCTCGACATCGAGGTGGTCGAGACGGTTGCGGCCGACGTGCCCGAGCCGGGCGCGACCACGGTGCCCGCCCACACCCTCTACGACATCGTCCGCAAGCTCCCCGACGGGGCCCAGGTTTCGCTCGAGACCACCGGCGACACCGGGCTCGTCCTGCGCTCGGGCCGCTCGCGTTTCCAGCTCCAGACCCTGCCCGAGAGCGATTTCCCCGATATTACCGCCGGCGAGATGGCACACAGCTTCAGGCTGCCGGCCGGCGAGTTCAAGCGCCTGATCGACAAGACCCAGTTCGCGATCTCGACCGAGGAGACGCGCTACTATCTCAACGGCATCTATCTCCACACCATCGATGTCGACGGCCGCCCGATGCTGCGTGCGGTGGCGACCGACGGTCACCGCCTCGCCCGCGTCGACACCGCCGCGCCGCAGGGCTCGGTCGGCATGCCCGGCGTGATCGTGCCGCGCAAGGCCGTCGCCGAGATCCAGAAGCTGCTGGAGGACGGCGAGAGCGAGGTCACGATCGAGCTCTCCGCCACCAAGATCCGGGTCGCCACCGCCGCCGTGGTGCTGACCTCGAAGCTGATCGACGGCACCTTTCCCGATTATCAGCGCGTCATCCCGAGCGGCAACGACAAGCGCCTGAAGGTCGACAAGGGCGATTTCGCGGCGTCCGTCGATCGCGTCTCGACGATCTCGTCGGAGCGTGGTCGCGCCGTGAAGCTTTCCATGGCCGATGGCCGGATGACGCTCTCGGTCACCAACCCCGATTCCGGCTCGGCGACCGAGGAGATCGAGGTCGACTATGATTCGAGTCCACTCGATATCGGCTTCAACGCGCGCTACCTGATGGACATCGCCGCCCAGCTCGACGGCGACACCGCCCTGCTCAAGCTCGCTGATCCGGGCTCGCCGACGGTCATCCAGGACCGCGAGGGGGCGTCCGCGCTCTATGTGCTGATGCCGATGCGCGTCTAGGCGTTCTCCCGCATGGCCGCCGTCGCGCGCCTGATCCTGCAGGATTTCCGCTCCTACGAGGCCCTCGATCTCACGGTCGGGGGCCAAATCGTTGCGCTCGTCGGCGAGAACGGCGCAGGCAAGACCAACATCCTCGAGGCGCTCTCGCTCTTCACGCCGGGCCGCGGCCTGCGCCGGGCCGATCTCGCGGAGATGGCCCGCCAGGAGGGCGAGGGCGCCTTCGCCGTCTCGGTGGCATTGGCGGAGGATGGGGCCCGGCTCGGGGTTGGGCTGGGTCCGGCCGACATTGAGGGCAAGCGCGCGCGCCTCGCCCGCATCGACGGCGTATCCGTGAGCTCGGCGCTCGCCTTCAGCGAGCACCTGCGCGTCGTCTGGCTGACTCCTGATCTCGACGGGCTGTTCCGCGGCGCGGCCGGCGACCGCCGCCGCTTCCTCGACCGGCTGGTGCTGGCGGTCGACCCCGCCCATGCGACGCGCTCGAACGCGCTCGAACGCGCGCTGCGCTCGCGCAACCGCATCCTCGAAGAGAGCCCGCACCAGACGCAGTGGCTCGATGCCGTCGAGCGCGAGATCGCCGAACTCGGTGTCGCGGTGGCCGCCGCCCGCGCCGAGACGGTGGCGAGGCTATCGGCCATCATCGCCGAGAGCCGCGACGCGGCCTCGCCCTTCCCCCATGCCGGAATCGCGCTCTCGGGCGAGATCGACCTCCTCGTCGCGCGCCATGCCGCGCTCGACGCGGAGGATGGCTATCGCGACCTGCTGCGCCAGGGCCGGGCCCGCGACCGTGCCGCCGGGCGCACGCTCGCCGGCCCGCAGGCCTCCGATCTCGAGGTCCGCCACGGTCCCAAGAACATCCCCGCCGGCCAGGGCTCGACCGGCGAGCAGAAGGCGCTGCTGATCGGCCTCGTCCTGGCCCATGCGCGGCTGGTCGCGGCGATGAGTGGGCTCAAACCCCTCGTCCTGCTCGACGAGATCGCCGCCCATCTCGATCCGCACCGCCGGGCAGCGCTCTATGAGGGCCTGATGGCGCTCGGCTGCCAGGTCTGGATGACAGGCGCTGACCCGACGCTGTTTACCGATCTCCCGGAAAGCGCGCAGCGGATCAGGGTCGAGGCAGGCCGCGCCTGGGCGAAATAGGCTGGCATTGACCTCGCCGCTGGGGCAAACCCTCCCCCCATGCCGCAGCCCTTCGAATCAGACGCCCGCGCGATCCTCAAATCCGTCTTCGGCTATGATGATTTCCGCCCCGGCCAGTGGGAGGTGATCGAGGCCGCGCTCGCCGGCCGCGACGTCTTCGCGGTGATGCCGACGGGCTCCGGCAAGTCGATGTGCTACCAGCTCCCGGCTCTGGTCGCAGGCGGGCTGACGCTCGTGGTTTCGCCCCTGATCGCATTGATGCGCGACCAGGTCGGGCAGTTGACGCGGGCGGGCGTCGCCGCCGCGTCGCTGAACTCGATGAACAGCGAGAGCGAGGCCTCGGAAGCCTGGGACAAGCTGAAGGCGGGCGAGTTGCGCCTGCTCTTCGTCTCGCCCGAGCGGCTGGCGGGGGAGGGCCTGGTCGGCCGGCTGCGTCGTCTCGGCGTGACGCGGCTCGCCATCGACGAAGCCCATTGCGTCTCGCAATGGGGCCATGATTTCCGCCCCGAATACCGGCTGCTCGCCAAGACGCGCGAGGCGCTGGGCGGCGTGCCGGTGACGGCCCTGACCGCGACGGCCGACCGGCAGACGCGCGAGGACATCGCACAGCAGCTCTTCCCGCGGCCGCCACATCTGGTGGTGCACTCCTTCGACCGGCCGAACCTCAAGCTCGGCTTCGCGCCCAAGGACCAGCCGCGCCGCCAGATCGACGAGTTCCTGCGCAGCCACCGCGGCGGCTCGGGCATCGTCTATTGCTCGTCGCGTGGCCGCACCGAAAAGCTCGCCGAAGGCCTGCGCGAGAAGGGCTGGAATGCGCTGGCCTATCATGCCGGCATGGAGCAGGGGCTGCGCAACCGCAACCAGGACATCTTCCTGCAGGAGGATGGCGTCGTGGTCTGCGCCACCATCGCCTTCGGCATGGGCATCAACAAGCCCGATGTCCGCTTCGTCGTCCATGCCGACATGCCCGGCTCGATCGAGGGCTATTACCAGGAGATCGGCCGCGCCGGGCGCGACGGGCTCCCGGCCGACACGCTGACGCTCTACGGCATCGACGACATGGCGCTGCGCCGCCGCCAGATCGACGAGAAGGCGATCGACGACGAGCGCCGCCGCATCGAGCACAAGCGCCTCAACGCCATGATCGAGCTGTGCGAATCCGCGCTCTGCCGCCGCAGCGCGCTGCTCTCCTATTTCGGCGAGGACACGCCGAGCTGCCGGCATGGCCATGCGCCGATCCGCTGCGATCTCTGCGGGGCGGATGCGCCCGAACTGACGGATGCCACGCTCGATGCGCGCAAGCTGCTCTCGGCCGTCGCCCGCTCGGGCCAGCGCTTCGGTGCCGCCCATCTCGCCGACATTTTGACGGGCACCGCGACCGACGCCATCCGC
>NCCO01000272.1:0-1463 GCA_002279705.1 Allobosea sp. 12-68-7
CCGGTCTGCCGGCAGAAGGCCGGAAAGTCGGCCTCGGCGGCGGGATCGGTTGCGCGCACGGTGAGCAGTCCGCCCACGTCGAGCTCGCGCAGCTTGCGGTTGGCGCGCAGCACGGGGAGGGGGCAAAGCAGCCCGGTGGCGTCGTATTCCAGCGTTTCGGTCATCGTGGTTTGTAATACTGCATGGCTTCGGGCAGCCAGCGTCTGATATCGGCAATGCGCGTGGTGTCGGCAGGATGCGTGCTGAGCCATTCGGCCTGCCGCTTGCCGGAACTGGCGGCGCGCATGCGTTCCCACAGGCCGATCGCCTCGCGCGGATCGTAGCCCGCCATCGCCATCAGCACGAGGCCGATCCGGTCGGCTTCGGATTCCTGGGCGCGCGACATCGGCAGGATGTAGCCGACCGTGGCACCGGCGCCGACCGCGGCCATCATGGCCGGCAGATAGGTGCGGCTGCGGCCGCTCACCGTCGCCGACAGGGCCACCGCGGCGGCGGCGGTGCCGACCGAGGCCACCATCTGGTCGCTCATGCGCTCCGCCCCGTGGCGCGCCAGGGCGTGCGCCACCTCGTGGGCGATCACGACCGCCAGGCCGGCCTCGGTCTTGGTGATCGGCAACAGGCCCGTGTAGACCACGATCTTGCCGCCCGGCAGGCAGAAGGCATTGGGCTCGTTCTTGTCGACGGTCTTGAACTCCCAGCGGAAACGCGGCGCGCGCCACAGTTCCTGCGGCGGATGCTCGGCGGCATTGGCGATGCGGCGGCCGATCTTCTCGACCAGGGCGTTGGTCTGCGCGTCGCGCGACAGCGGTTCCTTGTTCAGCACCTCGCGATAGGCCTGCAGGCCCATCTGCCGCTCCTCGTTCTCGCTCACCAGCATGATCTGCGACCGGCCGGAGACCGGCGCCGTCTCGCAGGCAGCGAGCAGGGACGCGAGGCCGCACACGATCAGCAGGGAGCGCAGGATGGGGTGCATGGGCCGAAGTCTAGGGGCCCGTTCGCGCCCGGTCGAGAGTGCGTCAGTCGGCGAAAAAGCCCGGTCCGCCGCGGCGCTTGAGTTCTTCGCCGGCATCGCGACCGAGCGCGGCTGCGTCAGCAATCGAACCACGACGCTCCGTTGCGATCACTTCCGATCCGTCGGGCCGGGCGATCAGGCGCGCGAGCTTGAGCAAGGGCCGCGCCGGTGGCGGCAGCGCCAACGGCGGCACGAAGCTCAGCACCCCTTCGCGGGCGAGCACATAGGCGGCCCGCGCCAGGCGGGCGGCATCGGCGAGAAGAAAGATCACGCGCATATCCTTTGGTCCTTCCCGCTCCCGGAGGGAGGCGGAAGAACGAACCCGTTCAAATCCGGAAACCCGAATGCAGCGCGACCACGCCGCCAGTCATGAGCGTGAAATCCACGCGTCCAAACCCAGCCTCGCGCATCATCTGCGCGAAAGTGGCCGGCGGAGGGAAGCGGCGGATGG
>NCCO01000272.1:1498-3772 GCA_002279705.1 Allobosea sp. 12-68-7
ACGGCTCCGCCTCCCCCGCGACCCGGAGGCCGAGTTCGGGGATCACGCGGAAGGAATAGAAATCATAAATCTTGTCGAGCAGGGGCACGTCGACGCGGGAGAATTCCAGCACCAGCGCCCGCCCGCCCGGCTTCAGCACCCGCCTCATCTCGGACAATGCGAGAGGAATGCGCGGCACGTTGCGGATGCCGAAGGCGATGGTGACGGCGTCAAAGCTCGCATCCGCGAAGGGGAGCGACTCGGCATTGGCATCGACGAATTCGACCTTGTCGGAGAGGCCGCGCTTTTCGGCGCGCTCGCGGCCCACGGCCAGCATCTCGCGATTGATGTCGGCGACCACCGCTTGGGTCCCCGCCCCGCCCGCGCCGACCACGCGGAAGGAAACATCGCCCGTGCCGCCGGCCAGATCCAGCAGGCGGAACGCCCGCGCGCCCTGGGGCGGGCGCACCTTGGAGACCATGGCGTCCTTCCAGGCCCGATGCAGCCCGCCGGACATGAAATCATTCATGATGTCGTAGCGCCGGGCGACCTTGTGGAACACCTCGTCCACCAGGGTCTGCTTCTCATCCAGCGGAACGGTGCGATATCCGAAATGGGTGTCCGGCTGGTCTTGGGGCGAGGCTTGCATCAGGGGATCCGGCGAACGTGGGGACGGCGATTGCGCCGAACCTTACCGGATCGTCCCGCCGGACGCCACGCGCCGCGCGTGTGGCGACCCGCCTCAAGCGGCCACCCGCCGCAGCCTCCCGCAAAACCCGCGGGAGGCGAGGAAAATGCTAGCTGCCACGGCGGCGGCGCGCCTTGCGGCCCAGCAGATGGAGTTCGTCCACGGGCAACAATTCCAGCTCCAGGAAGCCGTCCTCGTCGCGCGAGCGAGCCTTCGGCGCGCCGGAGACGGACACCCCCGAGGTGCCGCCGCGCTGCTTGCGCAACATGATTTCCCGCCGCAAGGGAAAGATCGGAACATGAATCGTGAAGGTCATGGCGATCTCCAGGTACGTTAAGGGAACCGAAACGGTCTCAAACCTGCCCCGGCAAATATTTCCGAATGTTTCACACTTCTGTGCAAACACCCGCTTGCCGGGACGCCCCAAGAACGCCTGCGGATCGGGGCGATTATTTGTCCGAGATGGGGGCGAAGCAAGATCATCCCATGGCGTCGTCCACCATTGGGGATATTCATCAAATATTAAGGATGAAATCTATTCTGCGGCGGCGCGCGACAAACGCCATTGCGCGAGGATTGCGCGCAACGCCGCCGGCTTCAACGGCTTGTGAAGCACCGCCATATCGACCGCCGCGGCGGCGTCGCGCACCTTGCGGCTGCGATCGGCGGTGATCAGGATCGCCGGCATCTTGCCGAGCTTCCAGCGCAGGCTCATCACGGCATCAATGCCGTGGCCGCCGTCGAGATGATAATCGATCAGGAACACGTCCGGGCGCGCCTTGGCGACCCGCACCTCGCGCAGGGCGGTCTGCACGTCCCCGGCCTTGATCACCTTGCAGCCCCAGCCGGTGAGCAGCAATTCCATGCCGTCCAGGATCGCCGGCTCGTTGTCGATGGCGAGGATGCACAATCCGTCGAGCGGCGCGGTGGCGCGGGCGGGACGCGATTGCTGGACGTCCTCCTCCGGCAGCGGCACCGCCACGGGCAGTTCCACCGTGAAGCTCGATCCGCGCCCGGCAGCCGAGCGGATCGCCACCGGATGGCCCAGCACGCGCGCGATACGCTCGACGATGGAAAGGCCGAGCCCGAGCCCGCGCGCCTCCCGCGCGCCCTGGTCGAGGCGCTGGAATTCCTGGAAGATCAGCTTGTGCTTGGTGCGCGGAATGCCAAGGCCGGTGTCGATGACCTCGATCCGCACCTTGCCCCTGCGCCGCCGGCACCCCACCAGGACCCGGCCCTTGGGCGTGTATTTGATCGCATTGGAAATGAGGTTCTGCAGCAGCCGGCGCAGCAGCCGCCGGTCCGAGCGCACGGCGAGCGAGGACGGCACGAAGGTGAGTTGCAATTGCTTCTCGGCGGCGAGGGGGGCGAACTCCAGCTCCAGTTGCTTCAGCACATCACCGATGCGGAACGCGGCGATCTCCGCATCGGGGCCGAGCGGGATGGCATCCTCGGGCGCACTGAATTCATGGGGAATATCGGTGTTGCGGGTAAAACGCTGCAGCTGCCAGGCGATGGCGGGAACGATGCCGAAATCGAGCGCCGCCGGCCGCAGGTTGGAGGCGATCCGGTGCGCGGCCTCGAAGGTGAAGGCCTGGGTGATCTTC
>NCCO01000113.1 GCA_002279705.1 Allobosea sp. 12-68-7
GGCCGTTGACGGTGCCGACATCGACGAGGCGGGTCGCGCCGGCGGCGATCACGCCCGCCGCCTCGGCCGGGTCGAGCGGCAGGTCGAGCGTGCGGGCGAGGTCGTTGGCGGTCCCCATCGGGATGATGCCGAGCGGCAGGCCGCTCTCCATCACCGCGAGCGCCGACGACGAGACCGAGCCGTCCCCGCCGCAGACGATGACGAGATCGGCCGATTCCCGCAGCCGCACGATGTCGCGCGCGATCTCGGGCAGATGCTCGAAGGTTTCGACGGTCGTCGCGATGCCGCCGTCCTCGAGCCGCCGCAGCACGGGGTCGATCGACTCTCCGCCGCGTCGCGACTTCGGATTGCGGAGCAGCAGGGCCCGCCGTCTCGTGGTGTCCGTCATGGCCTGCGCCAATCCCCTCTTGGCCAAAGCCGGCCGGGTCACGGAAGTGGGCGGGTCTGGTCGGCTTTTCAACCGGGGCGGTTTTGCGGGCGCGGCGCGGCCACTGCCGCGCCGGGCCCTGTTGCATCTGGCCGCCTCAGTTCGGCGGGCTCCAGAAGCCGGCCTGGTAGTCGCGGTTCGAGACGGCCGTGGTCTTGTCGGTCTCGGTGGCCTCGACTTGCGGTTCGGGACGGTCGCGCTCGTCCTCGGGCAGGCTGTCGCCCTCATGCCGTTCCAGCATCGTCGCTCCTTTCGCGGGTTGGGAGAGGTTGCGGTGGCCGCACCGGTATGGGCCGTAATGCTGCAACGCACAAGAAGCCGGACGGTTTCATCCCGCAGTGCCGAGAAGCACGGCATCGCGCGATCACCCCGCCTGCAGCGGCCAGACGCGCAGGATCATCCGCACCGCCACCAAAGACACGAGCAGCGACAGGGAAGCGCCCAGTCTGGGGTCATCGCTGAACCTGTAGCCGCCGGGGGCGCCAAACGTGCGTCGGATGGCTGCCCGACCGCGGTGATCCGGCATCCCCGAGCCGGCCCGCGCCGGCCGGCCGGCCGGCGACGATGTCATAGCGCAGGCGCCCCCAGAGGAAGGCGGCCATCATCACCGCGACGAGCGAGACGGAGAGAAGCTGGGGGTGGTCATCCTCGCGATCCCGCTTTGCGCGAAATTTCAGGCTCGCGTGGTCAGAGCCACTTCTTCCACCTGAAGAACAGGTATGGCAGCACGGCGAAGATCACCATCATCGCCAGCGCCATCGGATAGCCGTGGGCCCATTCCAACTCCGGCATCGCCTTGAAGTTCATTCCGTAGATCGAGGCGATCAGGGTCGGCGGCATCAGCACCACGGAGACCACCGAGAACAGCTTGATGATCTTGTTCTGCTCGAGCCCGACGAGGCCCAGCGTCGCATCGAGCATGAACTGGAGCTTGTTGGACAGGAAGGTCGCGTGCTCCTCGATCGCCTGGACGTCGCGGATGGCGCTGCGCCATTCGGGCACGATCGCGCTGGCGGATTTCTTCGAGCGCTTGAAGTTCGCGGAGAGGAAGAGCAGCACGCGCTCGACCGAGACCATGCTCTCGCGAACATTCGAGATGATGTGCTCGTACTGGCCGATCTTCTGGATCACCGCTTGATAGGCGCCGCCCTGCTCGACCTGCGAACCGCGCCCCTCGAAGATGCGGCGGGAGCGAAGGTCGACGCGGTCGCCAACGCCGCGCAACACCTCGGCGGCGCGGTCGACGATCGCCTCGATCAGCCCCTCGATCACCGCGGCGGGCTCCAGACCGCAGCCGCCGGGCTTGTTGGCGCGGTTGAGGAAGATGGTGAAGGCGCCCGGCTCGTC
The DNA here is from genome assembly GCA_002279705.1 of Allobosea sp. 12-68-7. Taxonomy (GTDB): domain Bacteria; phylum Pseudomonadota; class Alphaproteobacteria; order Rhizobiales; family Beijerinckiaceae; genus Allobosea. The sequence continues at coordinate 1,775 of NCCO01000113.1, forward strand.
ATAGCGCACCGTGATCAGGGCCGACTCGGTGAGAATGAAGGTCACGTCGGCGAGTTTGGGCACGTCGGTGTCCGACTGGCAGATGATGCGCGCGGTCATGTAATGCGCGCCGTTCTCCGTATAGATGATCTCGGAGGGCTCGAGATCGTGCATTTCCTCCCGCGTCGGGATCGAGATGCCGAGATAGGTCTCGATCTTCCTGTCTTCGGCGGTTGTGGGGTTGAACAGGTCGACCCAGAGCGCGCCCTGGGGAATCGCCTCGTCGTCGGGCAGGACCCGCCGCACGAGACGGTCGCCGTGCTCCGGGCAGATGGCATTGATCATCAGCATGGCGGGACCATCCGGGTTGGTCGGGAGGCGATGTCGAGTGGCGCAGGAACCCCAACCCGTATCCCGTGTCAAACCGATAGCAGCGGGTCAACTCGGCGGCACGAAGCGTTCCGGCCGGCTGCCGTCCCGGTCGGTGAAGCCATGCTCGCGCGCGAGATCGGCGACGCTGAGCACCTGCCCGGCATGGCGCGCGACCGCCGGATCGGCGAGCAGGGCTGCAACCGCTCGGCCGGCATAGGCCGGCGTTTCGAACGCCGCCGTCGCCAACCCGGCATCGCGGACGCGCTCGGTCGCGACGCGCCCCGGCGAGAGGCCGAGCGCGGTGACGCCGAAGGGTTTCAGCTCTTGGCCCATCGCCAGGGTCAGCCGGTTCATCGCGGCCTGGGCGAGATCATAGACGATGTCGCCGAGATAGCCGGCTGACGTGTCGAAGCCCACGGTGACGATCAGGCCCCTGCGCGCCTGCACCATGGCGGGCGCGACCGCGCGCGCCAGCAGGAGCTGCGCATAGACGCCGCTCTCGAAGCTCTGGCCCAGTCGCGCCACCGGCCGTCGCCAGAACGGCGCGCCAAAAGCTGAGCCGTCCGGATAGCGCTCGCCATCATAGCCCTCATTGCCACCCCAGACCGCGTCGACGACACCGTCCAGCCGCCCGAAGCGGCGCAGGCACCAGGAGACGAGCTGGTCGACCTCCCGCTCCTGGGTGTGGTCGCAGCGATAGGGGTGGCCCTTGCCACCGGCGGCCTCGACCTCGCGCGCCGTGTCCTCGAAGGTCTCGGGGCGATGGTCGGTGCGCGGCCCCGCCTCGCTGGAGCGGCCGGTGACGACGACGGTCGCGCCGGCTTCCCCCAGCGCCCGGGCGATGCCGCGCCCGAGCCCGCGCGAGGCGCCCGCGACGAGGCAGATCTTGGCGGCGAGCGGGCGCTGCGGCTCGCTCACGCCGCGAAGACCGCCGCCGCGTCCGCGATGGCGCCCGCCCCTTCCGTCACCGCCAGTTCGAGCGCCGGCGCCTCGGTCGTCAGGATGTCGGCGAAGAAGCGGGCGGTGGCGAGATCGTCCGTCCCTTGCGCCTCGGTGCGGGTGGCGAGCGCCTTGCGGGCGAGGCCAGTGCCGCCCTGCGCCAAGGCGAAGAGCTTGAGATAGGGCGTGGCGCCGGCCAGGATGGCCCCCTGATCGCTGCCCATCGTCGCCAGCATCCAGCGCGTCGCGCGCTCCAGCGCATCGACGGCGGCGCCGAGGCGCGCCGCGCTGTGGCCGAAGCCCGGGGTGTTGGCCGCTTTCACCTGCGCGACCACGCCGCGCATCTCGGCGATCAGGTCGGCCACTGCCTGCCCGCCCGAGAGCGGCAGCTTGCGCAGCACGAGGTCGATCGCCTGGATGCCGTTCGTGCCCTCATAGATCGTGGCGATGCGGGCGTCGCGCAGATGCTGGGCGGCGCCGGTCTCCTCGACATAGCCCATGCCGCCATGGATCTGGATGCCGGTGGAGGCGACCTCGACGCCGATATCGGTGGCATAGGCCTTGGCGACGGGGGTGAGGATCGCGGCGCGTTCGGCGGCCGCCTTGCGCGCGGCGGCGTCATCGGCGCGGTGCGAACGGTCGAGCGCCTCGGCCACCTGATAGGCGATGGCGCGCGCGCCTTGTGTCTTCGCGCGCATCTCCATCAGCATGCGCCGGACATCGGGATGAACCAGGATCGGGCTCATCGGCGCCCCCTTGGGCGCATCGAGCGCCGTGCCCTGCCGGCGCTCCCTCGCGAAATGCAGCGCCTGCTGATAGGCCCGCTCGGCGATCGCCACACCCTGGAGGGCGACGTTGAGGCGGGCGTTGTTCATCATCGTGAACATGCAGGCGAGGCCCCGGTTCTCCTCGCCGATCAGCCAGCCGATCGCGCCGCCCTTGTCGCCATAGGCCATCGAGCAGGTCGGCGAGGCGTGGATGCCGAGCTTGTGCTCGATGCCGGAGCAGCGCAGGTCGTTATGGGCGCCGAGCGAGCCGTCGCCCTTGACGAGGTATTTCGGCACCAGGAAGAGCGAGATGCCGCGCGTGCCCGCCGGCGCATCGGGCAGGCGCGCCAGCACGAGATGCACGATGTTCTCGGTCAGATCGTGCTCGCCATAGGTGATGTAGATCTTCTGGCCGGTGATCTTGTAGGTGCCGTCGCCGACCGGCTCGGCCTTGGCGCGCAGCGCGTTGAGATCGGAACCGGCCTGCGGCTCGGTCAGGTTCATCGTGCCCATCCACTCGCCGGAGACGAGCCTGGGGAGGTAGGTTTCCTTGAGGTGCTCCGAGCCATGGGCGTGCAGCGCCTCGATGGCGCCGACCGTCAGCAGCGGGCCGAGCGCGAAGGCGAACGCCGCCGAGTTCCACATTTCGATGCAGGCGGACTGCAGCAGCGCCGGAAGCCCCTGGCCGCCATGCTCGGGCGGGGCCGGCAGCGCGTTCCAGCCCGCGCCGGCCCAGGCGGTGTAGGCGTCCTTCCAGCCAGGCGGGGTGGTGACGGCGCCGTCCTTGAGAACGCAGCCGTGCTTGTCGCCGACGCGGTTCAGCGGCGCGAGCACGTCGCCGGCGAATTTCGCGGCTTCGTCGAGGACCGCCTGCACCATGTCGGCATCGAGTTCCGGCGCCAGACCATCCGCGATCAGCCTGTCGAGGCCCGCGACATGGCGCATCGTGGCGAGGATGTCCGCTACGGGGGCGCGATAGCTCATGATGTTGTCTCCCTGGACGCCAGCCTTGCCACTGTCGCAGCCGGCCATCTCTGTTTTCGTGACGTCGGCTGGCCGTGCGCCGTGCCCCGGCCAGCCGCTTTTGGCGTTGCCGCGATGGTAGCGAGGAACTATCCCCGAGGCCATGCGCTGCGCGAACGGCGCCGCTGCAGCCCTGATATAGTTTATATGTAAACTGTCTTGGGTCAATCGGGCGCGACCGCCCGGCGATGGAGCCATGGTGACGCAGATTCCCGTGACGCAGGATGTTCCCTCCCACCGCGTGACCGAGCGCCTGCGCCCCGATGCCGACGGCATCGCGCGCGCCGCCGCCCTGCTGCGGGAGGGCCGCCTCGTCGCGCTGCCGACCGAGACGGTCTATGGGCTCGCCGCCGACGCAACCTCCGGCGCGGCCGTCGCCGGCATCTATGGCGCCAAGGAGCGGCCGAGCTTCAACCCGCTGATCGCGCATCTGCCCGATCTCGCAGCCGCCCGCCGGCAGGGGCTGTTCGACGCCAACGCGCTGGCGCTGGCGCGGGCCTTCTGGCCGGGCCCGCTGACGCTGGTCGTGCCGGTCTCGGCCGGTTGCGCGGTCAGCGAGCTGGCGCGCGCGGGGCTCAGCTCGGTCGCGCTGCGGGTCCCATCGCATCCCGTCGCCCATGCGATCCTGCAAGCGGCGGGGCGCCCCATTGCGGCTCCCTCCGCCAACCGCTCGGGCCGCGTCAGCGCGACCAGCGCCGCCCATGTGCTCGCCGATCTCGACGGCCGGATCGACGCGGTGCTGGACGGGGGCGTGACGGAGGTCGGCGTCGAATCCACCATCGTCGCCTGTCTCGACGGCGCGCCCCGTCTGCTGCGACCCGGCGGCGTGCCGCGCGCCGCGATCGAGGGCGTGATCGGGCGCTCCCTCGTGCTCGCGGGCGCGGCCGGCATGGCGCCGATCTCGCCGGGCCTGCTCGCCTCGCATTATGCGCCCGCAGCGCGCATCCGGCTGGAAGCGCAGGCGCCGCGCCCCGGCGAGGCCTGGCTCGGTTTCGGGCCCGACACCTCGGAGGGACCGCTCACGAGCCCGCACCTCAATCTCAGCCCCGGCGGCGATCTCGCGGAAGCGGCCGCCAACCTGTTCGGGCATCTACGGGCGCTCGATGCCGCCGGCCCCGCCGTGATCGCCGTCGCGCCGATCCCCGATCACGGCCTAGGTGAAGCAATCAACGACCGCCTCCGGAGGGCCGCCGCGCCGCGGTGACCTGGAGCGCTATCGCTCAACCCACGTCATTGCGAGCGCAGCGAAGCAATCCAGAACCGTCTCGCTCGACGTCACCCCTGGATTGCTTCGCTGCGCTCGCAATGACGGTGAGGCGTCGGGGAGAAGCCCGGGCAGTCTTGCACTCCCGCAAGATTTCAGGTTGCCTGTCCGCCCGCGACGACAGGGCCGCCCATGAACCTCCATCTCGCCTGGGACGATTTCCGGCTGGTCAAGGCGATCGCCGACCATCACGGGCTGACGGGGGCGGCCGCCGCGCTCGGCGTCAACCATTCCACCGTGTTCCGGCGCCTCGGGCAGATCGAGGAGCAGGTCGGGCTGCAGCTCTTCGAGCGGCGCAAGACCGGCTATGTCGCCACGGTCGCCGGCGTCGAGATGGCGATGCTGGCCGCCCGCGTCGAGGACGATGTCGCCGCCTTCAGCCGCCGGCTCGCGGGGCGCGATCTCGCCCCCTCCGGCGAGCTGCGCATCACCACCACCGACACGCTCTATCTCAACCTGCTGCTACCGATCTTCGCCGCCTTTCGCGCCATCCATCCGGCGATCCGGCTCGACATCGTCATCGGCAACCAGGCGCTCAACCTGTCCAAGCGCGACGCCGACATCGCGATCCGCGCCAGCGACGCGCCGGGCGAGACGCTGGTCGGGCGCAGGCTGGCGACGCTGAACTGGGCGATCTATGGCAGCGCCGCGCAGAACGGAGCCAACGCCCCGTCGACCCCGGCCGATCTGTTCGAGCGCGACTGGGTCGCGCTCGGCGATGCGCTCGGCCACCTCAAGGCAGCGCGCTATGTCCGCGAGAAGGTGGCGCCGGAGCGGATTGCGCTGAAGAGTTCCGCCGTACTCGGCCTGGCGGAGGCGGTCGAGCAGGGGCTCGGCATCGGCCCCCTGCCCTGCTTCATCGCCGACCAGCGCCCCGCTCTGGTGCGGCTGCTGCCGCCCGATCCGGATTTCTCGACGGGCCTGTGGATCCTGACCCATCCCGACATCCGCAACGCCCCGCGCGTGCGCGCCTTCATGGATTATGTCGGCGGCGAACTGGCGAAGAAGCGCGGGCTGATCGAGGGGACGGGATGATCCACCTCACCCGACCTCCACCACGACCCGCCCCCTGACCTTCCCGTCGACGATGGCGCGGGCGGTTTCGATGACGTCGGTCAGCGGAACCCGCGTCGTCATCAAGGCGAGGCGGTCGCGGTCGAGGTCAGCCGCCAGCCTGGACCAGGCCTCGAGCCGGCGTGGCTTCGGGCACATCACCGAATCGATGCCGAGCAGGGCGACGCCGCGCAGAATGAAGGGCGCGACGGAGGCCGGCAGATCCATGCCCTGCGCCAGACCACAGGCGGCGACGGCACCGCCATACTTCGTCATGGAGAGCAGGTTCGCCAGCGTATGCGAGCCGACGGCGTCGACGCCGGCGATCCAGCGCTCCTTGCCGAGCGGGCGGCCGGGCGCCGACAACTCGGCGCGATCGATGATCTCGGCGGCGCCGAGGCCCTTGAGATACTCCGCCTCCTCGGCCCGGCCGGTCGAGGCGATGACATGCCAGCCGGCCTTGGCGAGCAGCGCGACCGCCACGGAGCCGACGCCGCCGGCCGCGCCGGTAACGACCACCGGGCCGTCAGCGGGTTTGAGCCCGCGCTTCTCCAGCGCCAGCACGCAGAGCATGGCGGTGTAGCCGGCGGTGCCGATCGCCATCGCCTCGTCAGGGTTGAGCCCCGCCGGCAGCGGCACCAGCCAGTCGCCCTTGACGCGGCTCTTCTGGGCATAGGCGCCCAGATGCGTCTCGCCCGTGCCCCAGCCGTTCAGCACGACGAGATCGCCCGGCTTGAACTCCGCATGCTCCGAGGTCTCAACCCGGCCGGCGAAATCGATGCCGGGGATCATCGGCCAGCGCCGCACCACGGGGGCGCGGCCGGTGATGGCGAGCCCGTCCTTGTAGTTCACCGTCGAATGCGTGACGCGGACGGTGACGTCGCCCTCCATCAGCTCGCTCTCGGCGAAGTCGGTGAAGGCGAGGTCGGGGCCGCTCTCGCCCTTGGTCGCGACGAGGGCTTTGAAGGTGGTCATGGGTGTTGTCTCCATGGTGAAGGGCCGGACCGGGCCTGCCGGCTTCACGTCATTGCCAGCGCAGCGAAGCAATCCAGGCGTGACGCGCTCGACGCCCCCTGGATTGCTTCGCTGCGCTCGCAATGACGGGTCCGCTCGGCGCCATCACAAGCCTTTCGGGCCCTCGCCCGCAACCCCGCGCGCCGTGCGTCTTTCGTCAGGCCGGTTGCGGCACCGCGCGCTCGACCGGCTTCTCGACGATCGGCAGGTTGATCAGCGCCGAGACGATGCCGAGCGCGACCGAGAGCCACCAGACGACGAGATAGGAGCCGAAGGCCTCGTAGAGCAGGCCCCCGAGCCAGACCCCCAGAAACCCGCCGACCTGATGCGAGAAGAAGGCGAAGCCGTAGAGCATCGCCATGTATTTCGTGCCGAACATCAGCATGACCAGCGAGGAGGTCGGCGGCACGGTCGAGAGCCAGAACAGGCCGATGACGATGCCGAAGCCAATCGCGGTCGCCGGGCTCGGCGGCAGCAGGATGAAGACCGCGATCGCCACCGAGCGGCCGAAATAGATCCAGGCCAGCAGATGGCGCTTGGGCATGCGCGTGGAGAGCCAGCCCGAGGAGAGCGAGCCGACGGCGTTGGCGAGCCCGATCACGGCCAGCGTCCAGCCGCCGACCCAGGCCGCCAGGCCCATATCCTTGAGATAGGCCGGCATATGGACGGTGATGAAGGCGAGCTGGAAGCCGCAGGTGAAGAAGCCGAGCACGAGCAGGACATAGCTGCGGTGCTTGAAGGCCTCTGCCAGCGCCTGCGCGATCGACTGGTTGGGCAGGTTGGCGGCAGAGGCCTGGACCGCGCCGCCGAGCTTGCGCGTCGACAGGAAGATCGAGATCGGCAGGATCGGCAGCAGCGTCAGCGCGAAGACCATCAGCGCCTGGTTCCAGCCGATCTGCTCGATCAGGATGTTGCCGATCGGCGGATAGAGGAACTGGCCGAAGGAGCCCGCCGCCGTGCCGGCGCCAAAGGCCATCGGCCGCCAGGATTCCGGCAGGAGCTTGCCGAAGGCAGCGAGCACGAGGTTGAAGGAACAGGCCGAGAGGCCGAAGCCGATCAGCACGCCGGCGCCGAAATGCAGCTGCAGCGGCGTGGTGGCCAGCGCCATCACGACGAGGCCCGCCGCATAGAGCAGCGCGCCGGCGCAGAACACCTTGACGATGCCGAAGCGGTCGGCGATCGCGCCCGCAAACGGCGCGCCCAGCCCCCAGAGCAGGTTCTGGATGGCGAGCGCCAGCCCGAAGGTGTCGCGCCCCCAGCCGAACTCCACGGTCATCGGGATCTGGAACAGGCCGGCGCTGGCGCGCGGGCCGAAGGTGATCAGCGCGATCAGGCAGCCCGCCGCGACGATGATCTCGGGCGCATGGCTGCGCCCCGGGGCGGGGCTCGAGGCGACGCTCATGGGCTGAACTCCGAAGACCTGCTGCCTGATCAGACCGACAGGTTAGCGCCGCCTTCCGCGCTGCAACAGCGCGATTTCGTGGCCCGGCGCATCACGCGCATGCATGGGAGAGGAGCGGCCACGTCTCTTTGTCCTCCCGGTCGGCGACGCCTTGTTCCCTCCCCCCGCTTGCGGTGGGGAGGGTTAGGGTGGGGGGCCGCAAAGCCTGAGCTTCGTTCTTCATGGTGTCGCCGAGCGGCACTGCCCCCCACCCCGGCCCTCCCCACCGCAAGCGGGGGGAGGAAGAAGAAGCGCCACTCCCCATCGCCGCCCAAGCCCCTCAACCGCGTTAACCCGCGCTCAACCCTACCGGGGTGATAACAAAACGAGGCGAAGGCGAGGCCGTTGCGCGCGTCGCATATCTCGTGTCGAGACGGGTGAGCGTTTTGAGTCATTTGCGTTTGCGCAGGCGTACGAGACGCATCGGGTCGGCCGGGCTGAAATGGGCCCTGTCGACGGTCGCGCCCTGGGCTCTGTCGGCGGGACTGCTGGTCTCCTTCACCGCCTCGGCCGGCCAGAATGCCGGCCTCGACACGCTGCCCACCACCGCGCTCTTGGGTGACGCCGCCGCCAAGACCGCGGCCAACTGGGTAATGGGCGAACTCGCCGCGGCGCTCAGGCCTGTCGCTGACCTCGGCGATCCAGAAGGCGCATCTCTCCTTCGACGATCCCGAGCGGCGCTTCGTCATCGACCCGCGCCAGCCGCGCGAGGAGATGAAGCGCAGCGCCAAGGGCTTCCCCGAGGTCGACCGCACCGCCAAGGGCGATCCGCTGCCGCGCTTGAGGCCGGGCCTTTCGGCGCGCGCGCCCGGCGAACTCGAGCGTGTCGTCTTCGGCGACACCCAGCCGGGGCTGATCTCGGGCGGCTTCTCGCTGGGGGCGATGCGCGAGGCGGAGGGCATCACCGGCCCACCGGTCGGCTTCGAGCCGCATGCCAACGAGCAGGGCCTGACCGACCCCGCCCTCTCCGATGCCTCGCCCGATGCGCTCGCGGCTTCCGGCGTCTCGCCCTACGGCAATGTCCCGCGCACGCTCGACGGCGCGACACCCGGTGTCGCCGCGCCGCTGGCCCAGAATTCGACGACGCCCTCCGTCAACTACAGCGTGACCACGCTGGTGCCGGCGCTGCTGCCCCCGGAGCCGGAGCGGCCCGGCCTCATGGCGCGCGCGCCCGACTCGCCCCTGCAGCGCGGCGCGCTGCCAGGCCTCCGCCACCGCGTCGCGATGCCGGTCATAGTCGGCCAGCACGGTCGCGGCGGCCGCGGCGGCGCCGCGGGCGCAGTCGATCTGCACCACCGCCCAACCCAGCCCGGGCAGCCTCCCCCGCAGCCAGGAAGCGACCCCCGCATGTTCCGAGACCAGGGTCGGGCAGCCCAGCGCCAGGGCTTCCAGCGCCGTCAGGTTGAAGGTGTCGTGGCGGGAGGGCAGCAGCAGCAGGCTGCGCCCGCGCAGCAGCGCCCGCACGTCTTCCCGCGGCATCGCGCCGGCCAGTTCGAGCCGCCCT
>NCCO01000114.1 GCA_002279705.1 Allobosea sp. 12-68-7
GGAACACGGAAACCATCCCGATCGAAGTCAAGATCAAGGTCAATTCCGTGATCCAGCCCGTCAACCTGACCGGCTCAACGCTGCTCTTTACGGCGGAGTGGCAGGGCGGCTCGCTTGAAAAAACGCTGGACGTCACGGACGCGCGTCTCCGGCGCGCTGGCGGCATCCGAGGCCGAGCCTGACATTGCTGCGGTTTCCGGCGGCGTGCGTGTCTTTGGCGCGCTTGCAGCGTCCGAAGCTGGCCCTGACACGCTGGCGGCGACGGGCTTCATCTCGACTGCCGGTGCTCTTGCCGCGAACGAGAACGGGGCCGATAGCCTGGCCGCCTCGGGTGGTGTGCGGGTCTCGGGCGCTCTGTCTGCGGCCGAGGCTGGCGCCGATGGCCTTTCGGCGTCCGGCTTCATCCCCGTCGCGGGCGCGCTGGTCGCCGCCGAGGCAGGCGCCGATGCTGCAAGCGCGTCTGGCGCGGTCATCGTTGCCGGCGCTGTCGCGGCGGCCGAGGCGATCGCCGACACCTTTGATGCGGCCGGCCTGATCGGGTCGACCGGCATCCGACTCGTGCCGGTCATCGCGATCCTCGACCAGCCGGCCCGCATCTTGATCGAACAGCGCCAGCCGGCGCGGGTGGTCGCCTTAGTGGAGGAGCGCCCCGCGCTTCTCTTCGTGGCCTGACCAACTCAACGAAAAGCTGAAACCACCGGAGCATCCCCATGAAGAACGCTGCCTTCAGGCTGGCGCTGCTGGCGCTCGCCTCTGTCCTCTCCGGCTGCGGCACGGCGGGGACGATCCTCTACTGCATCGCGGTCGATCACGACCAGAGCCGGAAGTGCCAGTGACGCGGCCTCCTCTCGACCTGTAAGTCCTGCTTACAGGTTCCCTGCCCGCCGCGTGCGGGCTTTTTCATGCTCGGAGCCTGACATGATGCTGGGCCAGGGCCGCGCGGCGGCCATCTCCAATGACGACATGGCCGCGCTCGCACGCGAATTGGGCTGCCACCCGGCCAGTCTCGAAGCGATTGCCGAGGTCGAGTCCAACGGCTTCGGCTGGTTCGACGACGGGCGGATCAAGATCCTGCCCGAGCCGCACAAGTTCGACGACTACCTGCCGGCGGCGCGGCGCGCCGAGGCTCGCCGGCTCGGCCTCGCCACTTTGTCCTACGCGGCGACGAAGGCCTCCGGCCACTACAAGCGCATGACCAATGGCCCCGGGCCGCGCTATGCGCTCCTCGCGCGGATGATCGCCTTCGACGAGAACGCCGCCTTCAACGCCATCAGCGTCGGCCGCTTCCAGATCATGGGTTTCAACCATGCGGTTTGCGGCTACCGGTCAGCGAAGGCCATGTTCGAGGCCTTCGTCGACTCCGAGGCCAACCAGCTGCGCGCCTTCGGGCGCTTCCTCGTCGACAAGAAGCTGAAGGACGAGCTGGTTCGCGAAGATTTCGACGGAATCGAGCGTGGCTACAATGGCGGCGGGCTCAACGGCGTCTATGCCCGGCGCATGCGCACCGAGGCCGCCAGGCTGAAGCGCGGCAAATGGGCGAAGTGGCCTGAGAGCTGGCCCGGCAAGGGTGTGACGATCGCCCCGCCGCCGATGGCGCGGGCGGAACCGGTTTCGCCTCCGCCCCCGCCTCCGCCCCCTGCCGCGCCTGAGCCCTCCCCCGTGCTGCCCCCGGCCGCTCCACGCCCAACGCCGCGCGCCTCCTGGTGGTCGCGGCTCTGGTCCGGATTCTTCACCGCTGCGAAAGGCCCCTGACATGGATCTCGCCACCACCCTCGGCTCGCTCGCGGGCGAGTTGTTCAAGCAGGGCGCCAAGCAGATCGGCGGCATCGTCGGGGGCGCCATCGGCGGCCCTGCCGGCGCCGTCGTCGGCGGGCTCGCCGGCAAGGTCGTCGAGACGCTGGCCGAAAAGCTCGGTACGGCGCCGACGCCGGAGGCCGTGACCGAGGCGATCCGCACGGCGCCCGAGGCGGCCGCCCCGGTCATCGCGCAGGTCGAGGCGGCAGCGCCCGAGATGATCCGGCTCTGGGAGATCGAGGCGCAGCGCGGCTCGGACGCCCAGGCCGCCGAGATCGAGAAAGGCTTCGGTGCCTGGCAGTTCTGGCGCGGCGCCTGGCAGGGCCTGATCATCGTCGGCTGGGCGGTGATCCTGCTCGCCGGGCTCTTCGGCGGCAATGCCGGGGTGAAGCCGCTGCTGCCGCTGGCCGATGTCATCTCGGCCTGGGGCACGGTGACGCTGACCTGGCTCGCCGTCTTCAATGGCGGCCACACCCTGAAGGAGATCGCCCCGCAGCTCGGTTTCGGGCGGGGGCGCCGGTGACGATCACCTCCGAAATCGTCTCCTTCGTCATCGGCATCGTCGCCTTCGTCACCGGCGCCTGGGTGCGCGTCGAGACGATCGTCAACCGCGTGCGCACCGACGCCATGGCGGCGGCGGCCGTGGCCACGGCCAAGGCGGAGGCCGCTCAGGCTTCGCTCGCCGCCCACCAGCTGCATGTCTCCGAAACCTATGTCTCGAAAACCGGCCTGCGCGAGCAGACCGACCGCATCATGAACGCGATCAAGGATGTCGGCGGGCAGGTCGGCCACCTCAACGAACGCATCGACCGCGTCATCGAGGGCCAGCCGCAGCCCTCGCGGCGCTCGCAAAAGCCATCCGCCTGATCTCTCCCTCCCTCTGCCGTCATCCTGGACCGGCCATCGGCCGGGCCGGGATCCATCGTCGGGCTATCCTGGTCCCGCGTCGCCCTCCGATGGATCCCCGACCGCCTGCGGCGGCCGAGGATGACGGGGAGGGGGGTCACCCGCCATCCCCCTCCCACCGAAGGATGCCCGCCATGTCGAAGCTCGCGCGTGCCGGCCTGCTGCTCTTCGCCGGCCTGTTGCTGTTGGTCGCCACCATCCCGCCCTTGCTGGCGCAGGAGCCGGGCTGTCGCCCGCTCGAAGCCGTCGCCTCCGAGGCGGCCGAGGCCGCGGCGGCCGGGGCCGAGATCCATGTGCTGACCGGGCCGGAGGCCGCGGCCGCCAGCGCGGCTCGGCCCCTGGCCCCGGCCTGAGCGCCCGACGACGCTGATCCTCGCCATCGGCCCGCATGCCGGGCTCGTCGCGTTCGGAGAGGGCATTCAGGCCTGCCTGATGCTGCCGATCCCGCGGGGCATGGGCGCCGAGATCGTCAAGGCGGCGCGCGGGGAACCGGCCTGATGAAGGTTGCTGGCCGACACTGGGACGATGAGCTGAAGGCGCAGATCGAGCGGCGGCACTTCACCGAAGGGCAGATCGCCAAGGTGATCGCCGACGAGATGGGCCTGCGCTATTGCAGCGTGCAGCAGCATCTGCGGAAGGTGAAGCTGCGCGCGCAGACCGGACAGATGGGCTTCGAACCCGTGCTGCCGGGTTATCGCATCACCCGGGTGACCGAGGAGCGCAGGGCCGACGGCACGCTCACGGGCCGCGCGATCGAGCAGAAAATCGCGCCGGGCGATCCCTTCGCGATGCCCGACGGTCACATTGTCAAGGGCGTCTCGGCCCTGACGGATCCTGATGGCCGGATCATCCAGCAATGGGTCAAGACGAAGATCGGCGAGCGCGACCCGTTCGCCATCGCTTCGGCCCTCAAGGGCGCCTTCAGGGGCATGCGCGGGAGCCCCGCTCCCGTCACGGCTCCTGTCGCCGGTCTCGATTCGCAGCTCACGCTCTACCCCCTCGCGGACTGGCATATCGGCATGTTCGCCTGGGGCCGCGAAACGCAAGCCAACTGGGATTTAAAGATCGCCGAGCGCGTGATCGGCGGCGCGGCGGCCGAGTTGGTGGCGCAGGCGCCGCGCTCCGCCACCGCGATCGTGCTGGGTGGCGGCGATCTCATCCACTCCGACAATCAGGACAACCGAACCTCCCGCTCGGGGCATGCGCTCGATGTCGACGGGCGCTATCCCAAGGTCGTGCAGGCGGCGGCACGGCTTCTCGTCGGGCTCGTCGAGGCGGCGCTCGCCCGCCACGACCGCGTGATCGTCCGCATCCTGAAGGGCAATCACGACGAGCACGCCTCTGTCGCGGTCGCGTATTTCCTGCTCGCATGGTTCCGCAACGAGCCGCGCGTCACGGTCGACGACGATCCGTCGCTGTTCTTCCGGCATCGGTTCGGCAAGGTCCTGCTCGCGGCCACCCATGGGCATGCCGCCCGGGCCGAACGCATGCCCGAGCTGATGGCGCATCGCTACGCGGCGGACTGGGGCGAGACCCTGTTCCGCTATGCCCACATGTTCCACCTGCACCACAAGCGCCTGATGGCGAGCGAGGGTGGCGGCGTCGTCGTCGAGACGCATCAGGCCCCGATCCCTCCCGACGCCTGGCATTTCGGCTCGGGCTTCCTGTCCGGCCGCTCGCTGCATGCCATCACCTATCACCGCGACTATGGCGAGATCGGCCGCAACCGCATCGCCATCCTCGACGCAGCAGGAGGCGAGGCGCCATGACGATTCATCCCGTCGGCCTGGTCGAGGGCCGCGCCTGCGGCCATTGCGCCAAGGGTCTCGAAAACCACGAATGGAGCTGCACGGGTCATTGCGCGGCCGCCTTCCGGGTCCGCACGATCGGCTTCTGCGGCCCCGCCGGCGCAGGCAAGTCGACGGCCGCCGAGCATCTGATGCGCCACTGGCGATTTCAGCGCGTGCGATTCGCTGGGCCGCTGAAGGCGATGATGCAGGCGCTCGGCCTCGATCTCGATCAGGTCGACGGCGACCGCAAGGAAGAGCCCACGCCGCTGCTCTGCGGGCGCACCCCGCGACAGGCGATGCAATGGCTGGGCACCGAATGGGGCCGCAACCTGATCGGGCCGGAGTTCTGGATTTCGGCATGGCTGGCGGCGGTTGAGCGCTCTCCGCCCGGCCAGCCATGGACGGAAGCGCCGAAGCTGATCGTCGCCGACGATGTCCGCTTCGCCAATGAGGCGAAGGCGATCCGCGACCGTGGCGGCCTTGTCGTGCGGATCGAGCGCCCCGGCGCCGGTTCGGCCTCAGGCCACGCCCATTCGTCGGAGCGCATGGATTTCGTGCCGGATCGGATCATCCGAAACACGGGGGACGTCGCCGCCTTCCGGAAGGCGATCGACAATCTCGCCGCCTCGCTGCGGGAGCGAACTATGATCTAAGGCGTCCGCCCCGGTCACGCTCGCCCGGTGCCGGGTTTTTTGGTTCAAAGGCGACTGAACATCACCGCCGGCTCGGGGGCGTACTCCCGTGGCGTGGTCGATCTGAAGCCGGCGAGAGCATCAATGGGAGTCAGGTATTCTTCTGGGCGGACGCTCTCGAAGATGTCGCAAAGCCGCAGGGCATCCAGCACTTCGGGCGAAAAGTCGGGTTTCGCTGCCGTATCGAGCCGCTCGGCAACAACTTGGCTGAGGCGTGTCGTGGGCTGGGTCATGGCGAATCCGTCAGGTGGCTATGGAGGTGGAAGGGAACGCCCATTCGATCAAAGTACGCGGTCAGAAGGTCGTTGTAACCGCGGATGGCGTTGCGTTTGACGTCATCGACTGAATAATCGTCGATATCGAGGCGAAGTTCCTGCAATTTCTGGAGATTGAGCGCGCGGCCGTGCGAGAACCACTTTTTATGGTCCGACAGCGCCGCTGCGATCTCTCCCGCACGGGCTTCTTTCTCGGCAGGTGTCACGGGCGCCCCTGGGTTGGTCGTCCGGTGGTGGGTCCAGTCTTTGAATTTAAACTGCACCAGCCACTTCTTCAGCAGATCGATCGACAGGTCTCGGGCCTGCTCGTAGAGAGCCAGTTTTCCGAGGTCAAGGCTCCGGAGAAACACGACGTCGGCGGGGCTCAGGTTGCCTTTGCCGGTGATCTCCTTGACCTTGTCGAGATAGCCGAGCGCGGCCACGTACCCTGTCCCATCGGGCGCCATCACCTGCGGATCGATTGGGCCAAGGGATGATGAATAATCCATGAAGATTCGGTCGCCGGCCATGCAGAAAATCGTGCCAGCAGACATCGCGGTATCGGGCACGATGAAGTTAACCGTTGCGTAGTGCTGGCGAACAACCGTAACCAAGCGCTCGGTGGTCTCGGCGGAGCCCCCGGGCGTGCGGAGAACGATCGATAGAGTGTTGTCTTTCCGCGCTGACTTGGACTTCACCTCCTCGATGAAGTTGCGGAAGACGCGGAAAATCTGCGGATGGATCTGCCCGAAGTAGGCAACGACATCGGACGACATTACGTCTTCGAGGTGCCGAGCTTTCTCGTTGATGTGGTGCAGGATAGTATGATCGAGGTCATGCGGATTCATCGATGAGTTCTGCCCCGCCCGATTCTGCAACCGGGAGCAGCATCGTGGCGAGGCTTGGTGCCGTCAAGGACGCGCGCGATCAATCTTTCCACGCCGTCGCGTCGTCGTGCTTGGCGTCCCAGATCTCAATCGCGAGCACGAGGTCGATCAGCCTGCGCTCTTCCGGCGTGTCCTCAGGCGCGCCTGAGAGGCGCTGCACCTCAGCGGTGGCGGCCTCGTATTCCTCGATATTGGTGATGACGACCTTCGGCATGGGTTGCCCTCCAGCTGGTTGAACGCGGCGCGGGATCGGCGCGTTCCCATGGCCCATGCCGGTGCGCTCTTGCAGCACCCGGTAATGCTCGAGCACGCCGGGCCGCGAGGTCAGGTTGCGGCCGCCGCAGGCCGAGCAGCGATAGCGCAGGCAGATGTCGGGGATCGGCGTCTGCGCCGGCATGCCGTCGGTCGAGACCTCGGCATGGTGGTGGCAATCGCCGCACCAGATCTCGACCTGGTACACGCCGGCTGCGCGCTCGCTGCCGACGGTCGCGGGCACGATCTCACGGCCTTGCTGATCATAGGCTCGGCGGGGGTTCCTCATGGCGAGCGAGCCTATCGAGGATAATGACAGGCGAACAGCCCAAGAACATCTGTCGGGACTCTGTCGGGACTCTCCGTCCCGAAACCTGCGGATTGGGCTCGTTTCGTTCCCAATCGTCAAAGCGCCCCCGCCCGGCAACGCAGTCTAAGCTATTGGCGTTATTAGGAAAAATGGTCGGAGCGAGAGGATTCGAACCTCCGACCCCTTGTCCCCCAGACAAGTGCGCTAACCGGGCTGCGCTACGCTCCGACGGGTCGGCTTATAGTGGCGGTGTTCCGCGGATGCAATCGGCTTCGCGCGCTTGTTTCATCGGGCCTGCGGCGAGAGGGGCGGCTGCGCCAGGGCGGGACAGGGCGGGCGCCTCGCCATTAACCGTCGATTAAGGCTGTGATTGCGGGCCGGCGGCGCTGCGCGCATGGTTTTCTGCGGACGGGAAGGGCTGCAGGCGGAGACAACCATGTCATTGGCGACGGTCACGGCGAATCCGGTGCGGCCCGCGATGCGCGCGGCGGCGCAGTCCCCCGCAACGATCGCGGCCCTGTTCGACGGGCTCGCGCCGGACTGGCACTCGCAATGGGCCTGGGACAACTACGAATCCACCATCCTCGTTCTGGCCCAGCACTATGGTCTGCGCCGGGTCTGCGAGATCGGCGGTGGGCGTGATCCGCTCTTCAACGCCGAGCAGGCGCATCGCCGCGGCCTCGAACTGACCGTCAACGACATCGATGCCGGCGAACTGGCGCTGACGCCGGCCGGGCTGAAGACGGCCTGCTTCGACATTGCCGGCGATCTCTCCGAGCCCGACATCGCCCGCGGCGGCTACGATCTCATGGTCTCGCGCATGGTCTTCGAGCATGTCGGCGATGTCGAGCGCGCCTGGACCAACATCCACGCCCTGCTGGCGCCCGGCGGCGTCGCACTCGCCTTCTTCCCGACGCTCTGGGCCCCGGTCTTCGCGCTCAACCATGTTTTGCCGGAGAAGGCCTCGCGCGCCATTGTCCATGCGCTTTTTCCGGCGCGGCGCGACGGGGGTGGCGATCCGAAATTCCCCGCCCATTACGACTGGTGCCGCGGCAGCCGCGCGACGCTGACGCCGATGCTCACCCGCGCCGGCTTCTCGGACGTCCACATCCAGCGCTTCTGGGGCCATGGCTATTTCGACCGGATGCCCGGGCTGAAGCAGGCCGACCACGCCTTCAACGCGCTGGCTGCGAAGATCGGCTGGGATTTCGTGACGACCTACGCCTATGTCGTCGTCCGCAAGGACCGCGGCTGAGGCCGCGCCGCGGGCGGTGCCGGCAGCGCGGCGAGCCCCCAAACCAGGCCGAGCATCAGATACATGTGGCGCCAGTGGTCGGTGTCGATCTGCAGCCCCTGCAGGATCGTGACGAACAGCACCGACCAGAGCACGATCGCATGGTTCTGCCAGGGCGAGCGCTGGAAGACGAGGCGCCAGCCGACGAGGCAGGTCGCCGCCATCAGCGCCAGCCAGGAGAAGCCGCCGAGCCAGCCATAGGAGGCGAAGGCGTTGATGTAGACGTTGTGCGGATCCTCCGGGAAGAGCCAGCGGAAGCGCAGCGGGCCGAAGCCGTTGGGCTCCTCCAGCAGCAGAGGGATCGAGCGCAACTGGTTGCCGAAGCGGCCGGTGACGCCGCCATCATACTCCTGGACGAGGCTGGCGCGGACCTCGAAGACGCTGCGGATGTTCTCGAAGGAGAGCGCGAAGAGCAGCGCGACAGTCAGCAGGCCGAGCGCCGTCAGCGTCAGCGCCACGACCCTTGCACGCCGCGCCGCATTCGGGGCGGTCAGGAAGGTCAGCGCGATCATCAACAGCGCGGCAGCGACGAGATTGCCCCAGGCGCCGCGCGAGAAGGTCAGGAACAGCGCCACCACCGGCACGCTCATCAGCAGGAGCCCGCGCATCAGCCCGAGCCGACCGGTCAGGATGTGCTGCAGCACATAGATGATCGGCAGCACCAGGAAGGGGCCGAGCACGTTGGGGTCCTTGAAGGTGCCCGAGGCGCGGCCATAGAGCGTGAAGACGGACCCCAGCCCCGCCACGTCGAAATAGCCCAGCAGCCCGGCGAGGCCTGCGCCCCAGGCGGCGAAGAGATAGCCCCGCCGCAGCGTTTCGAGGCGTCCCAGCGCGTCGTCGGCCATGATCGCGGCCAGGAACACCGCGGTCACCATCAGATAGACCGACACGGCGGTGAAGCGCACCGAGGCCGATTCATCCATCCAGGGGATCAGCGAGAAGGTACCGCCGATGTTGTAGAGCAGCAGCAGCAGCGCCAGCGGCAGGAGCTTCTGCGAGAAACGGATGCCGGTGATCGCGAAGACGAAGACGGCCAGCAGGAACACCACCTCGTAGGGCGAGGGTTCGATCAGCGCCAGCCCGCTCGAGGCGGTCAGCAGCCAGAGCGCGCCGCGCTTGAGCGCGGCATAGGAGATGCGCAGGCCGCCGCGGCGCGCCGGCTCCGCACGGCCCCTGTCGGCCAGCGCGCTCAATAGGCGTTCTCGCTCTTGGTCATCAGCGAGAAGGGCGTCTTGATCAGGATGTAGAGGTCGAGCAGCACCGACCAGTTTTCGATGTAGTAGAGGTCATGCTCGACGCGACGCTGGATCTTGTCCTCGGTGTCGGTCTCGCCGCGCCAGCCATTGACCTGCGCCCAGCCGGTGATGCCGGGCTTGACCTTGTGGCGCGCGAAATAGCCGTCGACCACCTGCTCATAGGCGCGGTTCGAGGCGGTCGCGTGCAGCGCATGCGGCCGCGGGCCGACCAGCGAGAGATTGCCCTTGAAGACGACGTTGAAGAGCTGGGGCAGCTCGTCGAGCGAGGTCTTGCGGATGAAGCGGCCGACGCGGGTGACGCGCGGATCGTCCTTGGTCACCTGCTTGGCGGCGGTGTGGTCGGTCATCTCGTGATAGAGCGAGCGGAACTTGAAGACCTCGATCTGCTCGTTGTTGAAGCCGTAGCGCTTCTGCCGGAACAGCACCGGCCCCTTCGAATCGAGCTTGATCGCGATCGCGGTGGCCAGCATCACCGGCGAGAGGACGATCAGCGCCAGCGCACCGACGACCTTGTCGAAGGCCCATTTGACGACGATGTCCCAGTCGGCGATCGGCCGGTCGAAGACGTCGAGCACCGGCACGGCGCCGAAATAGGAATAGGAGCGCGGCCGGAAGCGCAGCTTCGACATATGCGCCGAGAGGCGGATGTCGATCGGCAGCACCCAGAGCTTGCGCAGCATCGCCAGCAGGCGCGCCTCGGCCGAGATCGGCAGGGTGAAGATGACGAGGTCGAGCTTGGTGCGCCGCGCGAACTCGACGAGGTCGTCGATCGTGCCGAGCTTGGGATAGCCGGCGACGAGATCGGGCGAACGGTCGTCGTTGCGGTCGTCGAAGACGCCGCAGATGCGCAGGCCGGTGTCGCGCTGGGCTTCCAGCGCCTTGATCAGCGCCTCGCCACCCTCGCCACCGCCGACGATGGCGGTCCGCCGCTCGAGTCGGCCCGAGCGCGTCAGATGGCGCACCGCCAGCGTCACCGCCAGCCGCTCGCCGAGCAGGGCGGCGGCGCCGACGCTGTAGAAGCCGAGCAGCCAGACGCGCGAGACCTGGTCGCCGATCTTGAGGAAGAAGAAGGCGGCGAGCGTGATCAGGAACAGCAGCGTCCAGCCGCTGGCGAGCCGCACCGCCATCGCGATGAAATTCCTGAGCGCACCGACATGGTAGAGATGCAGCGCCTGGAAGGCCGCCAGCGCCCCGACCGCGAGCGCCGGAACCGTGACCTGATAGGGCAGGGTGCTCTCGGTGTTGCCGGCCGCATAGAGCCAGTAGATCAGCCCGCCCGCCGCGAGGATGGCGAGCACGTCGAGCAGGCGCACCAGCCCCTCGATCATCACGGGCGACAGCGTCGGCTTGACCGGGATCGCCGCGATCCGCTCGGCGAGCGGATGGAACACGCGCGTCCCGCTTCGCGCCGGGCCGAACATCTCCGGCGTGGCCGAGGCGGCCGCATCCGCCTTCATCAGATCGCGGACATCGAAGGCACCCATGACGTCACATCCCCGTCGCGGTCGGCATCGCCGGACGCATTGCTTTCTGCCGGCCAGCCGATCGTGCCATCGGCCTACCGGAAAATGCTCACGGAAGGCTTAATCCGACCGATCGCTGTTTCGTGGCGCGCCCGTTGCCGGCGCGAACCCGGCTGCGAACGCCTGTGGCGGCGGGGCCGCCCGCCACATTGCGGAAATCGGATTTTTCCCAGCCCGATCAAGGTATTGTTG
Organism: Allobosea sp. 12-68-7; assembly: GCA_002279705.1. Lineage (GTDB taxonomy): Bacteria > Pseudomonadota > Alphaproteobacteria > Rhizobiales > Beijerinckiaceae > Allobosea. The sequence goes on from NCCO01000114.1 coordinate 11,151, forward strand.
CAGTCGAAATCGCGTGTTTCATGCGTCGTCCACCGGCCGAGGCCCTTGAAAAAAGACGTTTGAGGTTGACGCAAAGCAATCGCGAGGCTATATCGCTGTGTGATGAGTGTCTGAGAAGCACATTTTTGCGCGATTGAAGTTCCGGCCCCGCCGTCGGATCGCCGTCGCCGTGCTGCTTTCGGGATCGAAGTGCCGAAAGCCTTTTTCGACCGGATGCTGATCTCAACCTCGAACTTTCGCTGAGCCCTCCGGCGCTGCCTCCGTGGCGTCCGTTGCCGGCTTCGCCCGTGTGCAACATGTCTTCCCATTGGTTCTTCCTGCTCGCGGCCATCGCCGTCGAGATCGTCGCGACGGCCGCGCTGAAATCCGTCGTGTCCGCACCCTGGCTCGTGGCGTTCCTGCCGCTGGCCCTGATCGGCCTGTCCTTCGCCCTGCTCTCGATCGCGCTGCGGGTCATTCCGCTCGCCGTCGCCTATGCGGTCTGGGAGGGGCTCGGCATCGTCGGTATCGCTGTCGTCGGCCATCTCCTGTTCGGCGAGCATCTGACGGCGGAGCGCATCGTCGCCCTGGCGGCGATCCTGGCCGGCATCCTCCTGCTGGAGCGTGGCGTCGGTGACGCTCCGGTCCGGACGGCGCAGGGGAGGCCGGCATGACCTCCGCCCTGCTGCCGCAGACGCTTGCCCTCGCCTGGCTCGCCCTGGCCGTCGTGCTCGAGGTTCTCGGCTCCTGCCTGCTCAAGCTCTCCGACGGCATGCGCCGGCGCCTGCCGGGGCTGGCCGGCCTCGCGCTTGTGATCGGCGCCTTCGCCGCGCTCGCCCAGGCGATCCGCGGCATGGACCTGTCCGTCGCCTATGCGGTCTGGGGCGGAGCCGGGCTGGTGGTCACCGCGATCATCGGCGCGCTGGTCTTCGGCCAGCGCATCCGGCCCACGGGCTGGGCGGGGATCGCGCTCGTGCTCGTGGGTGTCGTCGCGCTCAAGCTGCTCTGAGCGGTCAGGCGCCTCGGCGCCTGGCCAGCGCGTCGCGATAGGCGGCGGTGACGCCGTCGATCATCGGGGCGAGCCGGAACGTGTCGCGGACATGGGCGGCGAGATCGGTCGCCTCCGCGTGACGATCTGCCTCCGGTGCCGCCAGCGCCCGGCCGATCGCGTCGGCCATGACGAGCGGATCGTTGGGTTGGATCAGCCGGTGGCGATGGCGCGGCCCGTAGATTTCGTTGATCCCGCCGACATCGGTCGAGACGAGAGGCTGGGCCGCCGCCGCCGCCTCGAGCACGACATAGGGCAGGGATTCGGCGCGCGAGGGCACGACCATCACCTGCGCGCGCGACAAGGCCTTGCGGATCGGCCCGGGCGGCTCGAAGACGCACTGGTCGGCGATCCCGCGCGAGACGGTCAGCGCGCGCAGCTCCGCCTCGTCGGGCCCCGAGCCGACGATCAGCATGCGCGGCGTGATCCCGTCACGGCTCTTCAGCAGGCTGAGCGCCTCGATCAGCGTGTCGATGCCCTTGGCCGAGCGCAGTTCGCCGAGATAGACGAGGTCGAATGGCGCCTCGCGGTGATCGATCGGCTCGAATTCGGGGTCGGAGATGCCGTTGAGGACGATGCGGTGGTCCGTCGTCGGCCTATGGCCGACATAGGCCTCGAAGCGCCCGGCGATGAACCGGCTCTCGAACAGGAACATGTCGGTGGCGCGCTCGAGCAGCCGCTCGACGGCCATGTAGACCTTATGCTCGGTGCCGCCGGGCTTGTAGTTGAAGCTCCCGCCATGGGGCGTGTAGGCCGTGACATAGCGCCGCCCGGGGGTGATGAGGGCCGGCAATCGGCCATAGACTCCGCCCTTCGAGCCATGGCAGTGGACCACGTCGGGAGACAGGCGCGCGCGGAGCGAGACCGCGCTGATCTGCGCGCGGGCATCGGTGACGCTCGGATACCGCGACATCGGCACACGCGTGATTCCCAGAGAGAGCTGGCCCGAGAGCTCCGCGAAGACCTCGTCGGCGCGGCGCCCGCCGGTCGTCGAATCGCAGAAGATGCCGACCGCGTGGCCGCGCGCGGCCTGCCCC